>DASRIM010000315.1:0-44681 GCA_035649995.1 Pyrinomonadaceae bacterium | reverse complement strand
GGGAGTGATCGTCGCCGCGACGTTCACGATGTTGAAGAGATTGAGCGTCAGGCTGCCCGTGTTGGTGCTCGCGGGATCGACGACGATCGTGTAAGTGCCGGTCGTGCTGAGTGTCTGCGTGTCGATGAAGCCGCCGCTCGTTCCGACACTGCTGAGGGAAGCGAAAGTCGTCCCATTCGGATTCAGCACCGTTACCGCACTGCTGCTGATCGTGACGCCAGTCATTTGCAGACTGATTCGCTGACCGGCGACGCCGTCAAACAGCACCATTGCGATCTTGTTTGCGGTGTTGATGGTGACGAGTTTCGTTTCACCGATGGCCATTCGCGCCGTCATTTCGACGTCGGCTGCCGTGAACGGCGAAGGCGGTATGAAGAAGTCGTCCGCACTCACGCCTTCGCCGATGACTGTCGTCACTGAAATGCGTCCGGATGTGGCGCCGCTCGGAACGCTGGTGGAGATCGACGTAGCTGTCGCGGCCGTGATGTCAGCCACGGTTCCGTTGAACTTCAAGCGATTGCTGGACGGTACAGGCTCGAAGTTCTGTCCCGTCACGGTCACGGCTGTTCCCGACGTGCCGATACTCGGCGTGAAGCCCGTGATGATTGGACCATTCGTGCCGACGACAAATGGTTCGTCGCTCGAATCCGATCCAGCGGAGGTCGTGACGGAGATCAATCCCGTCGTCGCGCCCGCCGGGACGGAGGTAACGATCTCCGTCTCTGAAGACGAAGAGACAACCGCCGCTGTGCCGTTGAAAGTTACCGTGTTGCCACTCGGAGTGGGACTGAACCCGGTGCCGTAGATGGTTACGACTGTGCCGGCCAATCCCAACTTCGGCGTGAATTCGAGGATCGAAACCAGACTTGAGCTTTGCCGCGAGATCGACAGCAGGTTGCCGACCGAGTCGTAGGTGTAACGCGCAGTGTCTCCCGCCGGATCGATAACCGCGACCAGACGTCCGAGGTCGTCGTAGACGTACTTGATCGGATTGTTATTAGCAGCCGCGGTCAGCGAGAAGTTAACGGTGGTGTCGTTGTTTGCAGTTACCGTCGCTCCGGGACTGATGCTCGTGTTGAAGCCGGAAGCCGACGCCTGGACCGTGTAAGTTCCCGGTGCGAGAGAATTGGCGGTGTAGTCGCCCGAGAGATTTGTAGTGACGTTCGCGACCGGGTTCGCACCCTGAAAGACCTTCACGATCGCGCCGACGATCGGAGTAACTCCGTCGATCTGCGTGACGCGGCCGAGAATCGTTCCCGGTGGCGGAAGCACCAGGTTCGAAGTTGTCGTCGAGCCGGCGACGACCGTCACGCCTGAATTTATCTGCGTCGCAAATCCGGCTGCCGAAGCGCGGACGTCGTACGTTCCGGGAACCATCGCGGCGATTGAATACGTGCCGTCCCCGAGGGAGTTAGCCGAACCTTTCACGATTCCGCCTTGCAACGCTTCTACTAACGCGCCGCTGATCGGCAGACCATTGTCGGCACGAGTGACAGTGCCGGCGATACTTCCCGAGGTCGTTGTAAAAGTGACTCCGTTGCTGGCAACGCCGCTCACTGTAACTACAACGGGACCAGTGGTTGCGCCTGCGGGCACCGGCGCGACGATGCTCGTGTTGGACCAACTTGTAGGTGTGGCCGTAACGCCGTTAAAGCGAACAGTACTCAGGTGTTGTGTCGCTCCAAAGTTCGATCCCGCGATAGTTACTGAAGTGCCGATCGAGCCGGTGGATGGCGTCAGGGTTGTTATGTTTGGTTGCGCTGTTGGAAGCGTAACGGTGAGGCGCGAGTCCCAACCTGTTTCGATAGCCAGTTCGCCTTTCACTCGCGTGCTGCCCGGGCCGGTACTCAGATTCACTCCGACCCACACAAAAAAGCGATCCGACGCAGTAAAGGTAACCGCGGAAGGTGTAGTACATAAAAAAGTAAAAAGAAAACGGGTTGTGCTAAGAGACGGACCAGGCGCATTACAAACCAGCGCGCCGGAGGTGTTGTTTTTATAGACTTTGACTAAAGCTTGCATCGCGCCTGCGTCGGCGGTCTTGTCCATGTACATCCTGAACAGGAATGAGGAGCCCGCGGGAATGACACCGGCGATGTTGGGAACGTTTGCCTGCGTCTCAAACGATTTGATTACGTATTCACCAGCCGGTTGATTTCTCAACTCTATCGTTTGCAGCGTCAGCGTAGACGCATCAGGGCCGGCAGTCTTGAGCTGCATGTTGCTGCTGACGACCGTTGAGTTTTCGCGATGGAGGTAGTAAGTGGTGACCTGGGCCTGAATAGGACCGGCAACAACGAGAAGCAGGGCAATCGGAAGTAGAGATTTCCAACCCGACTGTGCCATAGCGTTACACCTCCTTGCTCGTCAGCTACTGACGAGCGTGGCTATAAGGTCGGCAGTTTACGAACGCAGACTGATGTTTTGGGAGGGACAGCGAAACGTTGATGCTATGCAAAACTGGGCCGGGATTCCCACGCAAACAGGGCGAGATGCGGTTGCGGATTCGTTGACGTGTGAGTGTCGGGGGAACTCGCTACGAAAACGGGGAACGTCAGAACACGGCGGACTCTACTCTCATGTTTTTTGGCTGTCAATAGGAAAGTTTTACAGTGTTGATGGTGAAAATTAGGTGTTGGTCCAATCAGGTTTGATAAGTCATTGCGCTGGAACTGAATACTTGATCACGTGGTCGCGCGCGACCACAAACAGCTCGTTCTTGTCGTTGAAGACCATGCCGAACGCGACGCCTTTCAAGTTGATGATCGTGAGATATCGTCCATCGGCGTCGAAGACTTGAATGCCTTTTATGTCGCCAACGTAGACGCGGCCGAGCCCATCCACGGCGATCGAATACGGCGCACGAAGTTGGCCCGGCTGATCGCCTGTGCCGCCAAAACGAGTCATGAACTTTCCATCGCTCGCGAACTTGAAGACTGCGGTATTGAATATTCCGAGCGCATAGATGTAACCCGATCCATCGACGGCGACACGCATGCTCAACTCTGAATCGCCGCTGGCGCTGCTGATCGCGGCGGGAATCGTCTTCACGACTTTTCCGTTTGCATCGAACCGAACGATGTCGTCTCTGTTGGTATGCCACGCGGCTACTAGTCCGCCATCTGCCGCAGCCGAGACGTCGTCAAAACCGGATCGCTCGTATTCCAGTTGTCCAAGCTTCTCTCCCGTTTCGCCGCGATAACGATTGATACCTCCACCGTGAACGGCATAGACCGTCCCTTTGCGATCCGCGGCAAGCCCCCGCAGGATCGTCTTGCGATCGCCGATGGTCCATTGCGTTAGGAACTTGCCGTCCGCATCGAAGACCTGAATCCGTCCGCCTGTGTATTCGCCGACATAGATGCGTCCAGCAGCATCGACGGCGACACTCCGCGCGTCCTTGAACATTCCCGGGCCGATTCCTTCGCTTCCGAAATCAAGCAACACCGTCGCGAAGGCGTTGCCAGTTTCTTTTTTGAGAACAGTTGGACGGGCGGGACTATCAGACTCCTTGACAGCCGGTTCCTTGACAGCACGGCTCACGGCATAAAACGCCGGCGCCAATATGCCGACTGCGGCCAGGCCGACGAAGATCAGAACGACGATCGGAATCGCCAACAACAGCCAGAGCCGTTTAGGAAACTTGCCTCCGCTCAAACCGCCGAGTTGAATGCGGACTACTCTCGCAGGTTGGCCCGCGAGCTCGTCGGGGGCGATCAACTGGCTGTGACAATAATCACAACGTAATGTCGGTTTCGCAGCGGTAGGATCCGAGGAACGCTCGTAGGTCACTGGCGCTCCGCACTTGGGACAGTCAAAGGTTTTCAGCATATGTGAATGATCCGGCAGCGGACCGCGTATCTTACCATCCTCAGAGGTGGCGCTGACGTGCGAAATGATGTAAAAAGCACGTAACCAATTCCCCCTGACTACCTCCCAAGCGTCTCGCCCAGACTGTTCCCCCGCATCCCGACATTTAAGCTACGCGTCCTTCGGAAACAACTCGGGAGAAAAGTCATGCCACACTTGCGATCAACTGCTTCAGCGTCGTTAGGAAACAAGCACCCATCAACCACACGCGTACTCCTCGGCAAACCTGCGTATTTAGTAACGTTCGCCCTGGTCATTGCTCTCGCACTTGCAAGCCTGCTCAGTACCGACGTGCACGTCGGCGCTCAAAGCACGTTCCCCGATCCAAACGCAAACTGTCCTCACGCAACGTGCGGTGAGGTCTCGCCGCTCATCCCGATGCAGAGCGCGGAAGCAGTTCACATGGGTTTGGTCTGGAAGAGAAATTCGCCGGTCCCCAAGATTCTGTTTCACGCAAGGTTTCCGGAGTACACACCGAATGACGTGGCCGATCCTGCGTTGACAGATCTCGCGATACAGCGAGGCGCCTTTACCACGCCGGGACTTCAGTTCAACAGTTCGCTTCGCGACGTGTTGCACGGATTCGATCCGTTCCTCGGACTCGGAACCAACCGCTCAGCGGATGATTCGTTTCAGCGACTCACGTACGGCGGCTATCTGATGCGGCAGGGCTTGAGTCAGAGCGTGCCGACACGCATCGTGGCGAATCGCACGATGGAGAGACAGTTGCTGTTTGATACCGGTCATCCCGATGCGTTCAAGACAAATGGCAAGTTTCACACGGCCTTGCTGGACGAGGCGGACTTTGCGTTGAACCGAGCGGCGTTCGCTGAAAACGGGTACTCGAAAGGGATGTTTTACAACACGTACTGCAACGCTCGCGTGACGTTGGCGGATGGACGGGTTTACGTCTTCGGCGGGCACGACATGCAGAGCAACAACGGTCTCTACAAGGTCAATGTCTTCGATCCGGAGACGGAGACGTGGATTCCGCGACGCGAACCATGCACGAGATCCAACTGGGCCGCCGATCCTTTCGGCATACAGTTATTCGGCCAGAATCCGGCGGCGCAGTTCTATCCGGGTTGCGATCCACGGAATCAGCAAAGCACGCAGCCTTCGGAAGCGTCGGATCAGAAATACTCTCGTTGGTACCCTTCGGCGATCGCGTTGCCAAACGGAATGATTCTGGTCGCCGGCGGCTTCGACCAGGACAACACAGTACCGCCGGATCCGAACAGAGTGTCGAAGGGCATGCTGAACATCTCGCAGAGCGACACGGCGTTTACGGCTAGCCGCGTGAATCAAGTAGTGCCGGAAATCTACGATCCGACAACGGACCGAAACATCGCGCTTGAAAACGCGCGAATGGCTTTTCCGCTCTATCCGCAACTCGAGGTGGTCCCGACAGGCCCACGCAAAGATGATTGGGTGGTTTGCACGTTCGATGGCGAGAAAGACTACGGCGCCGAAACGATTCCCGGCGGTGCCCGGTTTGGCGTCGGCGGGAACACTCCTGATTTCACTAAAGGCACGACCTGGTGTCTCGACGTGCAGGCAGCTCTGAAGGATCCGAAACGAAATGTTCCCGCGAAGAACCATTGGACGCTCGTCGATACGGCATCGGAAGTGAGGCCCTACTGCTGTCCCACAGCAAGCCTGATCGAGATCGACGGCGCAGGTCACACAGTGTCACACAAGTGGTTCATGATCTCCGGCCAGAACGCTGACGGAGACCAGACCGGAACCGTTGAAGCCATCGACTTCACCGATCGAAATCCGCGCTGGAGGATAGTCGGCAGCATTCTCCAACCGCTGTCTACAACGAAGGCAGTGCTGCTGCCGGACGGAAAAGTGCTGATCGGACAAGGAATCAATCGTTCGCCGAACTGCAACGTCGACGGACGCCCATGTACCTACGAGGAAAAGGAAGGTCTTCACTTCCAGATGTTCGATCCGGCCACGGGCTCGATCACGAAATTAGCGAGGACGACGGTTTCACGCGGGCTGCACGGGACCGCGACTTTACTTCCCGATGGTTCGGTATTTTTTGCCGGTGAGAATCGTGAAGCGCTCGTTCGACCGGACGATCCATCGTTTCCGCTGCTTAGCTCATTTGCCGGTCTGCTGCCGCGAGGAGATCCGGACCTCGGCGTCCCTGTTGGGCAACTCTTCTTTCCACCGTATCTATTCAAACCGGACAGCACCCGCGCTACGCGGCCGGTTATAACGAAGGCTCCGGAAGAGATTTCCTATGGCGGGCACTTCGACATAACTCTCGGCGGAAACGCCAGTCAGATCTCGTCAGTGGTGATGCTCAGGAGCGATCACAATACACACAGTCTGACGACTGGTGATCGCTACGTTAAGCTTGCGTTTCAACAAAAAGGCGCGGCGAAGAAAGGTGAGATCCGGATTCGAGCGCCGAAGTTACCGGCGCAGGCAGTTCCGGGAATCTACATGCTGTTCGTTCTCGATCAGTCAGGTGTCCCGAGCCATGCGAGTCGACTGTATCTGCTGGATAAGTAAGTTCTTACTGGACCAAGCCCACAACGGATGCGTCACGTCCGTTGTGGGTTCGGCTCAGATGCCGCGCGAGAAAACCCATCCCACAATCGCGCCTCCTAAAATGAGCCACGCCGAGTTGATCCGAAATCGAAACAGAAGAACGATGCTGACGAGCGTTATCAGAATCGTTATCACGTCCACGATTGCGGAACGGGCCAGCAGATACGTGATCACAAACATCAGCGACAACGCACAGGCGTTAACGCCGTCAAGAAATGCTCCGGCTGTAGCAGAACGGCGAATCAGCGGCACCAGTGGACCACTCAAAGCGACAAAGACGAAAGCCGGGAGGAATATTCCTATCGTCGCAACAGCGGCGCCGGGTGTGCCGGCGAGCACGTAGCCGATGAAAGTCGCCGTCGTGAACACTGGTCCAGGAGTGACCTGGCCCACCGCGATCGCATCCAGCAGTTGTGACTCAGTCAACCAATGCCAGCGCTCGACCAGGTCGGCGCGAATGAAAGCCAGCAACACGTAACCGCTTCCGTACAACACTGCGCCCACCTTCAGAAAGAAGAGAAACAGAGGCCATAGTCCGAACGACGCCGCCGCCGGCGCCGAGGATTGAAATAACATGGCTAACGTGCCGGTCGAGAACAGTGAAATCGAGTTGTGTCTCCGTTCGACGAGCAGCCGTTTCGCCATCGCACTCACGCCTCCGCCGAGGAGGACGAGCAGTTCGTGAATTCCCGCCAACGTGAGCCCCACTCCCACGGCTGCAATTACCCCCAGGAACCTGGTCTTCAGCGCCGTGCGGCCGAGTAAGAACAACGCTTGCAGCACGATCACGATGATCACCGGCTTCACACCGTAAAGAATGCCGGCGACTTCCGGCAGCGCGCGGTAACGAACGTAAGCCCAGGCAAACGCGGTGACGATTAATGCGGCTGGAGCAATGAAGCAAACGCCGGCGACGACCAGCCCGGCCCATCCTGCTTGTCGATGGCCGATGTGGATCGCCATCTCGGTCGAGTTTGGTCCAGGGATGAGGTTGGCCGCACCGAGTAGATCGAGAAATTCTTCGCGACTCAGCCACTGACGGCGACGAACGACTTCGTCTTCCATCATGGCGATGTGCGCAGCGGGACCGCCGAAAGCGATCGTGCCAAGTTTTAAAAAGAGCCACGCCAAACTTCGCAGCGGAGTCTTTTGCTTGCCGCGATGTTCAGTCACGAGACGAAAGCCTCGCATCGACTGACAACGAGCCCGCGCCGGCGATCAGAAGAAAGATCGAGCCGAGCAGCATGGCGAGATCCGTACGCGCCTCGTGAAGCATTCCCCAGAAACCGTAGTACGGAACGGTTCGAAGACTGAATCCCCAGAAGCCATAGCCGAGCAGTATCGGAACCTTGGTGGAGAGAATCGCCACCAGCATATCGATGATCAGCGGGATCGCGGCAAACCTCGTCAGGAAGCCGATCAGGATCAATGCGCCACATACGATCTCGACGACGCCGACAAACGGACCCGTCACCTCGGGCGAGGGAATGCCGATTTTTGCAAACCTACCGGCGCCGTTTTCGGCAGGGTAAAGAAACTTCTGAATCCCTTCCGAGAGAAAGACCGCACCTACGGCGAGTCGAATCAGAATCACGGACTGCGGCGCGCCGCCGTTGATCATTCGTTTTATGTCCATAATTGCTCCTCGGGCGACTGGGGAAAGTTCACCAATTAAAGCGGGAAAGCTCGCAGCGCGCCAGCGTGTACGCCCTTGTTTTGCAGCATTTATCCTGACACTTCCCGGCACGAACCTTGCGCTTCCTCAGGCATGGTCTTTTTGTGGACCAACGCTCGGCAACCGTTCCATGGAGGGAGCGTGCAAGATGAATGCTTACGACGAAGGTGATGCAGACGAACAGTCGCACACTTCTCGACGCACTTTCTGCACCGATCTGATGCTGACTTCAGCGGGTCTGGTGCTGGCCGGGCCCGGGTTAGCTAAAGCGATTCCGGCGCAAGATTCGATGGTGGCTTATCCTCCGCGGAAGATCGACGGCGCAGAGTTCCTGCTACCAGGGTCCGGCCTCTATTTCAACTATCCAGGCAGAAACGATGCGGCTGTGCTCGTGCGCTCCAGCGAGGGCGAATACAGGGCCTACAGTCGAAGGTGTTCTCACGCCGGTTGTTCCGTGGAGTTCGACGCTCCGAGTCGATGTCTCAAGTGTCCGTGCCATCAAGGCGCGTTCGACGCCCGCGTGGGCCAGGTGATGTTTGGTCCGCCGCGCAGGCCGCTCGATCAGATCGTGCTTCAGGTGCGCGCCGGAGGACAGCTCTGGGCCGTCGGCAAGAGCTTCGCAGGAAACGCAGACATGATCGCAAAAAGCCTCGGAGGAGGTGATTGAAATGAGATACAGCGAAGGAAAACACAGGATTGGCTACGTTGAGATGATGTATTTTTTGATTGGCGTGCTGTTGCTGTTGTTGCTGGGTACGGTCGCGAAGGGCCAGAGCCCGGCGCCGGCAATGAAACCCGCTCACAGCCACTCGAAAATACAACAGTCGACGTACCGGGATTATCGCGGCGTGCGGCTCGGCATGACGGCGACTGAAGCCAGAGCAAAACTGGGCGAGCCGGTGATGAAGAGCAACGAACAGGACTACTATGTCTTCTCGCAAAACGAGACGGCACAGATCGTCTACGACGCCTTTCAGAAGGTCGTGACGATTTCCACTGATTACTCCGGCGGTGTGGGCGCGCCTGATGTCCGGGCCGTCGTTGGCGCCGGCACGTTGCTGCAAAGACCTGATGGTTCGTTGTTCCGGATGGTCCACTATGAGTCGGAGGGATTCTGGGTCTCGTACAACAAGAGCGCCGGCGTAATGCCTGTAGTCACTATCACGCTTCAAATCATGAAGTGACGCGACTCATCGGACTGCGGCGACGTAGAAGCAGTTCCAAAGGTGAAAACAAGTCATGAGCTCTGCAATAGCGAGTGGAAGTGAAGGTGTCGTCGAAACCAGTCTCACGGGACAACTTCTGCTGGACAACCCGTTGCTCAACAAGGGCAGCGCTTTTCCCGAAAACGAGCGACGTGAGTTCGGGCTTCTGGGACTGCTTCCATCACACTGTTCGTCGGTCGATGAGCAACTCGCCCGCACCTACGAAAACTACAAACGAAAAGAGAGCGATCTCGAGCGCTATGTTTTTCTCACGGCGTTGCAGGATCGCAACGAAACGCTCTTTTACCGGCTCGTGCAGCAGCACATCGGCGAGATGATGCCCATCATCTACACGCCGACAGTCGGCGAAGGCTGCCGGAAGTACAGCCATGTGTTCCGGCGGCCTCGTGGTTTATACATCTCGTATCCTCATCGGAATGAAATCTCCGCGATACTCGACAACGCTCCCTCGAGCTCGCCTGAGGTCATCGTTGTAACTGATGGCGAGCGCATTCTTGGGTTGGGCGACCTGGGTGTCGGCGGGATGGGCATTCCGATCGGAAAGCTCTCGCTTTACTCAGTCTGCGCTGGAATTCATCCCTCCCTGACGCTGCCGATAATGCTCGATGTCGGGACTGACAATCCGGGGCTGCTCGACGATCCACTCTATCTGGGTTGGCGTCACACGCGGGTGCGAGGCCAGGAGTACGACGAGTTCATCGAGGCGTTTGTCGAGGCGGTGAAAGAGAAGTTTCCGCGAGTGCTGCTTCAGTGGGAGGATTTTTCAAAGCACAACGCCGCCCGGTTACTCGAGCGCTATCGCGATCGTCTGTGTACCTTCAACGATGATATTCAAGGCACGGGCGCCGTGACAGTCGCGGGGCTTTTGGCGGCGATGAAACTCCTCGGCTCGAGTCTCGAGGAACAACGAATCGTGATTCTGGGCGCCGGCTCGTCCGCGATCGGCATTTGTGATCAGATCGTCGCTGCAATGGTCCAGGCGGGATGCAGTGAGCACGATGCAAAACAGAAGTTATGGCTGGTCGACAGCAACGGGCTCGTACATGACGGGCGAGCTAATCTCGAAAGCTCGAAAAAGAAATATGCACGTCCGGTGGTGTCAGGCGCCGGTGTGGATTTTCTGAACGTGGTGAAGGGTGTTCGGCCGACGATCCTGATCGGCACGTCGGGTCAGCACGGAGCTTTCAACGAAGATGTTGTGCGTGCGATGAGTAAGCACGTGGGGCGTCCTGTGATCTTTCCGTTGTCGAATCCGACTTCCAAGAGCGAGGCGACGCCTGAGGACCTTCTAAAATGGACTGATGGCCGCGCCTTGATCGCTACAGGCAGCCCATTTCCGGCGGTCAGTTATAACGGACGATTGATTAAGATCGGTCAGTGTAACAACGCGTTCGTATTCCCGGGTGTGGGTCTCGGCGTGATCGCTTCTGGTGCGCGTCGAGTAACGGACGCGATGTTCTCCGCCGCCGCGCGGGTTCTGAGCGAGTTCTCGCCGGCATTGAGTGATCCTGATGGTCCACTGTTCCCGCCGTTAGATGCGGTACGAGAGATCTCACGTCGCGTGGCCCTGGCGGTGGGGACTGAAGCCGTGCGAACCGGATTGGCGCCGGCGAGTATTGATTCGCTCGAACCGTCGATCGCGAACAAGATGTGGACGCCGCGTTACGTTCCGTTGAAACGCGTCTGAGCTTTCGTGTACCGGTGTTTCTGCTAACACGGATTTGACTACTTGCGTGGTCTTTGTAAAGCTTGCCGCGCGCAAGCTCATACATGAGACCTCCGTTGCTCAAGACGCTGCCGGCGCCGATGCTTCTGTTGTTTGGCGCCACGATCTTCCTCAGCGCTCTCTTATTATTCTGGATTCAACTCGTAGTAGCCAAGGTGCTGTTGCCGCGGCTCGGAGGGACGCCGGCAGTCTGGAACACCTGCATGCTCTTCTTTCAGGTGCTGCTGTTGGCTGGTTATTCGTATGTTCTGGCCGCGACGAACTGGATAAGTGTTCGCAAGCAGGCCGTGTTGCAGGTCACGCTCCTTCTTGTTTCGTGTCTGTATTTGCCTCTCAGCGTTCTCGGAAACGCTGGTCCAATGGACGCGAGAGACAATCCCGCGTTGTGGCTCTTTGGTTACCTGCTCACCGCGATCGGCTTGCCCATCTTTCTGATCTCGACTACGAGCCCGCTGCTACAGAAATGGTTTACGCGTACCGGACATCCTTCAGCAAACGATCCTTATTTTCTGTTTGCGGTCAGTAATGCAGGCAGTCTCGTCGGTTTGCTCAGCTATCCGCTGCTGTTGGAACCAAATCTCAGTCTGACTTTTCAGACTCGCCTCTGGGTTGTGGCGTACGTCGTGTTCTCGGCGTTGACGTTAGGGTGTGTTCTTGTGCTGTGGAGATCGTCACGATCCGCTTCGATTGTGGTGAGAGGCTCCGCTTCGGACGAAACGCTGAACGATCGTCAATCTCCGGTTTCGCTCAAGCGGCGACTTTACTGGGTGCTGTTGGCGTTTATTCCTTCGAGTCTGTTATTCGGCGTCACGACGTACATCACGACTGAAATCGCGCCCACACCTTTGTTGTGGACGATTCCATTGGCTCTTTACTTAGTGACGTTCGTGCTTGCGTTCGCGCGCAGGAACCTCGCGCCTGGACGACTGGCGAGTTACGCGCTCGGTGGATTGGCCCTGCTGCTCACGCTAGTGCTCGCGGCAAATGCGACTGAGCCGACGGCGGCTATCGTTCTGCTGCATCTCGCGTTCTTCTTCGTCGCCGCGATCCTCTGTCATCACAACCTGGCCGCGGATAGACCATCTGCTGCACGTCTCCCTGAATTCTATTTGTGTGTCGCTGTCGGAGGCATGTTGGGAGGGCTCTTCAACACCTTAATCGCGCCGACCGTCTTCGACACGATAGTTGAGTATCCGTTGTTGGTTGTGGTGGCGTGTTTGATTCGACAGCGTGACGAGGAACCTTTGTTCGATCGTTTCGATCTGATTTTGCCGGCGTGCATAGGGCTGCTCACGGTCGTGCTGGCGCTGCTGATTGCTCGCTACGACGTTAACGAGGTTGTGGGTGTCGCGATCGTTTTCGGAATTCCGTTGGTGATCATCAATCACCGTTTCCGCAATCGGCCGGTGCGGTTTGCACTCGCGATCGGCGCGGTCTTGCTCGGAAGTGTCGTCTACGCTGAAACACAAAACCGCACCTTGCATGTTGAGCGCAACTTCTTTGGCGCGTTGAGTGTGAGGTTCGATGCGCCGAGCGACACTCGTATTCTTTACCATGGCAACACAGTACACGGCCGTCAGTTCGTCGACCCGAACCTTCAGCGTGAGCCGCTTTCTTACTTTCATCGCGATGGCCCGCTGGGGCAGATCTTTGAGGCGTTCAATTCTTATCCTGCGTCGCGCAATGTCGCCATTGTCGGGCTTGGAACGGGATCGATGGCCTGCTACGCTCGGCCCGATCAGGATTGGACCTTCTACGAAATCAATCCCGCGGTTGTCAGCATCGCGCAGACGACGGAGTACTTTAGTTACTTACAGAACTGCGCCGCCGGCCGCACGAAAATCGTTTTAGGCGACGCACGTCTGCAATTGCAGAATGCGCCGGATCATCATTACGGGCTGATTGTTCTTGATGCGTTTAATTCCGACGCGATTCCGATTCACCTCATGACGCGGGAAGCGGTTGCGCTTTACACGTCGAAACTGGCGACAGGAGGGATGCTAGCGTTTCATGTTTCCAACCGCAGTCTGAAACTCGACACTGTGCTTGCGGGTGTGGCTAAACACAACGGTGCGCTGAGCATGAGTATTGTCGACGGCGAGATGAACGTGGTTAAGGCGAAGGATCCGTCTGAGTGGGTCGTGATGGCGCAGCACTCACCTGCGTTTGAAACTTTGGCCCAGAACCCCCGCTGGCGCCCGCTCGAAGCCCGAGCGGAAGCGGACATCTGGACCGACGATTTCTCCAACATCTTGCGCGTGTTCAGGTGGTATTAATCGTAACCGCGGATCCAGTTGTCATCGTGAAGGTTTTCATGTTGCAATGCAGAGACGGCGATGATTAGCGGAGTATGTTGAAGGGGAGGGACTGATCATGGTTACGGTAGCATTGCTTGTTCGTCTCGAGGCGAAGTCTGGAAAAGAGGCGGAGATGGAAGAGTTTTTGAAGGGTGGTTTGGCAATCGTTGAGGAGGAACCAGAAACGACTGCCTGGTTCGCGATCCGCATGGGTCCAACCACATTCGGCATCTTCGACGCCTTCCCCAACGAGTCCGGCCGCCAGGCCCATCTCACCGGCAGAGTCGCAGCAGCCCTGATGTCAAAAGCCCCGGACCTCCTGGCTCAACCCCCCACCATCGAACGCGTCGACATCCTTGCCGCGAAACTTCCTTGATGAGCGGCATACTGTTAGCGCACGGCAGCCTCCTGAGTCGCGCTGGCGATTTGGAGTTTCCAGTCTTCGATTGGGGTGCCTTTCGTTTGCAGGTTCGAGGTTAGGTAGTAGAGACGTTGAGTGGCCGGGGAGTTGGGGGCCTGGGTAAAGCGATCGCGCAGGAAGTAGGGCGGGATCGACTGATAATAGAGAGTTGCCGTCACCGTCACGTTCCGACCACGGAACGCATTCAATGGCACCTCATACCTCACCACACTCGTTCCACTTCCATCCGCGTAGGACGGATCGCCACCAACGTTGACCGGAAACGTTTCATGGAGATAAGCCGCGGGAATGTACGGCGTCTTGTCGGGATTGAGCGGACCCGTTCTGGTCCAGCCAAACGGCAGCAGCCGGTTGTCTTTCAACTGGTAGTCGCGACGCAGAAAACTCGTTGTCATCGCGCACTGAATATTCAGGTTCAACTCCTCGTAGATCTGGACCTGATCCTGCCGCGTGATCGCAGAACCAGTGTTTTTCTGCGGATCCCAGAAGAAGTGCCGCTGGTAATACTGAGGAACGGCGTTGTTGCACTCAGCCGGATAACCGAGCGTCGCGGGTTTGGTCCCATCCGTGTAGGCGTCGAATAGTTCCGACCGCAGCCGTTCACCACCCGCGCCGTTCACGACTACGCCAAGCTCATTCGTGCAACCTGAACACCAGACAGTCTTACCCGTATCGCCATCAATTACACGAAACTCCAAAAACGCCCGTCGAAATCCAACACCGCTCGGCAAACGGTGACCCGTCTTATTCGTCACCTTCACGTCCGCGACCAGTTTCCCATTCGCGATCGCAGGCTCCGACACTGACACTTCCGCGGTCGAGTTCTGCGCCTGCTGAACAAACGCATCAATCGACGTCGACAGGTCATCAAACCCCGACATGTAATCCATCTGCCGGACGCCGAGAATTACGTTCGCCAGCATCTTGTTTCCGTTCGACGGATAAGGCGCCATGAACTGGCGAAACATTTCCAACAGCGTGACGTTCACACCCTGTAATTGATGCCGCGCAAAACCTTTCTCCCGGAAACGAACGCGAATCTTCTCATCCGGTAATCGATTGCCGGTCTGCGGATACTGCGTGTCTTCGATAAACGCGATCGGCTGTTGGATCAATGGAATGTTGAGCGTGCCTTTCGAATTGACGTACTTCGTCGGCATGTGACAGTTCTGACAGCTCTGCGCTTTCGAATTTGTGCCGACTTCGTTTTGATAACCGCTGTTGAGCCATTCGAGATACGTGACCTGCTCGAGGTGCGGCTTGTTGGGATCGGCGTTCGGATTGTCCATCAAAGGCAGGTTGATCGTGTGACAACTGCCGCACATGCGCGAGCTCTTGATGTAGGCGTCGTGTTTCGGCTTGATGCCGAGCGCATTGTTCATCGGATCGGTCACGATCTCGGAATCCTGAAATGGTCCAGATAGTTCCGCCGGATTGCCTGTCGTGAAGTTGCCGGTGATCTTGTTCTTGAGGAAGTCGATGAACGGAATTTTATCTTCGACGATGCGATGGCACGCCATGCAGCTCACGCCGTCACGGGCCAACGCGCCGTAGATGTACGCTTTGTCGTCTTTGGGTGCCGGTTTCGTATCGTAAGTAGCGTAAACCAGATCGCGATCAAAATTGCCCTTGCCCGGCCCGCCGTGATCGTCATCGAGACGGCGCTTGCCCATCACGCCGTGACACCTGAAACACGTGTTCTGAATCGTTTGAATATTTTCCGCGACCTTCGCCGGATCGTCTTTGAAAAATTCCTTGACGAAAGCAATTTCACTGTCCAGTTGCGCGTAGAAGATCGGATCGCGTCCGGCGAGGCCCATCGGCGACCAGCGCCACTCGCCGTACGGTGAGACGTTCATTTGCGGAGTTGAACCATCGGCCTGTTTCGTGCCGGTGTAGAGCATTACGTTTCCATACGTGCCGCCGCTGTGACAGCCCATGCACTGATCGGAAGTCAGAAAAGCATTGGGATTCGGCGACGGTGATGGAACGACATGATCGTAGGTCTCGCCGGGAAACTTCTGCACTTTGTCGAGCGGCACTGGCGCGATGGAGTTATAGAAGGCGACGAATTTCGGATCGAGAGTCGCGGGTTTCAACGACGCCATCCGGCGCAGGAGCGTTTGTTCCTGTACATCGGTGGCGTCGGTGTTGTGACCGGCGGTGGCGACATCGCGATCGCTCTCGGCTGCGTCGCCACACGGTTGCGCCGGACCTGATGCATGCGAGCTGACCGGCGCGGATGCCCACGAGAGATCTACGAAGTAAGAATCGGGATCGCCCGGGAAGCCCTTGATGTTCTTGGAATACGTAAACGTATGCTCTCGCTCGGCTGACGCATGACACCTCACGCAGTAGAGACCGAAGCCGGTGTACGGATACGCAAACGGAGGATTGTTATTGTCAACGCATTGCGCGTCCCAGATTTCCGCCCAGTACCATCCGTCCTGCGCTCCTTTACTGTCTTTGATCATGATGGTCCAACCGTTTATTCCTTTCGGCGGCTGGAGTTGGTACCGCGCTGCCGGCGCCGAATACTGCTCCTTCACGATCATCGCTCCGTCAGGAATCACTTTCGGATCGCGCTTCAACAGCCAGGTGATTACCGAAGGCGAGTAATAGATTTTGACGGTAGGGTGAACGCCGTACGACGTGCCGTTGATAAACGGTCCGGTATCGCGAAGTGTCTTGTCTTCACACCATTTCAGAGTGCGATATTTTCCGTTGGTGAGAAATGTTTTGAGTTGTGCCTGAAATTCGGGAAGTCTCGCCGGGAGAAAACTGCTGGGCAACGGCAACCCGCTTTCTTGTCCGTTGGCGCAAGGTGACGTCTGACCTTTAGCAGCAACGAGCATCAGACACAGGACCAGAAGACTACCGAGTAATCGGATTTGCATGTTCTAGCTCCTTAGCACTCATCAGGAACACGGATTGGCGCCGCCAGGATCGAGGAAAAGTTTGTGAAGTAAAGTTCGTCGCTTCATAGACGGAGCGCGTAGTGGTATTAGTAATATCACAGAGCGGGTCAGCCGAACACATAAATCTCAAGGAGTATCAATGAGTCTTCGCCCAGTCATCTTCATCGTCATCATCGCCACAGCTCTCTCGCTGCCGATCGGCTTCGCGCAACAGCAACAGCAGCAGGAGCCGGTCGACGAGACGATACGAATCACGACCGAGCTCGTGCAGACGGGCGTCGTGGTTGTCGATAAGCAAGGGAAGTTTGTCGACGGCCTGCGCCAGGATCAGTTTGTCCTCAAAGTTGACGGTCAGCCTGTTACTCCGACTTTCTTCGAACAGGTCGCCGCCGGAACAGCGCGTGAGGAGCAGCTTGAAAAGTCAGTGGCGCAAGGCGGTCAGCCGCCCGCGCCACCGGAAACCGGTCGTTCGTACCGCGGCCGCTCGATTATCTTTTTCATCGACGACCTCCATTTAAGTCCCGGAAGTGTCGACCGAACGCGTAAAGGGATCCTCGAGTTCGTCGACCGCGAAATGACGCTTGAAGACCAGGTTGCCGTTGTCTCGCCGAGTGGGCAAATCGGGTTTCTCCAGCGGTTCTCGGATGTTAAGCCGGTCGTGCGCGCGGCTGTGAATCGTCTGAATCATAAACCGTACCTGGTGCGCGACCAGGAACAAGTTCCGATGACGGAATACCAGGCGATTCGGATTGAGCAGGGCGACAGTTCAGCTCTCGATTACTTCGCAACGAAACTCCTCGAGGCAAACAACGTCCGCGTTCCCGGTGGTTTGGGCCCGACACCCAGCGGTCCGAATTTGGAGCGCCGGCGAACCACGGGAATGACCGGCGAAACGGCGCGTCGTGTTGTTAAGGACCGCGCTAACATCCTGGTCAGGCAGAGTGAATCAGTTACGGGCGCCACGCTTTCCACGCTCGAGAGCTTGATGCGGACGATGGGCCAGTCCGCCGGCCGCAAAGTCGTCTTCTTCATTACGGACGGGTTCTTTGTCAACGATCGTTCCACCGGTTACGCGGATCGAATAGCGCGCATCGCCGATGCCGCGGTGCGCGGCGGAATGGTGGTTTACTCGTTGGACGCGCGCGGGCTCGTCGGTGCGACTGACGCAAGCAGTAACCTCGCCGATCCGAGCGGTCAGCTTTCCCGAGCAAACGTTGGTGAGCTGGCTGCCTCACAGGACGGCATGAACGCGCTTGCAGTCGACACAGGCGGCAAGGCGTTCTTCAATGCGCCCCTGGCGACCGCCGTCAACGAAGCATTGAGAGAAACGTCAAATTATTACCTGTTCGCATGGCGGCCAACTACTGATTTACAGAAGTCACCGAATTTCAGGCGCGTGGAGGTGAGCGTTGTCGGGCGTCCCGATCTGACCGTTCGCGTTGCGAAAGGCTTCTTCGGCACGAAGCCGAAAACCGACGACAAGCCTGCGGACACGACCGCCGTCGCTGCCACTCCTTCCGATAACTCGACACCGGCGAAGCGAGTGGAGACCGCGCTGATGTCGGCGCTGTCGGCACCTTCAGCTCGTACAGGCATTCCTACAACACTCTCGGTCAGCTTCGTAGACGTTCCCAACTCTGGTCCAGTGCTGACGGCGGCGACGCAAGTGCCGACAGATGTTTTAGGGTACGGCGCGGACGCAAAAGACTCCGCGGCAGTCGATCTCGCCGGCGTGGTTGTCAACGATCAGGGAAAACCCGCGGGCAGTTTTAAGACGCGCCTCAACGTGGCCCACCGTTCATCGTCTGCCGGCGCGAAGAATCCGTCGGTCGTTTACAGTCACAAGATGCCGTTGAAACCGGGGCTGTACCAGGTGCGAGTTGCCGTTCGTGACGAAAAGAGCGGCCGAGTCGGAAGCTCGGCGCAGTGGATCGAGATACCCGATCTGAGCTCTAAGAAGCTCGCGCTCGCAACGCTGCTTTTGGGCGGACAGTTTGTTGCTCCTGTTAACGCCGACGCAAATAAAGGCCAGCGAGAACAGGTGCAGTTCAGCATCGATCGGCGCTTCTCGCGTGAAACGCAGATGACTTTTCTGACGCTTGTTTACAACGCGCGCGTGGGAGCTGCCGGGCCGAAACTCGATTCGCAGATCGAGATTCTACGCAACGGGCAGCGCGTCATCGCGAGCCCGGTGCGTCCGGTGCCTCTCGAGCCGAACACCGATCCGGCTCGAATCCCGTACGGCGCCGGTGTTTCGCTCAAGACGCTGACGCCGGGTCGTTATGTATTGAGAGTGACGATCAGCGATCGCGAAGCGAATGAAAGTAAAGTCACCGAGACACTGTTTGAAGTTGAATGACTGATCGCCGTTCGCGCCGGCGATCATTTAATCGTGTTCTGACCGGTGATCGATTTGTAGGACTCCCACTGCTGTTTGAGCTTTGCGAGCAAAGCTTTGAAGCGCGTGTGCTGTCGCAGGTTGTCGAGGTTGTGGTCTGTCTCGAACAGAACGTAACAGGGAAATCCGCCATCAGCCGTAGACTCCAACCATTTGATCGCTTCTTCCTGCTTGTTCATGATCGCGTAAGCGAGGGCGATGTGATAGGCAGTGTGATGGAAGTGTCCAAAACCTTTTCCGCGTTCGACGGCCAACTGAATCTTCTCTTCAGCAACGCGGTGTTGTCCGGCGGAAGCGGCAAGGATCGCTTGTAAACTCGTGAACAACCCCCGATTGTCTTCCGGATAATCTTTCAGAAACTTCTCGATCGTAGCCGCGGCTTCTTCTCTTTTCCCCAGGTTGAAGAGTGCGAGAACGATTTGATGACCGATCAGCGATGGATTGACGTCCGGAGGAACATTCCGCAAAGCATCGAGCGCCTCCTGGTTTTTACCCTGGAACAGCAGTGTCTCTCCGACACGGAAGCGCGCGAGATTGTTAGCCGGATTAGCCGCAAGCGCTTTCGTTAATTCCTCGAGGGCTTCATCAAGCAATCCAACGTGACCCAGGACCAGCGCGAGCTGATTGCGCGCCTCGTCCAAACTCGGATTCAAAGCCAGCGCATGGCGGTATTCCTGAATGGCTTTGTCGTGAGGAAAATGGTTCGACGGCGTCCAAAGCAGGCGCCCGCGAGCGAGGTACGCTTCCGGCAGATCGGGATCCAGGGCCAATGCCTTTTCCACTGCGACAAACGCCTTTTCGTGCAAATCTTTCTCATCGGGCGCGAACAAGAACAACTTCCACACGTACGCCTGGGCCAACTCGGCCCAGCCGCCGGCAAACTCCGGATCAATCTCAACGGCGCGGTTGAGTGCCTGAATCGCGGTTTCGTTGTTTGCTTTACTTTGGCGATTCAGGTAGTAGCGTCCACGCAAAAAATCGTCATACGCTTGAGGGTTGATCGGGCGCGCCTGTGTCAATCGAGACTGTTCCTGCGGCGTCAACTTGATCTGGATAGCCTGCGTGACCGCCCTCGCGACTTCATTCTGCACGGTCAGCACATCGCGCAGGTCTCGACTGTACCCGTCGCTCCACAGTTGTTGTTCAGTGGCCGCGTCGATCAAGCGAACGTTGACGTTCATCGTGTTTCCGAAGCGTTGGACGGAACCTTCGATGATTGCGTCAACACCCAATTCGGAAGCGATCTGCGGCAACGGCTTTGTCGATCCTTTGAACTGCATAACGGACGTGCGCGAGGTCACTCGCAATGCAGCGACTTTCGAAAGACCGGCGATGAGTGTTTCGGTCATACCTTCGGCGAAATAATCCTGCGACGGATCGCCGGATAAATTGCTGATCGGCAAGACCGCCAACGACTGTATTCCCGTTCTTGAGGGTGTTGCTGTTGTCGACTTTCGCTTGAACCAGGTGAACGAAAAAACGGCGATCGCAACCAGCGCCGCAAGCGCAAACACGACGGCCCACGTCCGACGCGTTATTGCCTTCTTTTTGTTTTGCTCGACGCCGGCGCCGGCTTCCAGTCCTCGCTTGAGGTTCTTAATGTCGTTTAAGAAATCCTCTAGGTTCCGGTATCTCGCTGCTCGATCCTTCGCCAGTGCCCTGGTGACGATCGGCTGCAAAGCAGCGGCGTCAGGTGCAAACTTCGCGATCGGTTCCGGTTCTCGTTCAACGATCGAGACAATGACGTCCGTTGGCGTTGGTCCTTCGAAAGGCTTTCGTCCGGTGACCATCTCGTAAAGCACCACGCCCAGGCTCCAAACATCCGTACGCGCGTCAACCGGAAGCCCGCGAGCCTGCTCGGGTGACATGTAAGCGACCGTTCCCAGCACTACTCCCGGCGATGTCTTTGGATCCGCGGCCCGTGTTTCATCCTGACTGTTTGCGGGCTCGGTTCTTGTCGTCAACTTCGCGAGTCCAAAGTCCAGTACCTTTATGTATCCGTCGCGACGCAGCATGACGTTTTCAGGCTTGATGTCGCGGTGTACGATCCCCGCCGCATGTGCGCTCGAGAGCGCCGCGGCGATCTCGGTCACGATGTCGAGCGCCTCGTTAAGCGGCAGGCGTTCGTTCGTGATTCGCTGTCGCAGCGTCATGCCGTCGACGTATTCCATGACGATGCAGTGACGATCGTCGTCAGTCTGAATGATTTCGTGAATGGTGCAGACGTTTGGGTGAGACAGAGCTGCGACTGCGAGAGCCTCCTTTTCGAACCGGTGCAACGGCGCCGGATCTTTGGTGAGCATGAACGGCAGAAACTTCAGTGCGACCTTGCGTCGTAAACGAGTGTCTTCGGCGAGATAGACTTCACCCATGCCGCCTGCGCCGACGTGGGAAACTACTCTGTACTGCTTGATCGTGTCGCCTACCGCGACTGTACGTGAGCCGTTGGTGGACATAGTTTTCGCCGCCACCTCGAGTGCGGGCGATTCAATGAAGTCTTTGGCCTGATCTTCATACGCGAGCAGCGACTCAACCTCGCGCCGCAACGCTTCGTCTCCGGCGCACGCCTGCGACAAAAACGCCGCGCGGTCCTTTGGCTGTTTTTCCAGCGTCAGATGATAAAGGCGCTCGACCTCTTGCCATCGTTCATTGTTCATGAACTGACAGTCTCTCCTTGCAGATGTCGCAGCAGCCAAACTTTAGCCAGACGCCAATCGCGCAGCACTGTCTCTTCTGAAACTTGCAATAGCTCAGCCACTTCGTTCACGGAAAGACCCGCAAAGAAACGCAATTCCACGACCCGCACCTTGCGTGGATCGATGTTGCCCAACGCCGTGAGCGCCTCATCCAGCGCGACAAAATCAACGCCGCGCTGCACGACGAAAGACGCCGCCTCGCTCAGCGACACTTGTAACGCGCCGCCGCCTCGTTTCTGGTACTGCTTCTCGCGAGCGAAGTCGACGAGGATGCGTCGCATCAACTGCGCGGCCACGCCGAAGAAGTGCGCCCGGTTTTGCCAGCGTACGTTTTTCCAGTCGATCAAACGGATGTACGCCTCGTTGATTAGCGCGGAAGTCTGCAATAGATGGCCGGGCTGTTCGCGTCGCATGTAGTTGTGGGCAAGCCGGTGTAACTCTGCGTGAATGAGCGGGGCCAACTGCTCGAGTGCGGACTCGTCTCCATCGCTCCAGGCGACGAGCAAATGTGTGATGTCCTTGGGAGGCTGCATCTGCATAACAGGTCCGCGGCGCCGGGGGGGCCTGACAAATTATCACAACCCTTACAGTTTTTCTGAGCCATTCCCGCCTTAGCAGGTGGACCGTTTTCGACTTCAAGCGAAACCTGAACAGAAAGGTAAGAAGATGAGACTCAAAAAACCAGGTAAACGAATGGTATTGGCGTTGATTATCGGCGTCGCTGTCTCGCTCACGGCCGTCTGGCCGCCCTTGAGCCATGCTGTCGCTGCCCGTTCGCGGAAGTGTGCGCGATTGGCTGCTCGTTCAACCCCGATGCGCCCGCCGCAACAGGTAAGTGACGTCGTGTTGGAATGGAACCAGCAGGCGGTTCAGTTGACGCTGTTACCAGCGTCCGGCCTTACTCCGGTCCAGCAGACGCGGGTCATGGCGATATTTCAACTGGCCGTACACGACGCCGTTAACGGCATCACCGGCAAGTACGAAACCTACTTGTCGTCTTCACCCGCGCCGGACAACGCGTCGCCGGACGCCGCGGCGATTGCGGCTGCGCATCACGCGTTGAAAAACCTGTTTCAGGGAAATGACACGATGCTCGACGGCCTGTTCCTCGACTCACTCAACGCGCACGGTTTGTCGCCGGCTGATCCGGGAGTCGAGTTTGGCCGTTTAGCGGCAGCGACAATCCTCGGCGTTCGTGCCAATGACCATTCCGCGCAGGCGCAGTTTGATTACGTCGTGCCGGGCGCAGGACAGCCGGGTGTTTGGATTCGGCTGAATAACGCTGCTGCACAGCTACCCGGTTGGGGCAGCGTCACAACGTTTGTGCTGCGAAGCGCGTCACAGTTTCGCCCTGAACCACCGCCCGCTCTCGACAGCGAACAATATGCGAAGGACTACAACGAGATTAAAGACATCGGCAAAGCGTCGAGCTCGACGCGCTCGCTCGAACAGAGCCAGATCGCGACTTTCTGGCGTGCCTCGCCGACGGCGATTTGGAACAGTGTCCTGACGCAGGTTGTGCCAACCCGAAACCTGGACCTCTCGGACAAGGCTCGACTCTTCGCGTTGTTCTACCTGGCTGCGGCTGATGCGAGCATCGCGTGTTGGGAAGCAAAATACACGTACAACTTCTGGCGGCCGCAATTAGCCATTCGCGGCGGAGACACGGATGCTAATGATCTGACCGTAGGTGATCCGGCATGGGCGCCATTCGTCGGTACGCCGCCACATCCGGAGTACCCGTCGGGCCATACGACGAACAGCAGCGCCATGGCAAAGATTCTGATTTCGGAGTTCGACGACAATCCGGGAGTGCCGATCGTAGTCACGCAATCGGGCATCACGCGGCGTTGGACCACTTTCAGTGAAGCAGTTCGCGAAGTGATTGATGCGCGAGTCTATTCAGGGATTCATTTCCGCAACTCCGATGAAGTCGGAGCGCGAATGGGCCGTCAGGTCGCGCAGTTTGTGTCGAAGCACGCGCTGCGACGCTGTCCTCACTCGCATTAAACTCCCGTTGGACCAACCTAACATAGTCGAACCGTTTGCGTGATGAATGATCGCCGGGTGACGCCGGCGATCATTTTTTTCGCGTTCTAAAAACTCAGAATTCCATCCCTAAAAAATAACCGAAACAAAACTGAATTGTTTTTCCATAGGTAGCAGAGAGACAGAAATTGTTTCCCCGCGAACGCGCACTCTGCGCGTCATCTCATCCGTTCGTCTTTCCCAGGCGAGTTAATCGCAAAGACGAGGAGGACCTTAGCCGACCCACAAGGAGAAATCATCATGGCAGAACCAGTAGGCCCTATTTGGACCGGAGGCTTCGAGTACGAAGACTCTCAGGGATACAGAATTCAGTTTTTACCAGACAAACACAACGACGAGTTGCAGAAAGAAGGCAAGCCTCCCGTTTATTACTGGATGCCCGGCCAAGTGCGTCTCGCAACGAAGCCAAACGGCGACAAGGCTTTCCGATTGATAGTCCTCGCCGGACAGCAGACTGCCGCCACTAATATCGGCGTCGAAGGGACGCGTGAAGTAGCGGGTGGCGTGCTTTCCCTTACCACCACCGCGGCCTTTCCCGCAGGTGTTTTAGAACAAGCTGAACAGAAGCTGCTCGATCGTTTTCGCGGTAAAGATCAGAAGTACTGGGGTTGGCGCACGCCGGCAGCGCCCATGTTTCGTGCTGTTCCGATCACTGCAAACATGACTGCAATCACCAATTTGTCACCGGACGCCAGTGGCGTTGTGCCGGCTGCTGGAGGAGGAACGGCGCCCGTATCTCCGGAGACTCCTGTAGCTCCTGTATCGCCTGCTCCGAACGGCGGCTTGCCGGCGCCCGCGGGTGGACCACCGCGATCAACTATCGCGATACGTCCGGCGGATGTTACTGGTCGAGTTATTCATGGACCGGGATTTCGCGCACCCTCGAGCCTCGACGCCTGGCACTGGAAGCTGCAAGGTCAGGGGCCCGGTTCGATCGTGCCGACGGGTGAGAATTCATACTCCGGACTGATCGGTAGTCTCCCGGCAGCGATTCTCTGGCAGGGATTCCATGGTTCTTACAGTCCGATCGCCGTCGTTCAGGCGTTGAAGATTCCTGTTTGGAGCCAAACCCTCCGGATCAAGATAGACGGAAACTGGGACCGCATCGAGAAGCATCTCTCCACCCATGCGAAGGTAAACAACTTCTGGTGGAACGCCGACATTAAAGCTGAGTTCAACAATCTTCGGAAGACCGGCGCTATCACCGTAAGCGTGGAAATCGACGGCACCCTGCCCGGCGCCGACAAGATGGAGCAGGAAGTCAACAAGCGAATCGACATCGTTTATCAGAAGTTCATGGAGGCTGCACAGAAAGTGATCTTCGAGCCACCCGCGGCGAACATCACGCCTGCTCAGGCCGGCGGCGGTGGCGGCTTGCTGGGTTGGGGTGGCGGTTTCGCTCTCAAGTATCGCCGCGACGAAACACGTCTGGAGCTTCACTACAACGAGATCTATGACAAACGGTACAACCTGGATCATGTAATCAGTAGTACGCTCGAGGGATTCTACGACGAGATCAAGCAGGATCCTTCCGCCGAGAGGAAGTACTTCACAACCCTCTTCCTTGACGATTGGCTTCGCAAAGTTACGCGCATCGTAAAACCTGTCGTCAACTGGCCTGATCCAAGTAAAAAGTGGATTGGCGATCCCGTCGCTTTCCTGTCTATCGAGCTCGGTTATCCGAGCGCGCGCGGCGACATTCAGTGGGCTCCCCATATATTCCAGAGCACCGACACCGGCGATATGACGCGGTGGGAGATGGCGGTCTCTAAAAAGAGTCTCGATGACGTATCGAATCCGCCCGCAGGTTGGACGCCGGACAAGATGTTTGTTCGCAGGCGAGTGCACTTGAACGAACCCCCCGGAGAGAGCGACTCGCCTTTCATGAAGGTGTTTGTCGAGAAAAACGTGATCGATCTCGATCCCGGAGAGAACGGACGCCTCACCAGCGAAAACACGCTCGAGATTCGCGCGGATTCCGTCGGCAAACTCGAAGTCGGTCCGATCACGCTCGACGTCGAGTTGGAAAACTCGAAGCAGGTTGTGGAAGTCGAGTTTCAGTGTCTCGGCAACCGGCAAGACGGTGGTCCACGCAACATCACCAAGTTCACCTGGAAGTTCGACGACCAGAACGAACACCGCTATTGGGAGATCTTTACGGGTCAACTCGACTTCGTACCGGCTTACAAGTACCGCGTGCGAGTGATCGTCCGCGGCAGCATCTTCAGCCGCGGCATGGAATGGACGGGCCCGTGGAACGACGCATCCGGTAACGGGGCGTTGATGGTCGCGGTGCCTACGGCGGAGGATCCTGGAGTGACGCGCCGAAGTCTGATGGGCCTGGAGTTGGAGCCTGCGTCAGAGGGCTCAGGCAATGGTGGAGGAGTAGGGCGGCCGCCAGTCATTACCGGAATTGGCGCCCCGCCGAAGCGAACCGTTTCGGAGTTGATGGATTCAACGTCGTCCGGTCTCCCCATGCGCAAGCTCGTCACCGACGACTTCGCGATTGCGACGGAAGGCATGCCCGGACGTTACGTCGGCGGGTATTCGCTGGATCCATTACAGCCGAGAGCCTCAATCTCTCCGCCTCCGTCTATCGGAACGAAAAAGGACGAAACCGCTCGTTCGTCGCCGGATGTTCGCACTGACGTCCCGAGCCGGTTGGAGCTCACCGATGGTTGGAAGACAACCGATGGCTCAGACACCAACGGTCATAGTTAACGTCTGACGTGCTGGGCGAGATCGTGCAGATCTCGCTCAGCCTTCGGCCTGTCGACCAACACCCGAAAACCTCAGCGCACAAGGAAATAGAGCTGTGTCTACAAGAGCAATGGGACCAGGTGCCGGCGCGAGCTGGCTGACGGTCCAAGCCCCTTACATCGCTAATCCCTCGCAGTCACAACAGCCGCGCGCCGTTCTGTTAGCGGCGGATGCTGGTAACGAACGTGTTGACGGTACCGGTCAGGCACGCGTGTACCATGCTCTGCCTGAGCATCCCTTTGTGTCTCGAGACTCCGGCAGACGGCCGGTCTTCTCGCTAACCTTGATCCTGAGTCGAATGCCGGCTGTTCACGAAGACAGCGTTCACCATTTGATCCAGCAGGGCATTGTTAGCTTCGACTTGCGGCTACAGCTCCCAGCAGCCGTTCTCGCCGCGGTCTCGAGTGCGCCAGAGTTAGGGCGTAACGGCGGCGCCGTTGACGTCCGACAACTCTTCGTGCGTCAAGCACGATTCAAACTTCACGACAAAGACGCGCTTATCACGACCGCGTCTTCGACGGCCGGAACTGCGGCCGGCGCATCTCTTCAAGCTACGCTCGATCGTGAGCAGGCGCTTGAATTGTTGGCGGCGCTCGACGGCGGCTCAACGAGTTTACGTCTCACTTCAGAAGTCACCTACCGTGTGTCAGGAACCACGCGGCGCCGGCTGTCAGGCGACTGGCTCGACATTTACGACTTTGTTGCACAGCGCATCAATGCGGCCGAGCCTGTCACTCGCAATCAAGTGCACGGGTTGTTCGATCAGATGGTTGGCGCAGGTGTGTTAGTTACGAATACAAACGGCGCCGGCCCATCGACCCGTCTCTTCGACGCCTTCATGCGGCAGTCGATAATTATTCTTGAACGACGCACGCCGCATCTTCTCAGCGTCGATCCGCAAAACACATACACGCTGCGAGCCAGGCCAAACGCCGGGTTCCGGCTGCAACACGAAGAAGAGTTTTCAGGCGACTCACTCGAGGCACTGACGATCGCTACACCCATTGCCACTGTTCTCAACGGATTGCTGGAGGGACAGGATCGCGATGCCTTTATCAAGTTGGTCGTCTTCAGCGCCGGTGGAAGTGAGAACAACGGTTCGGGAGGTGTGGTAGTACCTCCGCGGCCACAACGCTTTGTCGATCATGGAGGACCACGTTGGGCCGGTGATATCGAAACGCGACGTTCGCCGGCGCATCCGACAGATGAAAAGATCGCGATGGCGATGAGTGATGGAGCGCTTCAATCGGTGGCGCTTAGGTTGCGACCCGAAATGGCGTCGGGAGCCGCCGCGAATGGCAACGCACAGACGATGATCGCGAGTGGCGTTGCCAAAGTCGTAAGCAACTCCGGTGCTCAGGTTGGCCGCAACAGGATCGATTGGGAACTGAACGATTGGCGAATTGCGAACAAGACTAAAGAAAGACTACAGCACCTGCCCGTGGTCGAAAATGCCGGCGATCCGATTTGGCCTGATCGGATCGATGCGAACAAGTTTTGGTACGCGCCGGTTTTCGAGTTGTTGCGGCCCGCGCTCGATGACGACCCCTCGCGGAGCCCGTTCCGCTTTAGTTTCCGGCGGGTCGGGGAAACGGGCTCAGGACCTGCTCTGGAAGGCGAGATCCAATTCACCTTGCGGCGTGCGATGAGTAATCGGACTCTCGAGGCGCTTCGTGCTCGTCGCAATCCATCTGCTTCACCCGTTCCGACGAAGAACCTTGCCGTTTCGCTGGTCCTGCCGTTTATCAACTCGGACGATAACGCGCTTACTCGTCACACATGTCCCTGCGAGGTTTCCTTTGACGGGGATAACGTCATTGCAAAAGTCGTTTTGGCGACGAACTGGGTGCGAATCGCTTATACGGTTTTGTCCAACCCGAGTGCGTCGCGTGAGCCCGCGAGACTCTCGATCGCGTTCGCGTACGAAGCCTACACGAAAAAACTGCGGCACTCGAACGTTAATCTCGTCTTTGGCAACAAGGCCGCGAAGATTCCGGTTGTCTTTTCAGACGCACAGAGGCAGCGAATCCAGGATGAAATGTTTTTGGACGCAAGCACTGCAACCCTCAATTTCGCTGATGGCGCGGTGGTTTTTAAACGCGAGGAGCGAGGCGATCTCCTGACCGCGCGAGCGCGTCCTCGTCCGCCCGGCGAGATAATCGAGATCGAAGACGAACCTAGACCACGACCAAGGCCAAGACCCGGCGGCCCGGTTGCGAACCCTCCTGTTCAGCCGGAAGTCGACGTGTCGGAGATTCTCGAGTCGACATTGGCGCGGCGGACACTTTTGCGCCAGGAACAGCATGACACCGTGTTCCCGTGCAACGTGTTCGGCGCGTTCTACAGAGACACGAGCGATGGCGATGATGTGGCCGTGGGCTGCCGGCAGGCATTGGAGTTGGGCCAGGTCTCTTATCGCCGGTATGAGCACCTTGCGCAACTCGATACGGCGGTAAATGGCGAACCGGTGTTCCAGGTGTTTCGTTCGCTGCAACAACCCGGGAGATTTCTGGTTGTGCCGGCCCGGTATGCGTTCACGAGACATGCTCCGGAGTCGCCGGACGCTTACCAACCTCGCATGCTGGTCTACCGGGATACGAGTCGCGCAACTGACGCGCCCATCGTGTTTATCGCTGATCTCGAGCCTGACATCGATCTCTACTTGCGACGGAATCTCGATCTAAAGCTGGCGCAACTTGCCCGCAAACCAATTGTCGAATACCCAACGGCAATCGAATCAACGATGGATTTCCGCTTTCACGCGATGGAGTCGACACCGGTTACCACCGTGCGCACGCCAGACTCTTTTTCGGTCAGCATTTCCGCAAACGGCGACACGGATTGGCCACTGTTGATTACGCGTCTTCGGACAGGGGGCGTGCTCGGGCAGGTAACATTTAAGCTTGGCGACGGCAGCGAATTGTCTTCACAACTGACTATGGACTTGCGCCGTATTACTGGTCCATGGAGCAGCGGCGCAGTGACCGTCGAGAAGGTTGGCAATGCCGTTCGTCTTACCAATCGGATCGATCGACCTGTAAGCGTTCACGATCTGATGGTAGTCAGCGAGGGCCGATCGCGGCTGATCCCCATCGAGCGAGTGATCGCCGCGCAGGTCGCGGAAACGATTGCCGTCGAGCCGCTACCGGCGCCGGCTGAACTCTATCCGGTCTACATAACTCCGTCGACTCCCGAAGCACTGAAGGAAATACCGAACGCCATTGAACGAATACACGTCAATGTGCCGTTTCTAAACCTGATTCTATTTTCTGCGCACAATCTGACACTAATGAATGTCCTGGTGCGCCGCGCCGGCTCGGACGCATCTGAGCTGATTCAATTCACGGCTACGAGCGACACGTCCGTCGACTTCGATTTGCAGTTGCCGTTGACCGAACACGTTGCCGAACCAACGATTCAACTGCGGATCGTAAAGACATTTTCTAACGGAACTACTGCAGTCAAGGAGTGGTTCAATTGGAACCTCACCAAAGAAGGATTTGTAGTGAGCCTTACCTGGGATCTCGTCCAGTGATTCGCAAATAGGAGACATCATGAGCCAAAACATCGACAACACCACGTATTACTACTCGAACGGCAAACGAATTCCACTCGTGCGTGATCCGGAGGCATATGCCATCAGGTTCCGTGGCGGCGAGAAGTCAGACTCAGCGGATCTGTCAACTCACGCGCGAACGCTGCTGCGCAATGCATCAGAGCACCTCGCATTTGTTCCCAATCATAATCTGCAAGTCTATCGGTTGGTCCAACCGAACCTCGAGGTATCCGCAGATACGAGTTTGCCGGCTACGGCAGGAGCGGGGAGACAACGCTTTGATCGGTTGGTGGCGGAGGAGCCGAGCATCGAATTCGCCGCGCCGGTCTACAGGCGCGGAGGCTCAGGCGACATGATGCTTGTGACGCGCAGGTTTGTGGCGCAGTTCAAGCCTGACGTGACGCGCGCACAGATCGACGAGCTCAATGCACGCTATGGTGTGCGGATACTGGAGCCGTTAGGCCTCGCCGAAAACGGCTACTTGTTACAGGCGCCTGAGGCCGATGGTCCATTGGGTCCGGTCGCGCTCGGCAACGTCTACTACGAATCCGGGCTCACTGAATTCGCTCATGCGGATCTCATCACGAAACGATACTTTCGGACAACAGTTGCAACTGTCGACGCCGTAGCGGATGAAGTCTCTTCCCGGCTAACTACTGCTCGGACGGAGCGCAACGTTTACCAGCCGCAGCAGTGGCACCTCGCGAGCGCCAACGTCATTGACGCCTGGACCATTACGCGCGGCCGTTCGGATATCAAGATCTGTATTTTGGACGACGGCGTCGACGTGGCCCACCCTGAGTTCTCGGGCAAAGTGGTTTCGCAGTTCGACTTTCTCACCAACACCGCCGACGGGCGCCCAAAGGATCGCCGCGACAATCACGGGACAGCGTGTGCCGGTGTCGCGACAGCGTCCGGAGTAAAAGCGCTTGGAGCTGCACCCGGCTGTAGCCTGATTGCAGGTGTCACGCCTGCGTGGGGCTCGACGAGCGATGAGGCACGCATGTTCAGATGGGCGGCCGATCAAGGCGCGGACGTTATAAGCTGTAGCTGGGGGCCGCAAGACGGGACCGGTTTGGTAGATCCGTTACCTGATTTAACGCGCGCAGCCATCCGCTATTGCGTGACCCAGGGACGCGGCGGCAAGGGCTGCACGGTGCTGTTTGCAGCCGGCAACGGCAACGAATCCGTAAGCAATGACGGCTATGCGGCTAATCCGGACGTGATGGCCATTGCTGCGAGTACGGATGGCGACGCACGTGCCTTTTACAGTGACTTCGGCCCGGAAGTCAGCATCTGCGCACCGTCTAACGGCGGATCGAAAGGTATTCTGACGACTGATCGTCGCGGCGCCGATGGTTACAACCGGGTTCATCCTGGTCCGGACGATCCCGATCCGCGGTTTAACGATCCTTTCGCCGACCTCGACTACACAAGCAAGTTTGGTGGTACTTCGTCATCAACGCCGCTAGTGGCAGGCGTTGTCGGCCTGATGCTGTCGGTGAATCCTAATCTGACGCCGGCCCAGGTGCGCCAGTGTCTACAGAATACAGCGACTAAGATCGGCCCAGCGAGTTCGTATGATGCTCGAGGACACAGTGCGGAATTCGGCTTTGGCAAAGTGAACGCCGCTGCGGCGGTACGAGAGGCGCAACGATTAGTTGGAAGTGTGGTCACGCCTGCGACTGCAACACCTACCATCACCGCGGTCCAGTCGTCGGTGTCCAGGTCTGGACCACCGCCGAGTTTCAGAGTCGACCCGCGGCCCAACACGCACTACGCATTCGAAATCGCCGCTCGTCGCGAACTACTCGATGCCCGACCGGGCCATCCTCCGAATCAGTATTACGCGTCGTGGCAAGATTCACCGTTCATGACGGCAGCAATGTATACGCTGCCGCAAGCGGCCTGGGACAGAATCAAAGACAATAACGAGTTGTTCTACCAGGCCTGGACCAGCGCCAGTTCGACTGCGTGGGTAAATACTCTTACCACCACCGGAACTGCCGGAGGCGCGGCTGCGGCATCGATTCAGATCCAGGGACAGCAAAACACCGGACGTCCGTCCATGACTGGACCATCTTCAGCAGCGCGATCCGGCCCGCCGCCCCGTTTTTCGATCGATCCGGGGACCAATATGTTCTTTGCGGTTGAGTTTGCCGCGAGACGGGAACTGTTCGACGCGCAGTCGGCCCATCCGGCAAACGAATACTACGCTTCATGGGAAGATACGCAACTGATGTCGGAGCGCGCGTATCAAATGCCTCAGGCGATCTGGGACCGGCTGAAAAACAACGCGAGATTGTTTTTCAGGGTATGGACTTCCGCAAACGCTACTGCCTGGGTCAATACCGGCATCAGCGCTCAAGGAGGAGCTGACGCCTCGGCTATGGAGATTGCCGGCGCTGGCGGCGGTGTAGAGACGGGCGTCCGGAGTGTCACTTTTCCGAGTGGATTAATATTGAACGTAGCGGATTCGACTATGGCCGGCGGAGTTGACTACAGCGATCCGCGAGGATCGGGAGTACCGCTGCTTTCAGTCGCGGGCCGCGGCAATGATCGAATCTCCACGTCGTTCCTCGTGAGCGAGTTGGCGGGACGCAATGCAGCGTTCGCGAGGATTGATGTTGCGCTTGTCGAAGCCTTGCAGACATTCCGAAACAAGGTCGGCGCTGCGGTAATCGTAGTGTCCGCATATCGACATCGCGCGCAGGATGCAGCAGCCGGAGGACTTCCTGACAATGGTCATGTGTCCGGACAGACCGCTGAGATTCGCGTTGCGGGCAGGAGTGCGCGCGATCTCGCTCGTCTCGCGCTGGAGACGCTCGGGTGCCGGATCGGCATCGGACTGGGCGCGAACTCGATCGAGATTGACGTCCGCGGCTCGCTCGCGACCTGGGTGCTCCCTGGCGCAGCTATGTCAGCGCAGCAATTCGACAGTTTTGTAAGTGACATCTGTCCCGTCAATCGCGATCGCTTGTCGCGTTCGGGGTTTGGTGCGGACTCTGTGGCGGAGACAAAGCCGGAGATTACTGGTCCCGAAACTGCCAATGCTCTTGGGCCGGCGCCGGAGTTTAGAATCGTTCCGGGCCGCAATAGCTACTATGCAGTCGAGGTTGCGGTTGATCCATCCGACTTCGCCGCTGGACGCGCTCGTGAAAGCCTGCCCGTGACGCGTTTTTACGGATCGTGGGTGACGGGAATGTGTGCCGTGGAGGGCCTGTCGAGTACGTACCGGCTGCCGCACGATGTTTGGAAGCAACTATCCTGGGCGGCGCTCGACCGTGGTGGGCGTCTGTACTATCGATTGATCACTACTGCCGGTCCGGATGCCGCATGGTCCAGCGCCGAATCGTCTGTACCAGACGCGGATTTCCGGCGGGCGCCGGCGATTGATATCTGGGCACGTCCCGATCGGTTCGTGTTTGGTCCTGATCTCCGAGCAGAGGAGGCGCTCTGGCGTGGGGCTGGGTTTTAACCTGGCCCTTCCGATCGGATGTTGTCATTGTCCTGAACGTAGTTGCGGGTGATGAGCTCCGCAAGAATACGCTCGGCGTTCGTTTGCGGCGACGATTGAACGGTGTCCAAAACTATTTCAGGATTGGTCGGCGATTCATACGGATCGTCGATGCCCGTAAAACCCTTGATTAATCCTTCGCGGGCGCGCGCGTACATCCCTTTCGGATCGCGTTCCTCGCAAACTTCCAGCGGTGTGTCGACGTAGACTTCTATGAAACGATTACTGCCGACCATCGAACGGCATTCGTTTCGCGTCGATCGATATGGACTGACTGCCGCGCAGATCACCGCTCCACCGTGGCGGACGATCTCCGCGGCTACGAAGCCGATGCGGCGGATGTTGACGTCGCGGTCCTCGCGGCTGAATCCAAGACCTTTGGATAAATGCGTGCGCACGATGTCGCCGTCGAGCACTGTCACTTGACGTCCGCGCTCGAGGAGCATGACAGTCAGAATCTCCGCGGTCGTAGATTTTCCCGACGCACTCAAGCCCGTGAACCATACGCAGAAACCCTGTCGATGACGCGGCGGATGCGCCTGACTCAGAACGCCGGCAACTTCCGGGCGCGTGAACCATTCGGGCAGCGGCCTGCCAACGTCTAAATAATCCTGACGAACCGTCGTACCGGAAAGTGAAAAACTCGAGCGGCCGTCAGGGACGTTACTCGCGTCTTCGAATCTGTCTTCGTCGGGCAGATAAACCAACTCGGGGAAGGGAAGCATCTTCACTCCGATTTCGTCCTGGTGTTTCTGGAACAGTTCCTGCGCTTCGTATGGTCCATAGAACGGCCGATTGTTCGAGTCGAGCCCGGGACTCGCGTGATCTCTGCCGACTATGAAGTGGTTGGCGCCGAAGTTACGCCGGATGATGCCATGCCAGACAGCTTCACGCGGGCCGGCCATGCGCATCGCCAACGGCAGCAGCGCGAGCACCGTGCGTTGTCGATCGTAGTAACGCTCGGCCAGCAGCTTGTAAGAGCGCACGCGCGTGTAGTGATCGACGTCGCCCGGCTTTGTCATTCCGACCACCGGATGCAGCAGCAGTGTTCCGTCAATCTGTTCGGCAGCTCGGACGGTCATTTCTTCGTGAACTCGATGAAGCGGATTACGCGTTTGAAAGGCGACGACGTTGTGATTGCGGAGCGTCAGAAGACGTGCGCGGACTTGTGCCGGCGTCAATCGCAGGTTTTGAAAATCGTAGTGGCTGGGCAGAGCAAAGACGTCGAGTTTGCCTGAGATGTTCAAACGGCCCCAGGAGTGCATTTCGGCTACGAGCGGATGGCGAACGTCGTTCGTTCCGTAAACTGAGTTTGCTTCTCGATCCGGGTCCCACTCGTATATCTCTTCGACGCGCATGATTGCGAGCAGATTGTTTCGCTGGTCGGCGAGCGCGACTTCCCGATCAAGCTCGAGCGGTGTTTCGTTGTCGACGGAGAGCGTTATCGGAATTGGAAACAACTGTCCGCCGGCGAGCCGCATGTCTTCGAGCACGCGCGCGTAGTCTTTCTCGCTCATGAACCGGTCGAGTGGAGAAAAGCCTCCGGTGGCGAGGATCTCGAGGTCGCAAAGATTTCGTTCGGTTAGTTGAATGCGCGGTAACTTGGACGCGCGCGCCGCCAGTGCTTCACGCGCAGGCGGGTCCACGTGAAGATCGATCAATCTACCGCCGTAAGGCGCAATTAGTTCCTCAGGCTGCACAAGCGATGAAATTTCCGTCATTGATGATTTGTATTACTTCGCGGTCGCACCGAACGCGTACAACGCACCTCGCGTGCGGATGTAGATATTGCTGCCGGCAATCGCGGGTGTGGCCCAAACCTCTTCGTCCAGATCGTTCATGGCAAGAATTTCCCACTGCGGGTCAGCTTTAAGCACCGTCACCTTGCCGCTCGCACTGACGACGTAGACCTTGCCGTCGGCGGCGACAGGCGATGCGTAGTACTCCTCGAGCGCATCCGGCGTTCGACCTTGTTTGAGAACTTGTCCGCTCGCCGGATCCAGGCTGGAAACGATTCCGCCCTCTTTCATCAGGTAGATCACGCCTCGATACATCAACGGCGCCGGTATGCTTGGATAAGCCTTCTGAACACGCCACGCAACGTTCGACGACGTGAGGTCGCCCTGACCTGAAATGCGAACGGCGGTAAGTCCGTGACCGGATGTAGTCGAGTTTCGTACGAAGTCCCATTCGGCGCGTTCTATGAAGCCGTCGTTGTTCGCGTCCAGCCAGCCGAAATGATCGAGAGCTTCGGCCTGCGACTTCATCTCGTCCCGTTTAACTCGCTGGTCTTTATCGGCGTCGAATTGTTTCAGCGTTTCATCGAAGGGGGGCAAAAACGGTTGCTCACCGCCGTCGCCGGTGACGTAGACCATGTCCGTTCCCAGGACGGGCACGCCTTTCGGATAAGCGCCGATTCTCGTTACCCACCACAAACGCTCTCCTTTATCCAGCGAATACCCGTCGACGGAGTTTGAACCGAGAACGATGACTTGCGTTGGTCCATTTTGCGGTTTGTAGATCGCAGGAGTGGAATAGGCCTCGTAGTTGGAACGGGTCTTTCTCCAGAGGTCCTTTCCAGTGCGAGTGTCGATAGCGACGATGAAAGAATCGGTTCGTTGATCGCACACCATAACGAGCGTGTTGCCGATCAGGATTGGCGACCCGCCCATGCCGTAGAAGCTGTTGAACGGTCCTAACGGCACGCGCCATCGCTCCTTGCCGTCTGGTCCATAAGAGATCAGTCCCAGTTCGGCAAAAAATACGAACACGTTTTTTCCGTCGCTGACCGGAGTCGGCGAAGCGGCGTCGTTGGCTTTATAGATCGGCATGTGTCTCGGGCGGACGACGTCGCGACGCCACAAGACCTTTCTTGTTTTTCGATCGAGCGCGAGGGTGATCAGATTGTCGCCTTCACTCGCGGTCAGGAATACGCGATCGGCGGTGACGACGGGTGATGATCGCGCGAAGGGGACTGAAGTCTTCCAAACGAGGTTCTTCTTCGCACTGAACTCCACGGGTAGAGCAAAGCCTTCGGCTACGCCCGTGCCGTTTGGTCCACGGAACTGGAGCCATTCGTTAGTGCGGTTGCCGGCGGCTGCGTCCGAAGTTTTTGGGCTCTGCTGGGCGTGTACCGACGACGCGATCACGATAATCAGAACTGAAAGGGAGAGTTTGATTCTCATATGCGCCTCCGAATAGTTGAATGTTCGAACGATAACAGGAACCCGGATTAAAGAACAATCAAATTTCGCTTGGCTGAACTTCGCCGGAGAGTCTAAACTCCCGCCATGCTAAACGACTTCTTCTTCGCGTTCCGCACGCTGCGCAAGAGCCCTATATTCACTATCACGGTTGTGGTCACACTTGCCCTGGCAATCGGGGCCAGCACTGCGATCTTCAGTGTCACTAACGGCGTGCTGTTGCGGAAGCTTCCTTACAAGGATCCGGAGCGCCTCGTCCTCGCGGCCAATGACCTTCAGAAGCGGAATGTCAAAGACTTCCCGTTTTCCAACGTCGACTTTCTCGACCTGCGCAACGGCGCGAAAAACAATTTCGAAGACTTCGCTGCGTTCAATACGGGTCGCGTCACGCTTCCCGGTTTGGACGGCACGCCTGAGCGCGTTCGCATCGCCGCGGTATCGACGAACTTCTTTCAAATGATGGGCGGCTCGATCGTTTTGGGTCGAGACTTTCAGGAGTCTGACGGCACGCCGCAGCCTGCTCCACCAGCAGCGCCCGCGGGAAATAATCCTCCGGCTAATGCTCCGCCGCCGCTGCCGACCATGGCGATCCTCAGTCACGAATATTTCCAACAGCGCTTTGGCGGCGATCAATCGTTGATTGGGAAACCGCTGCCGGTGTCGGCCGCGTTTGGACCACCGCCGACGATCGTCGGCGTGCTGGCGCCAGGTTTTGAATTGCTGCTGCCGCCGCAATCGAATGTCGAACAGTTTCCGAGTGTCTGGGTTGCCGCGCGTATTCCGTATGACGTCGCCAACCGCAACAACGTGCAGTGGCGCGTGATTGGCCGGTTGAAGCCCGCGGTTGCGTTCGGGCAAGCACAGGCGGAAGCCGAGATGATCTCTCAGAAAATTCGTCAGGAGAACACGATCGCGAACACAGCCGGTCAGTACTTCCGGCTGGTGCCGATGAAGCAGCATCTCGTTGACGAAGTGCGACCCACGATTCTCGCGTTGATGGGTGCGGTGATCTTCCTGCTGCTGATTGCGTGTGCGAACGTTGCGAACCTGATGTTGGTGAGAGCAGCATCGCGCGAACGAGAGCTGGCTGTTCGGGCTGCACTCGGCGCTGGTTGGTGGCAGTTAGTTCGGCAAACACTCGCGGAAGCGATCGTCATCGCCGCGCTTGGAACGGCCATTGGCGTCGGGCTCGCATACCTGGGTATTCGTCAACTGCTCTGGATCGCGCCGGAGAATTTGCCGCGACTGAATGCGATCGGGATCGATCTACAGGTGTTGGGGTTTTCGGTGTTGGCGGGACTGTTGTCTGCGGTTCTCTTTGGAGTGATTCCCGCGCTCCGCACCGCGAAACCGAATCTGATGGAGACGCTGCGCGCTGCCGGTCGAAGCGGCGCGCTCGGCGCTGCCGGTTTGCGTAATGCTGTCGTGGTCGTGGAAGTTGCGCTCGCGTTTGTGTTGTTGATTGGGTCGGGGTTGATGTTCCGCACGTTCGTTAACATTCAACGTGTGAATCTTGGGTTTGATCCGCGCGGACTGCTGACGTTTCAACTGCTCGGGAACATCGGCGCCACGCCGCAGGAAAGGGACAACTTCAAGCGTCAGCTTCGTGAGCAACTCGGTGCGATTCCGGGTGTGAAGAGTGTTACGGCGTCGTTTCCGTTGCCGCTTGCCGGCGGGTTTAGTCCGGTGCGATGGGGTAAGGAGGATGCGCTTTCCGATCCGAGTAAGTTTCAAGCTGCGGATCTTCAGGTTGTTCTGCCGGGGTATTTTGAAGCGATGGGCACGCGGCTTCTCGCTGGACGGACGTTTACGCAGGAGGACAGCTCGCCTGATCGGAACCTGCTGATCGTGGATCAAGCACTCGCGGCGAAGGCTTTTCCGAACGAGTCTGCGGTTGGGAAGCGGATACTGTTTCGCGTTCGCACGCCTGAGGCGCAGTGGGGCGAGATCGTCGGCGTGGTGGACCATCAGCGCAACACGTCACTGCTCGAACCTGGTCGAGAGCAATTGTACGTAACGGATGGATATGTGAATCACGGTGCTGCTTCATGGTGGGCGCTGCGTACTGATAACGATCCGGCGGCGCTTGCCGCCTCCGTCCGCGAGGTTGTTCGCGGCGTGGGCAAGGAAACGTTTATCAACGAAATGCAGCCGATGGATTCGCTGGTGACTGCGGCCCAGGCGCAGACACGTTTCTCGTTATTACTGATCGGAGTCTTCTCGACGATCGCCGCACTGCTTGCTGGAGTCGGGCTGTACGGTGTGCTTGCGACGTCGGTGCGGCAGCGAACCGCGGAAATCGGCGTGCGCATGGCCCTCGGCGCCGCCCCGTCGCGCATCTTCCGTTTGATGGTGGGGAAGGGACTCTATCTCAGCGCGATTGGGATCGGCATCGGCCTGCTCGCCGCGTTCGGGCTGACGCGGGTTTTGGCGAGCATGTTGGTCGAGGTGAAGCCGACGGATCCGGTGACGTTCATCTCGGTGGCGGTCCTCTTCCTGATCATCGCCTTCCTGGCCTCCTGGCTCCCCGCCCGCCGCGCCTCCGGCCTGGATCCAACGACGGCGTTGCGGAACGAGTAACGGAGAAGGTCTGCTCTGATTTTGCGCGAAAGGACGCGAGCGGAGAGGCGCGCGCTTATTCAGCTTTTCCGCGGATTTCGAAAATGATGCAGATCAACTTCAAACCTTTCGCCATGCGTTTCGCTCGTCTTCCATTGACCGCCCTACTTCTGCTCGCGTGTTTTGCAACCAGCAGTGTGGGCCAGACGGGGAGGCGGGAGCTTACGCTTGACTGGATTTTGAGTCCGGAGGGGCGGACCGTCGCAAGCGTTCCCGCGACGGCGTGGCTCGATAATGGCGCCCTCGTAATACTCGACAATCGACGCCCGCCAACGGAGCGGACGTTCGAGAAGCTGGATCCCGCAAACGGTCAACGACAGCCAATCGTCGATGCAGCGCGCGCCTTATCAGATCTAAAACGCGAGGGAATAAACGCCAACGTGCTGCCGTGGCCACTCGCTTTCGACGGCTCAGGCGCACAGGCGCTGTACATCTTCAAAGGCGACGTCTTCGTCCTCGAATTAAACAGCGCGCGTCTTCGACGCCTCACGTCGACTCCAGCCGAAGAAACATCCGCGTCTTTTTCTCCAAACGGCCGCCGCGTCGCGTACGTCCGAACCAACAATCTCTACTTCTACGATCTCGACGCGAATCGTGAGTCTCAAATCACCCGCGATGGCTCAGAAACGGTGCTGAACGGAACGCTCTCGTGGGTTTACTGGGAAGAAGTCTTCGGCCGCCGCGACATCGGATACTGGTGGTCTCCAGACTCACAAGCGATCGCCTACCTTCAATCTGACGAATCCCAAGTGGACCTCACCTATTTTGTCGACTTCGTTCCGTTCTCGCCGCGCGTGATCCGGCAGCGCTACGCACGAGCCGGCGGCGCCAATCCTCGCGTGCGACTCGGCATCAACGAGTTGGGCCAGGACGGCACAACCTGGATCCAGATAACCGGCAAACCATTCGAGTACATCGTCCGCGCCAAATGGCTGCCCGATGGACGTCGCTTGAGTTTGGAGACGATGCCGCGCGTGCAGACCGAACTGTCTCTGTATTTCGCCGATCGCAAATCAGGCAAGACTACACATGTGCTCACAGAGACAAACGCCGGCTGGGTGAACATGACCGACGATCTGTACTTCTTTAATGACGGAAAACATTTTCTCTGGCCGTCGGAGCGAGATGGTTACATGCATCTCTATCGCTACCGCACGGACGGCACTCTCGAGAACCAGGTCACTAAAGGACGCTGGTCGCTGGCGAGCGCGGGAGGCGTCGCGTTCTGGGTCCGTCAGGCGATCGTCGGAGTCGATGAAAAGAACAATTGGATCTACTTCACAGCGCTCGAGCAGTCGTCGATAGAAAGACACTTATATCGCATCCGCCCTGACGGATCCGGCTTTACGCGCATTTCGAAAGAGCCCGGAACACACCGCATCTCGATGTCGCCGGACGCGCGGTATTTTCTCGATCGATACTCAGACGTCCGCACGCTGCCATCGCTGCGGCTCCACGCGAGCGACGGCGGCGCGGTCGTTCAGCCGATCGCTGCTGCCCGCCCGCAGTTGCTCGCGCCTTACGACGTTCAGTTTCCCGAACTGTTGACGATCCCCGCGGACGATGGCTTCCCAATGCCGGCGGAGATACTGAAGCCGAAAAACTTTCAAGCTGATCGAAAGTACCCGGTCATCATGTTCATCTACGGTGGACCAGCGGCGCCGCAAGTCACGAACGGTTGGCAGGGAGACACGTTGTGGAACCAGTTGCTCCTCGACGCCGGCTATGTCGTCGTGAAAGTTGATAATCGTTCCGCGACCGGCATCAGCAAAGAGTTGGAAAACACGATCCTGAAGCGCGCGGGCGAGGCAGAGACGCCCGACCTCGTGGCCGCGGCGCGTTGGCTGAAGAAACAGAGCTGGGTCGATCCGGCGCGTGTGGGAGTCTGGGGCTGGAGCTATGGCGGTTACATGACGCTACACGTGATGACTCGATCTCAGGAGTTCAAAGCCGGCATCTCGGTCGCGCCGGTTATCGACTGGCGCTACTACGACACGAAGTGGACCGAAGCCGCCATGCGTACTCCGCAGGAGAACCCTGAAGGATATAAAAGTAGTTCGTTGCTGCCGCTTGCAAAACAACTCCACGGCCGTCTCCTGATCGTCTATGGAACTTACGACGACAACGTACATCCATATAACGAAATGGCGTTCATCGATGGCTTGATCGCTGCCGGAAAGAAGTTTGACATGATGGCTTATCCGATGCGCAAGCACGGCATTGAGGATGAAGCCGCGCAGCATCATCTGTATCGTTTGATGTTGGATTTCTGGAAAGCTAATCTTTAAGGTTTCAAGTGAAAGCGACCCGCCGCTACCGGATAAACTACGCAGTAGCGACGGGTCAGAGTTATCCTGATGCTTACTCTTCTTCGATTACCGACAAAATGTTGCCTGCCGGATCCTTGAACCAGGCGATCTTGTGGCCTGGTCCACTAAAAATGCCTCGCTGGTCGGTCTTGATGTCGGGAAGATTGTAGTGTTCGAGACTAACTCCCATTGCAGCAAGTTCCTGTAGTGCGTCGTCGATGCTATCGACGTTGAAATTCAGGACGGTGAAAGAAGCGGGAGCGTGGTTCGGCTTAGGATATAAGAATATCGCGTTGTCGCCGGTACGCAGCTCGAGTCCTTCAGGTGTTTCGGAAACGTCGAGTCCGAGCGTTTGACTGTAGAAGTCCTTGGCCGCCTTCAGATCGTTTACAGAAAAGCTCGAAAATGAGTCCGCTGTCTTGAATATGTTCGAGGGTTTCTTTCGGCTCGCTGTTGATGCCGCTTTTGACGTCATTTGGATCCCCTTTCATTTTCATGATTCGGGAATACTGAATAGCACGCACACTTTTCGGGCTTGTCGCAGATATAGTATTTCTTTTTTGTGTTTCAATGGTGTAAAGGAGAAAACAGCATGAAAAGATCAGACATCAACCCGCTGCCGCAGTATTACGATCGCTACATCAATCTGGTGCCTGACGTCGAACTATCAGAGGCGTTCGCGGGCAGCATGCAACAGTTGGATCAGCTCGACCGAACACTGCTCGCTCGAATTGCCGATCAGCCATACTCACCCGGCAAGTGGACGGTAAAAGACATCATCCAACACCTCAGCGATAGCGAAAGAATCATGTGTTATCGCGCGCTCATGATCGCGCGTAGGGATGACGGAATCCTGGCGGGCTTCGAGCAAGACGACTTCGCCGCGAATGCGAACGCCAATCGCCGTACACTCGACGACTTGCTTGATGAACTGGTAAGCGTGCGTCGCGCCAGCAAAGCGCTCTATGACAGTTTCGACGATGACGCGCTGCGAGCGCGGGGCCGTAGTTGGGAATACGAGGTCTCAGTCGCGGACCTTGCCTTCATCATCCTGGGCCATCAGATCCATCACTTCAACGTGATCGCCGAAAAGTATTCGGCGCTTGAAGCATCGAAAACCGCAAGTCTGTGACGATGTAGTCGGAAATTAACCCGAAGAGGACCTACGAGACGTCGCAAGTCGAGGTCCGTATAGTGAATGCACTAGAAGCATGGATGTGCTGATTGTCGGCGGAAACGGAGAATTCGGTCGCTTTCTTCGGCGCGATATCCTCCCTCACATTTGCGCCAAACCCGTTTCGAGCGTTGAACGTGAGACTCCGCGAGAAGGGCAGAGGTCCCTGCTCAAACGCGCCCGGCACGTGATCATTGCGACGCCGCTAGCCGGCTACGCCGAATTAGCCTGCGAATTGGTCTACAGTTGTCGCGAAGTTGCCAATTCGAAGACTCTTTGGTTGATTCCTTCAGTCCAGGCAGGTGTTTGGCGCGCGGTTACAGCCACGCTCGAGCTGGTTAACAATCCGAAACTATCGGCGGTGTTTGTTCATCCGATGTATGGGCCGAACGGTTTTCGCGAGACTGAACCGGAAGCGCGGACGTTTCAGAATGTCCTGACTGCAACGCATGAAGCGTCAGACAGCCTACTAAAAGACGAGCTTTCCACGCTGATCGGCACGTTCCACACGACGTTCAATATTGCAACGACTACTCACTTCAATCCCGAGGAGCATGATCGAATTACCGCGTACTCACAAGGGCTCTCGTATTGCGTGGGAAAGCTGATGTTCCAGCGTCCGGAGTTGGCAGCGGTTGTGGAAGAACAGATGCCCGACTTGCACAATTCGTTCCGTGCGAATCAGGAACTTATTATGGATTTCCTCCGAATCAACTCTTACATGCCACAGGTGATCGCGGCGTTCAATGATTCATGGGAGCATACGGCGAAAGCAAGTTTTACAGACATGCTCAGAGCATTCCGCACCGCCGACGATGCGCTCAACCGCGGCGGTGATTCACCGATCTCCACGAAGTGGTACGAAAGACTCAGGACCGCGTCGCTTCAAATAGCTAGCGTGCTATAGTGCTTTCATGTCTGAGCTTTGGCGCCGCGGTGAATACACCATCAGCACGGATCGTTCGCGCCTCGACATAGACCTTATCCACGACTACATCTGCAATCATTCGTACTGGGGAAGCGGCCGGGCGCGCGACGTCGTACAACGCTCGATCGAAAACTCATTGGCGTTTGGCCTGTACCACCGCGATCAGCAGGTGGGATTTGCACGAATCGTAACAGACTATGCCACGTTCGCGTGGGTGGCTGATGTTTTCATCTTGCCGGAACACCGCGGGCGCGGGTTATCGAAATGGCTCATGGAAGTGATCATCGCTCATCCGGAACTACAGGGCTTTCGCCGGTGGGTTTTGGCCACCAAAGACGCACACGGACTTTACGAGCGATTTGGTTTCATCAAACTGCATCGTCCTGAACGTTGGATGGAACGGCCAGATCCGAACATGAAAGAATCGCCGGATTACTGGCAACGCGAGCAACCGTAATCATGGACCATCATCCTTTCCAGCGCACTGTGGACCCGCAAGCGCGAGAGACACATGGAAGGGAATTCAAACAATCCCTTTTCTATTGACTCCCGCAAGCGCGAGAGACACATGGAAGGGAATTCAAACAATCCCTTTCTATTGACCTCCCGCAAGCGCGAGAGACACATGGAAGGGAATTCAAACAATCCCTCTCTATTGACCTCCCGCAAGCGGGAGACACACATGGAAGGGAATTCAAACAATCCCTTTCTATTGACCCCAGAACTGCGGATCGAACAGTTTCGGATCCAGCTCAACGTCAGCACGAATCT
>DASRIM010000314.1:0-8072 GCA_035649995.1 Pyrinomonadaceae bacterium | reverse complement strand
TGAGAGACGAACAATGAGCACCACAACTACTCACTTGATGACTGCGGAAGACCTGCTCAACATGCCTGACGACGACCTTCGTCATGAATTAATAAAAGGGAAACTCCTCACGATGGCTCCAGCGAAGTTCGAACACGGCCGCGTAGTCGGCAACCTCACGATCATTTTAGGACAATACGTAAAAGACAATGGTTTAGGGATCATCTGCGGTGCTGAGACCGGATTCAAGCTGGAAAGCGATCCCGATACCGTACGCGCTCCTGACATCGCTTTTATCCCGAAAGGACGAGTGGAAAATCCTGAGACTTTCGGTTCAGGGTCCCCGGAACTTGCCGTTGAAGTCCTCTCGCCGAGCGAACGAAAAACTCAAATCGCAGAGAAAACTTCACAATGGTTAGCGTGTGGAGCTAAATCCGTGTGGAACGTCGATCCTCGAAAGCGGACTGTGGAAGTGTTTCACGCTGACGGTCAGCGATGGCTCTTCCACGAAGGCGACGAGCTTGTCGACGACACTGTTCCTGGTTTTCGGGTAGCCGTTTCAAAGATCTTCGAATAGATCAGAAACCTCGATTTGGATCGAAACCTTCCCATCGGCATCTTCGATAGCGGCGTCGGCGGATTGACTGTCTATCGTGCTCTGCACGAACGTCTACCAAACGAACGCTTCGTATATCTCGGCGACACCGCCCGCGTCCCTTACGGAACCAAATCACTCGCAACAGTAGAACGCTACGCAGTCGAGAATTCGCGCTTCCTTGAAGTACACGGCATCAAGCTGCTCGTCGTCGCCTGCAACACCGCGTCGGCCCTCGCGCTACCCGCGATCCGAAAAGCCGTCAGGGTCCCGGTCATGGGAGTTATCGAACCCGGCTCACGCGCCGCAGTCGAGATCGCCGGCGGCGAGAAGATCGGAGTGATCGCAACGGAAGCGACGGTCCAAAGTCACGCTTACGCACACGCAATCGCCACGATGCGTCCGAACGTCGAAGTTCTCGAACGCGCGTGCCCGCTGTTTGTCCCACTTGCCGAAGAAGGCTGGGCCGACACTGACGTCGCGCGCATGGTCGCGCATGATTACCTGAACGACTTCAAGCAAACGTCAATCGGCGCACTCGTTCTTGGCTGCACGCACTACCCGATACTGCGCGACGTGATTAGCGAAACCGTCGGCGCAAAAGTAAACCTGATCGACTCCGGCGCCGCCACGGCGCACGACGTCGAGCTCCTGCTCGAGGACCGCGGCTTGACCCACGACGAGCCTTTCGGTCTTTACCAGGAGCGGCGTCTCTGTGATGATCTCGATCACTTTTATGTGACCGACGCCGCGGAAAGATTTGCTAAAGTAGCGGAGCGGTTTTTAGGATCCGCACCTTCAATTCTCGAAGCAGTGGAAATCTGGGGACACGATGAGCTTCGCACGCACTGACGGACGAGCCGCCGACCAGGTTCGGCCCACCGATATTCAACCGGACTTTCTGCCCTACGCGGAAGGCTCGGCATTGATCACGATGGGCGACACGCGCGTCGTTTGTACTGCTTCGCTCGAAGAAAATGTGCCGAGATGGGTGCGAAACACCGGCAAGGGTTGGATAACGGCTGAATACGCGATGCTGCCGCGTGCTACCCAAACACGCACCGCGCGAGACAATTCGCGCGACAAACTACAGGGACGAGTACAGGAAATACAGCGATTGATCGGCCGCAGCCTTCGCGCGATCGCGGATTTGAAAGCACTCGGCGAACGCCAGATTTTTATCGACTGCGACGTTCTTCAGGCAGACGGCGGCACGCGAACCGCCGCCATCACAGGCGCCTACGTTGCCCTCGCGTTGGCGAGCAAGAAGCTGCTCAAAGCCGGAAAGATCACGCGGCCTTTGACGACCAACCAGGTCGCAGCCGTCAGCGTCGGGATTGTCGACAACACACCGCTACTGGATCTGAAGTACGACGAAGATTCTCGCGCGCAAGTCGACATGAATATCGTCTGTACCAGCGAAGGCCGGTTCATCGAGCTTCAAGGTACTGCCGAAGGCGACCCTTTCAGCCGCGAACAAATGGAATCGCTCCTGGCACTCGGCACGCGCGGAATCGAAGAATTGCTCGAAAAGCAAAGGGTCGTCATCGCGCAGGCTGATTGATGTCCGGCAACCAGACATCTTGACCGAGGCATCTGACTGAGCCGGAGCAGAAGGAGAAAAAGATGAAACGGATCGTGGCTGTCACGCTGGTTTTGCTAGGCTTCATGATGCCCGCAGCGTTGGCTCAACAACTCTATTCGCACGACAAAGTCGAATACACGTTTGAACTTCCTTCGGCAACGTGGCGCGCGATCGTGGAACCTGACTCGACACATCCGCACCCGGAGTTTGTCTTCGGCGACCGCCTCGACGGTTATCTCACGATCCGCAAAGAAGTAGTCGAACCAGGAACGACGCCAGCGCAGCTTGCACAGCGCGATCAGGATTTGACGCTGAGGTTTCTTCCCGGTTTCGTTCAAGGCAAACAGGATTCGTTCAACGGCCGTCTCGACGGCGTCACGGCGTCATACGAATTCGTAAGAACGGGCAAGCCGATGCTCGGCAGAACTTACTACCTGCAAGCCGATAATCGGACCATCTATGCGCTCAGGTTCACGGGCTTGCGCGACAAGCTCACCCGCATTCGTAATCAAACAGATCTGATAGCTCGCACCTTCAAACTCAAATAGTGAACCTGCAACTCGCGCGCGGATTAGCAATCAAACCTTCTTCGATACACGGCAAAGGCTGCTTCGCCACCGTATCCTTCAAACGAAGACACAAGATCGCCGAATACACGGGCGAGAAGATCTCCAACGCCGAAGCGCGTCGCAGATCGCATCGAAAGATGCTGCGCATCTGTGAAATCAACAATCGCTGGAGCCTGGACGGAAGCCGCGGTGGAAACGGCACTCACTACATCAATCACTCGTGCGCCCCGAACGCCTTCATGCAGATCATCTACGACCACATCCTCTTCTTCGCGCTACGAGACATCGAGCCGGGCGAAGAGATCACGATCGACTACGAGTCGACGCTCCACTCAGACGACAAGCGCTGCATCTGCGGCGCGCAAAGTTGTCGCGGCACGATCAACCGCCAGTAACTCGTTTACAATCGGGGCAGTGTAAAACTGAACTTCGATCCGCGTCCTTCTTCGGAGTCGAGGTCAACGCGCCCGCCGTGTTGCTCAACAACCTCCCGCACGAACGACAAACCCAGTCCGGTCGACTCTTCATCTTTTTCCTGTCCCTCGCGAACGACGCGATAGAACTTGTCCCAGACGCGCTCCCTGGCCTCGGCCGGAATGCCGTAACCGCGATCCTCGACACACACGCGAACCGTCTCCGCTTCGAGCGCCGTCGAGACTGTCACCGTCGTCCGCTCCGGACTGTACTTGATCGCGTTATTGACGAGGTTCTTCACGGCTTGGGTGATCAGGCTCTTGTCGGCAGCGACGGGCGGGATTCGACTCGCCGGCTGTTCGATCAGACGAATGCGTTTCTTCTTCGCCACCGGTTGCAGCGAAGCGATCGTGTCGCGCACGACTTCGTCGAGCCGCAGCGGGATCTTCAGTACTTCCTGCTTGTCCTTACGCTCCAACTGCGTCACGGCGAGGAAGGTGTTGATCATCCGCGACATTCGCTGCGACTCGTTCGCAATGATCGTTACAAACTCGCGCGCCTGCGCCGGAATGGTGTCATCGGCGGTCAGCAACTCGGCGAAACCGTTGATGCTCGTGAGCGGCGTGCGCAACTCGTGAGACATCAGCGAGATCATGTCGCTCTTCAGTTTCTCGAACTCTTTAGCGCGTGTCAGATCTCGCACGTAGACCGCGATGCCGATCGGTTCGTTCGCGTCGGTGGTTGGATCGCGCAACAGTGAAATCCGGAGATTGAGGATCTGGTTCTTCTGTTCGAACGTGAGCTCGCCTTCGTATTCGATGCCCGTTTGCAACACGCGCCGCACGGCGATTTGTGGTTCGTCAAACACGTCGGTGCGAAAGTTGTCCAGCAAGCCGAACAGATCGAGCGTGCGAGCGCGCTCGTCGTTCAAGCCGGCGAATTTCAGCAGCGTCGGATTCGCAAGCGCCAACGTGCCGTCGAGATACGCGATCGCGACGCCGTCTTCGATGTGGGCCAGCGTGCTCGCTTCGCATCGCTGTTCGACAGTCAGCGCCTTCATAACGTTGACGGCGTCGAGCTTTCGCTGGGTGGCGGCGTGTGAAAAATAAGCGAGCGATTGAGAGCGCGCCGGACTGCTCGAAAAATTCTCGCGCTTCAGATTGCGAGCGAACTGCGAGCCGATCGCTTCGAGCAGCAGCTTGTCATCGGGGCTGAACTCGGAAACGAGTCGAATCAACAGCGCGCCGGCCGCTTCGCGTTCGTGCATCAAAGGAACAGCGACGGTAGCACAGTTCTGGACCATCTCGCTGACTAACTGTCCACTCTTCACGGCGCGCTCGCAGAGTCGGATGCCTTCGCGCCAGACGGAGTTTCGCTTCGTGTCTGAAGACGTTTTCGACGAGCCTTTCAATCGGGCCACCGCGTCGAACGAACCGTCGACGCACTGAAACACGATTGCCTCAGTCAGCGGCAGCATCGTGTTGAGGAGTTTCAGGCCGCTCGTCAGTCTCGTCTTCGCGCCGGTACTCTGAAAGCCCGCGCCGGTTGGGGACGTAAACAGCGTTCGGATCAACGTTCGATCCAGACGCCACAAACGGTAGACCTGGACCAGCACGATAGTCAGCACACTGCTGATGAGCAGCGGCACGGCGATTAAATCAGTTTGGAGGAAATGCGCAGCCAACAACGATCCGCTGCACAGCACCGCTATACCGAAGAGGAGATAGCTCCACGAGCGGCGGAGTCCGAAACGGTTAAGGACCAGGCCAATCGATATCGAACACACGGCGAGGACGGCGGCCGCGACAGGCGCTGATTTCAATAACTCGATCGTGTCGTCTGTAGCGGGTGCGAGAGCGAAACGCGGAAACAGTTCGGGCAGCGCGCCGAGACGCCAGGAGGCGTAGCTTGCGAGCGCGGCCAAGAGGCTCAGCGCACCGGCAGAGAGGTACGAATTTACTGACTTAGTTCGAATCAAGGTTGGCGAGTGAACCCGGGCTTTGAGGTTGCGCCCGAGTTAGAGGTCAAGGTCCCAATCGGCTCAAGGGCCGTAAGCCGCGAACGGATTATACAATGCCAGCCATTGTTTAATCTATCGTTTTTAGCGCTGCGACCACTTCGGCAAGTTCATCAGGCAGCACGGTACGGAGATCCAGCAGCACTTTCCCCTCTGAAATCCGGCTGATAACAGGTGGAAATGAAGATCGGAGTACACGCTCGATCTCCTGCGCGCTCATCCGCGGATGCGTGATGGCGATGAGCGTCGTCGGCAGGCTGCACGTCGGACCAGCGCCGCCGCCAACCGCCGATTCGCCGTCCTCGAGAGCCAACTGAAGCTCGCCGCCCGCAATCTGATCGATTAACGCACGCGCACGTTGGCCCACCTCTTCCCGGCTCATCGCCAACATCTGAATCACCGGCACCTCCTCGGCCGCGGCGTCTCGTTGGTGGGCCACGAGCGTCGCCTCCAGCGCTGCCAGTCGCAACTTATCGCTCCGCAAAGCGCGATAGAGTGGATGCTTTCGCAAACGCTCGACGATCTCGTGCCTGCCGACGATTAGACCAGCCTGGGCCGAGCCGAGCAATTTGTCGCCACTGAAAGAGATCACATCGGCGCCGGCAGCGACGATGCTGCTCACGATCGGCTCGTCCACAATCCCGTACGCGGTTAAATCGCTTAGTTGGCCCGAACCGGCGTCTTCGTACAGCAGCAGCCCGCGTTCGTGCGCGAGGGTGGCAAGCTCGGTAAGCTCGGGCGAGCTCGCGAAGCCGACGATGCGATAGTTCGACGGATGAACGTGCATGATCAGCCGCGTATTCGAGTTGATGGCGCGGCTGTAATCTGCGAGGTGCGTGCGATTGGTCGTGCCGACCTCAACCATGCGAGTTCCGGAACTCGCCATCACGTCGGGAACGCGAAAGTCGCCGCCGATCTCGACCAACTCGCCGCGCGACACGATCGTCTCACCGTCTCCTGCGAGCACGCTGAGGATGAGCAGCGCGGCGGCGGCGCAGTTGTTTACGACGAGCGCATCTTCAGCGCCCGTCACATCCTTCAGCAGCGACTCAACACGCGCTCCTCGTTTACCGCGCGAGCCTGTAGCGACGTCGTACTCGAGTGTACAAAACCGGCTTGCCTCTTCAACGATCGCACTGCGCGCGGCCACTGACAGCGGAGCACGTCCGAGGTTTGTGTGCAGCAATACGCCCGTCGCGTTGATGACTCGCTTGATGCCGGTACGGCCCTCGATCCTGGCGGTCTCCTGCATGCGCGCGACTGCTTCCGCGAGTAACAATTCCGCCGCATTCCCATTCGTGAACGTTCTTTTGCCGCTGCGAATTGACGAGCGAAGCTCGGAAGTCACTGAACGCGCGATGGCAGTGAGACGCTTTATACCGATTGATTCGCGAAGCTCGCGCGCCGCGTCGGTCCTTAACAACTGATCGACTGAAGGCACGTAACGTAAATTAGATACGGGATTTGACATATAGTTTGGGAATTACCAGGACCACAGATAATAAACTGTTGACACTCCAGTTTTGAACCTCCTAGACTGCATTTAGCCGCGACACGTTACGGCGCCCCGCCTCAAATCGCCTCGCTCAGGAGAATTCAACTTAGTGGCACTACGCGATAACAAACTGCTGCGATCGAAACTGCAGGCACAAGCAAAGAACAAGTATGCCGTTGGCGAGGCGCAACCAAGCCCGGACGAACAACTAACGCGTTTGGAAGACGACATCCGGCGATTGCGGGTAGAGTTCGACATTTTTTTCAATGGCGGCGCGAAACGGCCGCCGTACGATACGAAAGGCCGAGTAGAAACTCTGCTCAAGCGGCTCGGCGACGATCGCACGCTAACGTTCGCGCAGCGCTACCGCTACAACTCGCTGGCTGCCCGTTATAACGCATTCCGCGATCTCTGGCGACGCACCATGCAGGGACGCGAAGAGGGACGGGATGCAGCCTCCGCCGCTCGGGCCAGCGCGAAGACGCAGGAAACGGTTACGGAGGTCGAGCCGGTTTCCTTTGTCTGTCTCGATGTACACAGGGAAGTCGGCACGGTCAAAGAGTTGTACAACTCGCTGATCGAGGCAAAGCTCAAGTGTGGCGAGCCGGTCGATGGTCTATCGTTTCCGAAGTTTCATCGATTGGTGGCGGCGAAGTCGGATGGGTTGAAGGAGCGTCACGGATGCGAGCGTGTGAGGTTTTCAGTGGCTGTGGAGAATGGGCACGTGAGTTTCAAAGCGAAAGCTGATTGAGTGCGGGTGCAGAAGGCAGAAAAAAGGCGGCCATCGAGAGGCCGCCTTTTTTCTTGTGGCTACCGGACCCGTGACCGGAAGCAAGTCAGTGGCTTTGCGGAAGCAAGCCGGGGAGACCTTACATCTTGGTCACTTTTTCAGCCTGAGGTCCCTTTGGGCCCTGGGTTACCTCAAACTCGACTTCCTGGCCCTCTTCGAGGGTTTTGAAGCCGTCGCCCTGGATAGCGCTATAGTGAACGAAGATGTCCGAAGAGCCGGGCTGCTCGATGAAGCCATAGCCCTTCGAATTGTTAAACCACTTGACCTTACCGGTTATTCTAGACATAACAACGAATCCTCCTAACGATTCGGTAAAACGGACGCGAAAGCCTTAAAGCTTTCCCATCGGGGGTGAATGCTTGTGAGCCGGGTCGCGCATTGATAGGGGCGCTAGACGGAAACACACAACCAACAAAAAATGCATGGTGAAAAGCGCGGGGAGCGCTATTTCAGCATGCACAGACTTACGGGGGCAAAACTAACCAAACTCATTGACGTACAGCTTGTGGATCGGGAATGCGGGGATCTGGAATTGCCGGCCCTGCATCGAAACGACGGCGCATACTAAGCGAAAGTCGTTCAACCTGTCAAGGGCCAATGTTTAACAAAATGCGAGGCTAAGTTAAGC
>DASRIM010000313.1:0-3978 GCA_035649995.1 Pyrinomonadaceae bacterium | reverse complement strand
GACGTCTATTGCATCGTTGCGTTAACCGATACAACGAAAGATCCGCGAGTGGGAATGTCCTGCTTTATGGTTGAGAAGGGCTCGCGCGGGTTGTCGTTCGGCAAATTGGAAAACAAGTTGGGACTGCGCTGTGTTCCTAATCGGCCGGTGATCATGGAAAACGTCGAAGTGCCGGAAGAAAACCTTATCGGCCTGAAGCCGAATAAAGGATTCAACCAGGCGTTTCAGAGCGTGGCCCGCGGCCGTGTGATGGTGGCGGCCCTCGCCGTCGGGCTTGCGAGCGGTGCATACGCCGAGGCCGCGCGATATACGCAGCAGCGAAAACAGTTTGGGAAGAGGATCAATGAGTTTCAGGTCGTACAGCACATGCTGGCCGATCTTGCAGTCAAGGTCGAGACGGCACGCGCGATTACTTACAAGGCGGCCTGGTATGCGTTAGTGCTGAACCATCCTGATGCCGCCAAGTACGCCGGGATCGCGAAATACTATGCTTCCGAGATCGCGATGCAGGTAGCGACCGACGCTTTGCAGCTTCACGGCGGGAACGGGTTCGTCAAAGACTCGCCGATCGAGAAGATGTTCAGAGACGCGAAGGTCCTTTCGATTTATGAGGGCACGTCACAGATCGTGAAAAGTCAGATTGCCACGTCGCTGCTTGCGGATCAGAGCCGCTTGAACCGGCGCGCGGCCCAATCCGGCGCAAACTGATTCAATCCCTAACGACGCACAAAGCACAGGGGCTTCATAGCCTCTGTGCTTTTTTTGTGCCTCCCAGTCGCTGAAACTTAGCCGCTGAAATGTTCCGGGCTACTTATGCATAACAGGTAGGAGGAACTATGAAACCAATCAATCAGATTGCCGGCGTGTGCTTACTTGGTCTACTGCTGTTTACCCTGAATTCGTGCGGACGCGGCGCCGAAATCGCGAGTTTTACAGCTTCGCCGACGTCCTTTACTGCCGGACAGACCGCGAAAATCTGCTATGAACTCGTAAAGGCCGTCAGCGCGCGCATCGAGCCCATCGGTCAACTTAAGGATCCGACCAAGAGTTGTGTCGACGTCGAGCCGCGACAAACGACGACTTACACTCTGTTTGCAACCGGCGCTGATGGGAACACGGTCAGCAACCAGATAACCTTGAACGTCGCAGCGCCGCCTCCTCTTGCGGCGATCGTCAGGTTTGAACCTAAACAAGAGACGACAGCGGCGCCGCCGGGAAGCGCCGCGGAACTCTGCTATGAAGTTACCGGCGCGCGCACCCTCGAGATCAAACCGGACGTCGGAAAGGTCGAACCCGTCGACAAAGGCTGCCGCACAGTCAAACCCACAAGGACAACTACTTACGAGCTTGCAGCCACTGGCACTGACGACCAGACAGTTACGAAAGAAGCGACTGTCAAGATTGTTCAGCCGCTGCCGCGTATTGTTCGGTTCGACGTTTCAGCGGATAACATCAAGGCCGGCGAAAAGGTCCGCATCTGTTATCAGGTGGCAGACGCAACCGGAGCTAACATCGAGAACGTGAATCACGACGTCAAGCTTGGGCCAGTCGATTGTGTTGACGTCAAGCCTAAGCGCACGGCGGTTTTCGCGCTGCAAGCTCGAAACCTGGACGGCCGCACCGTGAGGAGCGAAGAGCGTCGCGTTACAGTCGAGCAGTTGCCGGTTGAAATTGTCTTCCGCGCCCAACCCGACACCGTAGAGGAGGGTAATGGGACGGTGCTGTCGTATCGGATCTCGAATGCGTGGACGGCGCAGATAACTTCTGAGGGCAAAGTCATAGCAAATCTGACGGCCGCCGAAGGTAATCAACCCATCACGCCGGCACGCACTGCTACGTACACGTTGACGGCAAAAGATCCGAACGGTAAGCCCGCTTCCAGCCCGGTTACTGTCACCGTCGTTCCGCCGCGTCAAGCGCGCATTTTGAAGTTTGATCCGCCGTTACAGACGATCGCGCTCGGGGGCGAAGCGAAACTGTGCTACGGAGTGAGCACTGGAGCGAGCGTGACGATCCATTCCGTGCTGCAACCGACTCCGCGACCGACGGACTCGTCGAAGGACAAATGTTTTGTCGAAAAGCCGCGGAAGACAGATATTTTTACGCTGACGGCAACGGGCCAAAACGGTTCTCCCGTCACACGGCAGGCTCGAGTCGTCGTAAGCGTTCCGCAGCCGGTCATTCAGTTTTGGGCAAGAACCAAGACGGGTAGACAAGGTAATCCAAATCTATTGATAGGCAGAGGTGAGCAAGTACAGCTCTGCTATCGACTGGCTAATGTTGCTCAGGCGCAAATCAATCCCGGAAACATTGCAGTTGGTCAAGCTAATTGCCTTGACTTAAACGACGTCGCGAGTACAACTGTATACACGCTGAGTGCGCGAGGTATCGATGGAACAACGACGAATCGACAAGTAACGGTCCAGGTATATCCACCGCCGCGCATTGTGGGTTTTGGCACGTACAATAACGATCGCCGATCTCTTTGTTACGAATTTCAGTATGGCGCTCGCGCCGAGATCACGCCACAGATAGGCCTGCTTCGGAATGCACGAGGATGTGTTCCGATGCCGGCGCCTTTCAATCCTCCTTACACGCTGAGGGTTCATGGGTACGGAAACGTGCCGGACGCGGTCATGCGTTTCCCTCGGTGATTAAAGCCAGGGCCGGCGCCGCGGATCTGACGGATTTTGGATCTCGGGTTACAATCGCCCGCCATGTCTTATTATCTTGATCTGGATGCCTGGCCGCGGCGTGAGGTGTTCGAGTTTTACCGGCGTTTCGATAAGCCGTACTTCAATGTCTGTCTGCGAGTCGACGTTACCGAGCTGTTGAACGAATTGCGGCGCCGGGAAGAAAGGCCCAGCGTTTGGTTGACGTATCACTACCTCGCGCTGCGCGCCGCCAATGATATCGAACCGTTTCGCTATCGGCTGCGCGAAGGCAAGGTGCTGGTCCATGAGGTGATCAACGGCGGCACCACCTTGATCCTGCCGAACGAGACGTTCACGCTCGTCTACTGGGACTACGCCGAGAGCTTCCGGACGTTCATGGACGGCGCGACCCGCGCCGTCGACGAGATTCGATCCGGCGATTGGAAATTTCAGCCCAAACACGAAGACGACGCGCGCATTCACTGCACGACGCTGCCGTGGATCGCCTTTACGAGCTTTTCACATGCGCGCCGCTGGTGGGGCAGGGAAGACTCCGTGCCGAAGATCTCGTTCGGCAAATTCGTCCAGGAGAATGGCCGGACGTTGATGCCCTTCTCCGTCGAGGTACACCACGCGCTGATGGACGGGTTGCACGTCGGACGTTACATCGAGCGCGTGGAAGAGATGCTCGCTGACCCGCAAACCTGGCTCGACTAGACCACCGATTCCACGTGCGTAAATTTCTCTTAGTGATCCTGCTGCTTCTGGTTCTCGGAAGCGCCGCCGTTTACATATTTTTTCGACTAACACGCAAGCCGCCGCCGACTCCTCGCGATTGGCGAGCGCAGGTAACGACTCTCGCAGGTGACGGTTCGCCGCGGACGCTGGCCGATCCGTTTGGCGTCGCCGTCGCTGAAGATGGAACCGTGTATATCGCGGACGCCGGCGAGAACAATCGCATCCTGAAGATCGCGCCGGATGGAATTGTGACGACGCTCGCAAACTCATTTGATACTCCTTCAGGTCTTGCAATAGATGATGACGGCAATCTTTATGTCGCCGACACTGGTGGTAATGCCATTCGGAAGGTGACTCCGGAGGGCGTAGTCTCGACGATCGCAGGTGACGGCACGGCAGGTTACGTCGATGGTCCCGCTGCGCAGTCGCAATTCAATGGTCCGATCGGCGTGGCTGTCGATAACGACGGAAACGTCTACGTCGCCGACACATACAACGATCGCGTTCGTAAGATCTCCGCGGACGGCCAGGTCACGACTGTCGCGTCGTCGTTCGATACTCCGTGCGGCATTGTCGTGACTGCGGA
>DASRIM010000312.1:0-10243 GCA_035649995.1 Pyrinomonadaceae bacterium | reverse complement strand
CCTCGGAATGAAAGGCCTGAACGATGCGCTCGACCTCTTCCTCGAGCGGCCCGAGTTGGGTTTCGTCTGGATGGCTCACGACGAGCAGGGGGCTGCGGGGATCTGCGTTGTGTGTTACGCGATTTCGACGTCGATGGGCGCGATCGTCGCGAAGCTCGACGACGTTTCAGTGAAGGCGGATCGTCGCGGGCACGGCGTCGGTTCGGAGATGCTCGAGCACTTGAAAGAGCAGTTACGAAAAGAGTTTGTCACACGCATCGACGTCGCCGTTCACCTCGAAAATCCGCAGGCCCGCCGGTTCTACGAAAAACTCGGTTTCGTCGCGCTCAACGAAGAGCGGCTCTCATGTTTGATCTAATTACTTTCCGAGATTAGCGATCTCTTCGAAGTACTTCGCGAACGCCACCATTCCACCCGAAGCCTGTTGCCAGTCGAAGTTCTCGTTCGGCGCGTGATAGCCATGCTCCGGAAGTGACAGACCAAGGAACAGCACCGGGCACCTCATCACTTTCTCGATACTCGTCATCGCTCCGATCGTCCCGCCGTCGCGAACGAACACTGCTTCCTTGCCGAACGAAAACTTCACCGCACGTTTCAGCGCCTGCGGCAACGGTCCCTCGAGCACGGTGCGAAACGCCGGCGCCGCGTGTTCGAAGCGAATCTTCACATCAGGGTTCTTTTCCTTGATCGCAGCCGCAAGCAGCTTCTGAATCTTCACAGGATCCTGCACCGGCACCAACCGGCACGACCCTTTCACTTCCGCGCGCGGCGGCACGATCGACTTCAAACCCGGTCCCTGGTATCCGCCAACGACGCCATGAATCTCGAGCGTCGGCATGCCCCAGATGCGCTTCATCACTTCGAGTGGATCCTCCGTGCGCATCTTCTTCAGATGGTGCGCCTTCTTGAACGCCTTCGTCGTGAATCCGCTGTTCACCCAGTCCTGCAGCTCTTGCTTGCTCGGCGGAATAACGTCGTCGTAAAAGCCTTTGATTTTCACTTTGCCGGTTTTCACGTCGTAGATGTCGCAAACGAGCTGCATCAACTCGGCAATCGGATTGCGCGACGCGCCGCCAGTTTCGCCCGAGTGGGTATCGACGCTTGCGGTTTCCAAAGTAAGAATGAAACCCATTAAACCGCGCAATCCGGCAGAGCTCGCCGGCCGGTTACGCGAGACCCAAACTGTGTCTGACACGACGACTGAATCAGTGCGAAGCGCAGGCGCCGCCTTCGAAATGATCTTCTCGAAATTCGGCGATCCGATCTCCTCTTCAAACTCCCACAGGAAGCGAATGTTCACGGGCACATCGGCCTGCATCGCCGCGCGCGCGCCAAACAGCGCGCTGAGCGCGGGACCTTTGTCGTCCGTCGTACCCCGTCCGTAGTAAGTGTCGCCTTTTTGAGTGAAGACAAAAGGTTCGGTGTCCCACGGTTCGGTTTCTTTCGACGCCGGTTGGACGTCGATATGGTTGTAGACGGTCACGGTCGGCAGCTTGGGATCGTTGCCAAACACACCGTGGATGACGGGATTCCCTTTGTCGGCGCGGTAGACCTCGGCCTTTCCACCATATCCCTCGATCGTTTCGACTGTGAGCTCGACGCCTTTGCGGATGTCGTCGAGGTGGTTCGGATCGACCGAAACTGTGGGTATTTCGACGAAACGCCGGAGCAGTGCCTCGAATTCAGAGCGGTGTTCGTTGGCGAACGACACAAGTTCATCCCGTTTCAATGTTGTGGGCATTAAAGATCCTCCGTCGAATTGTCGGTTGTGAAAAGCCAGGCGGCCATAATATCGTTAAATCCGTGTTTCTGTGTAACGTTCACCTGGGCGGGCGACTAAACGCGGATTTGTCGCATCTACATGCCAGCCGGTTGATCTTCAAGAAAACTAGTATGGTAGCCGCTGCGTACATTCAAAACGTGCGGCGCTTCGTGTTATTCTGGCGTCCCCGTTTCCGCACCGAACCCGGCGACTGGATCCGGCCCCGATAGGAGTATTGGCAACATTAGGTTTTAGGAGGGTTGCGTGAGAAAAAGCTCTTTTGCCCCGGGAATTCTATTCCTCGTTTTCGCCCTGGCACTTCCCGCGTTGATTATCGCCCAACAGACCCGTTCAGCTCGCAGAACAACGAATCCCGAACGTTCCGCGGCCGCAAATAATACGGGGGGCAAGCCGGCTCCAACTGCTCCCGCAATCAAAAGCGATCTTTCAGAAGCACTGGCCGTGATTCAGACGAATCACATCGACGGCCGAAAACTCGACTACAACGCGATCTTTAAATCATCGATCAGCGGCATGTTGAGCGTGCTCGATCCGCACTCGACCTATTTCGATCCGGCTGAGTACGCGTCATTCCGTACTGAGCAACGTTCCGAGTACTTCGGTATCGGCGCCACGATCGAGGATCTGCGCGAGGGCAACGACGTCAATACTTTCATTCGCGCCACGTTCCCTGATTCACCGGCTGCGCGCGCCGGACTGCGGTATGGCGATCGCATTCTCGCTGTCGACGGAAACTCGATGAAGGGCAAGACCTATCCCGAGGTGCGAAAGTTCCTGCTCGGAGCACGCGGCACGACCGTCAAGGTGACTGTCGAGCATCCGGGATCGAAACAAACGGAAACTGTAAACATCATTCGCGACGCGGTCTCGCTGCCGTCGATCGCACAAGCGTACATGCTGCGTCCGGGCGTTGGTTATGTCGGCATGACTGGCGGCTTCAACCTGACGACTGACGACGAGTTTGGCGAGGCGCTGAAACAGCTCCACAGCAAGGGAATGAACATGCTCGTGCTGGACCTCCGCGGCAATCGCGGCGGACTGCTGATCCAGGCGGTGCGAGTTGCTAACCGGTTCCTTCAGCGTGGACAGATGATCGTTTCGCAGAAGGGCCGCTTCCGAGACAGTTCACAGGCATATACGGCGGTGAATGATTCTCCGGACGGCGTGCCGGTTGTGGTGCTTGTGAATGGCGACACCGCGTCGGCGGCTGAGATCGTCGCGGGTGCGCTCCAGGATCACGATCGGGCGCTGATCATCGGCGAGACGACGTTTGGTAAAGGACTCGTTCAGTTCCCGTTCCAGTTGGATTACGACTCGGCGTTGTTGTTGACGATTGCGAAGTACTTCACGCCGTCAGGCCGCTTGATTCAGCGCGACTATTCGAATGGCGGTTTTTACGACTACTACTTCCCGGGCGGTTTGGCAGCAGATAAGAACAAGCAGACTACTCCGCAAACCGGACCTGAAAGCCACACTGACATGGGCCGCGCGGTTTACGGCGGCGGCGGCATTGCTCCGGACGAGGTCGTGAAGCCCGGCACCATCAGCGCGGCCGAGCGGCACCTGCGCGACGTGCTGTTTGCCTTCTCGCTCGAGTTGGTGACGGGTCGAGTTAAGGGATTCGAGTCGTACACGGTTCAACGCGCGATCGAGTTTGATCACGATCTCGCGAACGAGGACTATCCGATCACCGACGCGCTCTTCACCGAGTTGAAGAAGTTCGCGGCCGCGAAACCGATGTTCAAGGCGACGCCGGATCAGTTGGATAAGTCTCGCAGGTTTGCTGAGCGGCAGTTGCGGTACAACGTCCTGTCGGCGGCTTACGGGTATCGGATCGCGACGCAGGTTTTCAACGACGCGGATCCGCAGATCTCGAAGGCTGTTGATGCGATGCCGCGCGCTCGTGAGTTGGCGCTGGCCGCGAGCCGCGCACGCGCCCGCGGTTAGTTGACTTATCTTCTGTAGCGGTGAGTAACAGGCCGGCGACGCCCGATGCCAATCGCGTTTCTCGAGATGATTAACGTGGGCGGGAGTTGCCGGCGTTTGAATTCATTCGCCGGCGACTCAACCCGGTTCAGAATGTCCTTCACGAAATCCGGTTCAAATCCCGTTGCGACGATCTCACTCGGCGTCGCCTTCTGTTCAAAGTAGAGCTTGAGTATTCGATCGAGCTGGTCGTACGGCGGCAGCGACTGATCGTCAAACTGTCCCGGGGCGAGCTCAGCCGAAGGACGCTTGTCGATGATCGCTTGCGGAATCACTTCGCGGTCGCGATTCAAGTGTCTCGCTAAGGCATAAACTTCCGTCTTCAAAACGTCGCCGATCACAGCGAGCCCGCCGTTCGTGTCGCCGTAAAGCGTGCAGTAGCCGAGCGCGAGTTCCGACTTGTTTCCCGTAGACAGCAGCAGCCGGCCTTCCGCGTTCGAGATCGTCATCAATATGTTTCCGCGCAGGCGTGATTGCAGGTTTTCCGCGGCGGTCGATCTGCTTCCGACCGAAGGCGGCTGGAGGTTCAGTTGTTCGCGAAGGCTTTCGTAGGCTTGCGTGATTGGCTGTTCGAGCACGGGCATGCCGAGCCGGCGCCCGAGTTCGACGGAGTCGTCGATACTCGAACGCGAAGAGAACGGCGAAGGCATCATCACGCTCAATACGTTTTCGGCGCCGATTGCTTCGCAAGCGAGCACCGCGACGAGGGCGGAGTCGATGCCGCCGGAGAGGCCGATGACCGCGCGTTTGAATCCGTTCTTGCATGCGTAGTCGCGAATGCCGAGGACGAGCGCGGCGTGGATCGTTTCGACGTCGTCGCCCGGCAGGCAGAACGTCGACTCATCTTCGGTGTTTAGATCAATAGTCCCGATGAATTCTTCGAACGGCGGCGCCTGCATGATGATCTTGCCGCGTGCGTTGGCGACGATGCTTGCGCCGTCGAAGATGATGCCGTCGTTGCCGCCGACGAGGTTGACGAAGACGATTGGGATCTTCGAAGCGCGTGCGCGGTGCGAGACCATCTCGCAGCGCTGGCCCATCTTGCCTTTGTTGAACGGCGACGCGTTGATTGAGACGAGCACTTCCGCGCCGAGCTCGATCAATTCGTCGGCGGGATCGTTGGTGTAGAGTCGTTCGCGCCAGAACGTTTTGTCGTTCCAGAAATCTTCGCAGACGGCGACGCCGAGCTCGGTGTCCGCTAACGGGAAGAGGTGTCGCTGCGGGGACGGCTGGAAGTAACGCGGATCGTCGAAGACGTCGTACTCGGGCAGCAGCGTTTTATCGGCGAAGCCGAGTAGTTGTTTATTACGAATGACGGCGGCGGAATTATAAAGGCGTCGTCCTGTAGTCAACTCTGACGGGCGCACGGTGCCGACGATCGCGGTGATTCCTTCGGTAGCGTCGATGATTTTTTGCAGCGGCGCGAGGGCGCTCTGTTGTACGTCGCGATCGAGGAACCAGTCGAACGAGGTGTATCCCTGGACGCAGGCTTCCGGCAGGACGACGAGGTCGGAGTTCTCCTGTTTACCCTGCTCGATGGCGCGGATAATGCTGGCGGTATTGCCTTCGAAATCGCCGTTGGTGGTGTTGATCTGCCCTATGGTGACGCGCATGAATGGATCGTGCACCATCGAATGCCTCCGGCGCAATCGTCCTATGTCTCTGGCGGGAAAGTCCTATGTCTCTGGCACAATCGTCCTATATCTCTGGCAGGATAGTCGATTTGGCTGAGGCGAGCGCATGCGCTATATTCATCTGGCCACATGCGGAGGGGTCGCATAATGGTAGTGCAGCGGTCTTGAAAACCGCCGGCCGAAAGGCTATGCAGGTTCGAGTCCTGTCCCCTCCGCCATTTCTTTTCTGTAACCTACGGGTCTTTTTTCTTCATCAATCGTTCAACCGCCATCCGTCCCCAGTTGCCACTGGCGCGATCTTGGCGCCCTTTTTGGCGCTGGTACGTTTCAGACGAAAGGGCAATGGTTCCTTGTTCAACGAATCAACTGCCGTCCGTAGGTTCCGCGGCATCGCATGAGTGTGACGAGACGTCCATCTGCAATGGGGTGTGGCCCAGCAATGTCATGATGTCCATCGTGCACTCCCTTGGCCTCACACGAGTCGAAAACGTGTGACGCCTATCGTGAAACGGCAGGCTCGAGATCCTCGCTTCTTTACATGCTCCCTCCCACGCATGCCTGAAGGTTGTTTTTGTGAACGGCACACGTAAAATACAATCGCTCATCTGCTGAATGGTTAATCAGGTACCCAACGACCCAAAGATCTATCATATCGTCCACGTCGACCGGCTCTCTTCAATCGCCGCTGGCGGGCTTTGGTGCGATGCCGAGGTGGTTCGTCGCTCTGCTCCAGGCACTACCATCGGCATGGACGCAATAAAGCGACGTCGATTGAACGAGTTGACACTCGCCAGCCATCCGGGTCTCTTCGTAGGCGAATGCGTACCATTCTATTTTTGTCCACGATCAATCATGCTTTACCTGATCTACCAGCGCAATCATCCAGATCTGGCGTATCGAGGTGGGCAAGGTCCAATCATTCATCTTGAATCTGATTTGAGACAAACGGTCGAATGGGCCGACACGCAAGGCCTACGCTGGGCATTTACACTTGGAAATGCTGGTTCCCGCTATTTTGAGGATCGACGGGATCTCAACCAATTGAATGAAATAGATTGGAATGCGATTGCAGCGCGAAATTGGATCGACTGCAAAGAAGGCAAACAAGCAGAATTCCTAGTCGAGCGTCAGTTCCCATGGGAGTTGGTATCCCGCATTGGAGTTCTAACGCGTGGAATACATGATGAGGTCGCGAAAGTACAACAAGGAATGATGCACAAACCCGTCGTCCAAATTAGACCCGAATGGTACTATTAGTACACGGAGCATCGAATGATCGAATACAAAAAGGGGGACATTCTTAGAGAAGACGTCGAGGCCCTGGTTAATACCGTAAACTGCGTGGGTATTATGGGCCGCGGAATCGCTCTTCAGTTTAAGAATGCGTTCCCGGAGAATTTTACGGCCTATGCCGCCGCGTGCGACCGCCACGAGGTACAGCCGGGCCGCATGCTCGTCTTCGAAACTGGTCGACTCACGAATCCGAAGTACATCATCAATTTTCCTACCAAGCGTCACTGGCGGGGAAAGAGCCGAATTGAAGACATCGAAGCCGGGCTTGCAGCGCTGGTTAATGAAATTCGTGCGCGCAACATTCATTCGGTTGCCGTTCCACCTTTGGGTAGCGGATTAGGTGGGCTTGATTGGTCAAATGTTCGACCTCGTATTGAAAACAGTTTGCGGGCTCTTGAGGGTGTAAAGGTAGTGATATTTGAGCCGGGTGGCGATTCTCACGATGAGCGTTCCAATCGCTCAAGCGACGTCCCAAAGATGACTGCGGGGCGGGCGGCTCTCGTTGGATTGATGAATCGCTATCTTGCTGGTTTGTTGGACCCGTTTATTACACTGCTTGAAGTTCACAAGCTCATGTATTTTATGGAGCGATCGGGCGAGCCGCTAAAGCTAAAGTTCACAAAGGGTCTTTACGGACCATATGCTGAGAATCTTAGGCATGTCCTTAAGGCCGTTGAAGGACATTTAGTTTCGGGGTACGCCGATGGGGGTGATGTTCCAGACAAGCAATTGAAACTTGTTCCAGGCGCGACTGATGATGCACTGAGGTTTCTCGAGGGTCACGTTGAAACCCAGGCACGGTTGAATAAGGTGGCCGATCTCGTCGAAGGTTTCGAATCACCGTTTGGTCTTGAATTATTGTCAACGGTGCATTGGATATCCACCGAAGAGGGCGCACGGTCAATGGGTGATATTGTTAGATTGACTTATGCATGGAACGATAGAAAAAGACGCTTCACCGAGCGTCAAATTGCGTTGGCTGCCGTCGTATTGTCGACGAAGGGGTGGATTCAAACCGTGAACGATTCTGCGTAATTCCTGAATAAGAGATGACCATCACACGATAGCGACCCAACCGTACTTAAAACACGAAAACGACTCGATCACTTTGATGGGCTGCGCTCCCTGAGTGTATTGGTAAATCCGCGGAGGTCGGATCAGGTTCACGCCCAGTTTGCGGTCTTGAAAACCGCCGGCCGACAGATCACACTGGGACGATAATTGAATCCCTTTACACAAGGACTAGGCGTAATTGCGAAGCTTGGCGATATCACGCTGTGGTGGCGCACCGAAAAGCTTTTTATAATCGCGGCTGAAATATGAGGGGTCTTCATAACCCACGCGGAAGCTGGCGCTCGCAACGTCCATGCCCTCACCTAGCATGAGGCGACGCGCTTCCTGGAGGCGTATCTGCTTTTGATACTGCAAGGGACTCATCGCTGTTACGGCCTTGAAATGATGATGGAAGCCCGAGACACTCATCCCCAGTTCGCGCGCTAAGTTTTCGACCTTCAGCGGCTGGTCAATCTTTTCTCTGAGCTTTTTAACTGCCCTTGAAACACGGCTAGCGTCTCCCTCTGTAGTGATCAGGTGACTGAGCCGCGCCCCTTGCGCCCCTTTCAAAAGCCGGTAAACAATCTCGTGAATAATCAGCGGCGCGAGAACTTTCATCTCTTCGGGTGTATCGAGCAGTCTCACCAGTTTGACCACCGCATCGAGCAAATCGGCGTCCAACGGGCTGACATCCATCGCCTTGACAGCCGCGTCGCTCTTCTTGACCTTGATCCCTGATTCTATGATCACCGAGGCGACGAGTGTCGGATCAAGGTCTATTCGCAGGTTTAAGTACGGCTTCTCACGTGATGCTTCGACCACATTGCTGACTATCGGCAGATCAAGTGTCGAGATCAAATAGTGACCGGAATCGTAATCGAATGATTCATCGTTCAAGAGCACACTCTTGCTGCCCTGCGCTATCACACAAAAGGCGGGCTTAAATACCGAAGGCACGCACTCGGTCGGTTTCGATGAATGGTAGATAAATACTCCCGGAAACACCTCAAGTAATGCGTCTTTGTCAGCGGCGCGAAGCATTCTCTCGATCAGCTCCTCGCGGTTGATTTGCATCCGCTGCCTTTCCAGATCTGCTTCTTTTCGGTTCATAGAATTCATACTAGTCCCGTTTTTGACCATTATCACGTCGAAACGGCATTTCTTGCAGGATTGTCCGGGTATTCTCCAGCAACGTTATAACGCGCCGGTTCCTACGTCTCTACAATCCTACTCGAGCGACAGGATGCGACTGAACGAGGGTCGAATCCTATAAAAGGTTTTACTCAGGAGCAATGAACATGAGTATCGAAACAATCAATGACTTTAAGAGCTCGGAAGAGCAATCCAGCGCGACGGTTGACCGGCGAGCCTTCCTAAGAGTCGCGGGCATGGCCGCCGTAGCTGCGGCGCTGCCTTTCGACGCCTCGGCGACTAACCACGTCTCGCCTCAATCAGGAAAAACCACTAAAGAAGGAACCTACGTTATGAATAAGAGGAAGTTGGGCACACTGGAAGTTTCGGAACTTGGCTTCGGCAACATGGGTCTCAGCGGCGGCCACTACGGTCCAGGGGTGGACCGGGCGCACGGCATCCGGGTGATTCGCGACGCTTATGAACGAGGTGTCACATTCTTCGACACTGCGGAAGTATACGGTCCTTATGTCAACGAGGAACTAGTCGGGGAAGCTCTCGCGCCTTTCCGGGACAAGGTCAAAATTGCCACCAAGTTCGGCTTTAAGATCGACGGGACGAACGGCTTGGACAGCCGACCGGAGCGTATCCGGAAGGTCGTCGAGGAATCGTTAAAGCGCCTCAAGACCGACCGCATCGATCTCTATTACCAGCACCGGGTCGATCTGACGGTGCCGATCGAAGACGTGGCCGGCACGATCAAAGATCTGATCAAGGCCGGAAAGGTCCTGCACTTTGGTCTCTCGGAGCCGAGCGCAAAGACCATCCGCCGCGCGCACGCCGTTCAGCCGGTTGCGGCGATCCAAAGCGAATACTCGCTCATCGACAGAAGCCCGGAACGCGACGGTGTGCTTCAAGCCTGCGAAGAGTTGGGCATTGGCTTTGTTCCGTGGGGACCGTTGGGACAGGGTTTCTTGCCCGGGACAATGAAGGTGGACGTGCAGTCCACGATGGATCCGAAGAACGACTTACGAGCGACGTTCCCGCGCTTCTCGCCGATGGTCATGAAGAACAACCAGCCGATCATCGAGTTTCTGACTAAGTTCGGCGCCAAAAAGGGCGCGACGCCGGCCCAGATCGCGCTGGCGTGGTTGATGGCGCGGAAGCCTTGGATCGTTCCGATCCCCGGCACGGGCAACATAGATCACCTGCGCGAGAACATGGGGGCGCTCAAGGTCCAACTCACGCCGGCGGACCTTAGCGAGATCGAGATCGGTTTTTCTCGGATCGAGATCTATGGCGGCCGCATGGATGCCAGGCAGATGGCGCAGATTAACCAGGATTGAAGAGACGGATACGTAAA
>DASRIM010000311.1:0-14171 GCA_035649995.1 Pyrinomonadaceae bacterium | reverse complement strand
AAGCAGTACGAACAAGGCGGACGTCTGCCTGTTTGGGAGCTCGCCGCCAACGAGACCGACACGATGATCGGCTATCACTCCGTTTCCGTGATCGCCGACGCCGTCGCCAAAGGCATCGCCCAGGACATGGACAGCTTCGATTTGAAACAGGCGTTCCGCGCCATGAAGCACAGTGCGGAGCTGCGCCATCACGGGCTCGGCGCCTATATCGACAAAGGTTTCATCAGCACGGAAGACGAGCGCGAATCAGTCTCGAAAGTGCTCGAATACGCGTACGACGATTGGTGCATCGCCGAAATCGCACGCCGCCTCGGCGAGACGGCGGATTACAACCGCTACCTCGCGCGGGCGCAGTCGTACAAGAACGTGTTCGATCGGGAGATCGGTTTCATGCGCCCGCGCACGAACGGCAACTGGGCCGAACCTTTCGATCCACGCGAAGTGACGTTTCATTTCACCGAAGCGAACGCGTGGCAGTACACCTTCTTCGTTCCGCACGACGTCAGCGGCTTGATCGAGCTGATGGGCGGACGCAACAAGTTCGCCGACAAGCTCGATCAGATGTTTGCAGCGGAAAGCCGCACCACCGGACGCGAACAAGCCGACATCACCGGTTTAATCGGGCAGTACGCTCACGGAAACGAGCCGAGCCATCACATGGCGTATCTCTACAACTACGCTGGTCAGCCGTGGAAGACGCAGTTTCGCGTGCGCCAGATCATGGACCAGTTTTACAAACCTGAGCCCGATGGTTTGATCGGCAACGAAGACTGCGGGCAGATGTCGGCGTGGTACGTTTTGAGCGCCGCCGGTTTCTATCCGGTCACGCCCGGCTCGACGATCTACGCCATCGGCACGCCGCTGTTTCCGGAAGTCAGATTCAATCTCGAAAACGGAAGATCGTTCCGGATCGTCGCGAACGGTGTTTCTGCGCAGAATATTTACATTCAATCCGCTAAGCTAAACGGCAAGCCGTATCGCAAGTCATATTTGGACCACGCCGATCTGGTAGCGGGCGGTGAACTGGTGTTTCAGATGGGTCCACGGCCGAATGAGAAATGGGGAACTGAAGTACCTGTGTCGCGTATCGTTGGGCCTTCGATCGTTCCCGTACCGGTAATCAAAAGCTCAGGCCAGACATTCAAAACTAATCTCCAGATCGACATGCGGTCTTACGCGGGCGCCGTTTACTTTACGACTGACGCTTCAGAACCGACGTCGCGGTCGCCGCGATTCACGAAACCGTTCACCATCGACAAAAGCACGACGATCAAAGCCGTCGCCGTCGATGAATCCGGACGCCAAAGCCGCGTCGCAACCGCGACGTTTCATCGGATCCCGCACGACTGGAAACTCACGCTGCTGTCGAAGTACAGCTCACAGTACCCCGGCGGCGGAGACTTCGCCGTCATCGACGGCATTCGCGGCACTACGAACTGGAGCGGCGGTGCGTGGCAGGGCTACTGGGGAAAAGATTTCGTCGCCGTCGTGGACCTCGGCAGGCCGCAAACCATCACAAAGTTAGGTGCGGGGTTCTTGCAGGAAGCCGGCTCGTGGATCTGGATGCCGCGGCGCGTCGAGTTTGAAGTCTCGCTGGACGGGCAAACGTTCACTCACGTCCTGTCGATCCCCAACGACGTGCCTGACGGCAGCGATCCGAACACGAACGTCGGCACGCTCGCGAAAGACTTCGTCAAAAACGTGAACTCCCAGGAGGCGCGCTACGTCCGCATCAAGGCTGTGAACTTCGGCAAGATCCCCTCGTGGCACCCCGGCAGCGGCGGCGACGCGTGGATCTTCGTCGACGAGATCATCATCGAATGATCCGCGTCACCAGCTCAACTCAAACTCATACTCCGACGCTCCGCCTCTCGGATCCTTGATCCTGATCACCGCGGCGAAACCGTTGTCACGCGACGGCTGCTGTTCGATGAATACCTCGCCGCGTGCTTTCCTGACGTTGAGTTTAACGTTGACGCGTCGCGAAGGCAGCGAAGCGGAGAAGTTGGGCTGCGCGTCGTTGTATGGAGTGCCGCCGATGGTCTCGACGTCAGCGGTGCCGCCGCGAATCGTGATGCGTACGTCGTCGTCTACACGGCCTTTCCACGTCATGCGCCCGCCGCGACCGTAGTCGGGCTGCTGGTTGCCGCCGGACGTGTCGTCGAACTGGAGATCTCGCGCGAGGTCCGACAGGGACCGTTGCACGTTTGACCAGGAGCTCCGTTGTGTGTTGCTGCGATCGACCGAGCGCGCCAGTTCCTGCAACAGGCTGAACGCATCGCGCAGATCCTGGTTGCGCCGGCGGTCGACTACCATTCGATAAAAGATCCGCGAGGCGCCCGCGAACTGTTGCGCCAGCATGACCGCCTCGATCTCAGTGCGGTTATTGCGAAACGAGTTTGCGTAGCCATTGTAAGTGGCGTCGGCAAACGCCTCGGCATCGCGCGACAGGCGTTCCGCGTCGTTCGTCAGGCGATTTGACTGGCCGAATTGCGCGAAAGCCGTATGGGCGAAGAACAGAACCAAAGTAGCTGCGATTAGGTTACTGGGTTTCATACTCACAAATAACCACAAAAGACCCGCACGGCACAATGAAAAAACACCGAGTTATGAGGCCATCGCCAACGCTCGTGGTTTGATCACCGTCTCGGCGAACCGCTCCATCTCCTCCAACTGCGGGCTACACTGCAACAGCAACAGGTCCACGCCTGCGTCCTCGAATTCGGCGATCCGCTTCGCGACCTGTTCAGGCGTGCCGATCAGGCCGGAGCGCAAGCCGCGATTCGAGACGGAGTAGTCCTCCAATGAGACGCGCTGCTCGAGCTTCGTTCCGGCGAGCCACTGTTGATAGTTCTGATAACCCGCGGCCGACTGCTTCACGTTCGTGATCCGCTCCAACTCGCGGCGCGCCTCCGCCTCGTTGTTGCGAACAATCGTATACGCGGCGACACCGTACTTCAGCGGCGGCAGTCCCCAACGCTCGCGCCGCTCCGACATGTCCGCGATCTTCTCGCGCACGCGCGACGGCTCGTCGCCGTGCATGACGTACGCGTCACAGTGTTTCGCGATCATCGTCTTCGCCGCTTCCGATTCACCGCCCGCGTAAATCACCGGCCGCGGCCGCGTGATCGGCTTCGGCTGCAACACCGCGTCGTCGATAACGTAATGATTGCCGCTGAACGAGAAGTGGTCCTCGCGCCACAGCCGGTCGACTATCTCGAGCCACTCCGTCGTCCGCGCGTAGCGATCGTCGTGTTGCTCAAACGCGACTCCGTACTTCTTCGCCTCGTCGGCCCACCACGAAGAGACGACGTTGAGCGAGAGCCGCCCGCGGCCGGCGATGTGATCGATGTTCGCCGCCTGTTTCGCGAGCAATGCCGGTTGATGAAACGTCGGCCGCACGGCGACCATCAGTTCCAACCGCCTGGTGACTGCCGCGAGCGCCGCAGCGGTGGACCATGCATCGAGCGACGGAGCTTCGACGCCCTTGATGTCGTTGAGGTTCAACTCGGCGATCAGCGTCAGGTCGTAACCGATCTCCTCGCTGCGACGCGCAAGCCGGCTGTTGTAAGCCCACGTCGCTTCCATGTGTTCGTCGTCGACGTTTCTCAGCCAACCGCCGAAAACCGGTAGCCAGTAGCCGTAGCGCATTGGAGTGCCTCCTTCTCGATAAAATCAACCAGCCTGGAATGAGGATCGAAACCGACGACGCGCGTCGCGTCGGCGACGAAATTCGAGAGCGCATTGATGTCGTAATAAAGCAGCGAGCCGTCGCGATCGTCGACGATGTATTCAACGCCGCCGACGTCGATGTGCGCCGCGCGGACGATGCGTTCTACTGCGTCGATCACTTCAGGCGGCGGCGTGTAGCCCTCGACTTGCAGGCCCGTGCGCGGCGCGTCGAGCGGGCAGGTGGTGCGGGCGAGCTCGACGCCGTCGGTCGTTTGGCAGATGTCGGCCGGACAGAGGTTGAAACTCTCGCCTGAGGTGAAGACTTTGATGGCGTAGAGATATTTTCCGCCGAGTGTTTCAACGCGCGTGATGTGGCCGCCGCGCGCCGGCACAAACTCCTGGACCAGGGCGGTGTTGTCGATTCCGAGATCGACTGTATTGGCTTCGACGGCGTGGGCCAGGGAAGCGTGCGAGTCGTACAGTACGACGCCAGCGCCGCTGCCGCCGACGTTTGCTTTCACGACGATCGGAAAGCGCAGGTCGCGCGCGGCGGACGGCGCCTGCGATGGATGGTTGATCACGCGAGCGCGCGGGTACGGCAGGCCCAGCGAGTTGAGCAACGAGAGCTGTAACGCTTTCGAGATCTCGACGGTGAACGCCGTTCGGCCGTTGATGACCCGCGTTCCGAGGCGTTCGAGATGTTCCAGGTAGTTCAAAGTGTAGAAGATGGCGTGGCCGTGGCCGCGCAGGTATGCCGAAGGGCTCATGCGGTTGAAGAGCAGTGCGAATGGGGTTTCGGTTTCGGCAGGATCGTATTGATGTCGATCCGCATTGATGGGGAGGTAAGGAATTTCGCGGCGGTCGAGCTCCGCGAAGAGAAGGCGAAACCAGTCGGGGTGTTCGTAGTAGACGGCAATGGGTTTTGGTTCGGTGGTCATGTTTTGTCCCTCGGTGTTTGGTTACGCAAAAATAAAAAGGCCGCTCAATCGAGCGGCCTTTGGTGCCATGTGTAATATTCCGGTTAGTTTAAGTCACACGAATGGCTCCGCTCGGTTGCCGGTCTTTCACGCAACAACAACACACGCACGCCGCACCACTGGCAATCGACTTGTGCAATTCGTGTTTGGTGTGTGAGCTTCGCCTCATCGGTTTCAGAAAACTACTCCTGCGCGGTTAGGTTGTCAATGGGGTTGCGGCTCCCGCTTGCGCGAGGTCGATGGTAAAGGGATTTTTTTTAAATTCATTTTCTATTTGTCTCCAGCTTGCGGGAGGTCAATGTAATGGAGTGATTTGAGCTAACAGTTTTGTAGGAAACTGGAGCGGCGTGACAAAAATGTCGGACTGAGGTCACGAGCGGAAGCGTTCGCAACGAATACCGTATTTCTTGACCTTGTATCCGATGATCCGCTCGGTGCTGTCAAGAAGCTTCGCCGCCTTCGCACGGTTTCCACGTGCGGTCTTGAGCGCATCCTGGATCAGATCGCGCTCGTAGTTCTCCATCGCCGACGCGAGCGACAGACGATTAACAGTATCCGTACCTTCGGCGGTTTGCAGCGACGGCGGCAGGTGATGGCCGTGAATCACGCTTGAATCACAAATCAACACCGCCCGCTCAATAACGTTTTCGAGCTCGCGTACGTTCCCAGGCCAGTGATAACTCGTCAGCATATCGATCGCCGGCGTCGAAATGCGCTTTATCCTCTTACCATGCTCACGCTCAAACTTCGCGACGAAATGCTCGGCGAGCAGCAGAATGTCAGGCTTTCGCTCGCGCAACGGCGGCATAAAGATCGTGAAAACGTTCAGCCGGTAATACAGATCCTCGCGAAACTGCGACTGCTTGATCGCCTCTTCGAGATCCTTGTTCGTGGCCACAATCAACCGGACGTTCACCTTGATCGTCTCCACACCGCCAAGCCGTTCAAACTCACGCTCCTGAAGCACGCGCAACAGTTTCACCTGCGTCGTGAGATCCAGATCGCCGATCTCGTCGAGGAACAACGTCCCGCCATCCGCCAGCTCAAACCGCCCCTTTTTACGTGCCTGAGCGCCAGTGAAAGCTCCCTTTTCGTAACCAAATAACTCCGATTCAATCAACGTGTTAGGAAGCGCAGCACAACTGATTTTGACGAACGGTTTGCTCGCGCGCAGCGAATTGTAATGAATCGCGTGGGCAATCATCTCCTTGCCCGTTCCCGACTCGCCGCGCAGCAGCACGGTCGTGTTTGTGCGAGCGACCTGCGTTACCTGTTCGTAGACCATGCGCATCGGATTGGAGTTGCCGACGATGTGGCCGAAGTCGTAGCGTTCACGCAGTTCCCGCTTGAGGTGAATGTTCTCGTCGAGTAAACGCTTTTTCTCGGCCTCGATGCCCTGCCGCACCTTGAGCGCCTGGGCAATCATGGCCGCAGTCACGCTCAAAAACTTCGTAGTGCGATCGAAATCGCGCTCTTCCTTGTAGATGCGATCCGCGCCGAGCACGCCGACGGCTTTCCCGCCAATCAGTATCGGGACGCAAATGAAGCTGACTTCTTTTCGCGTCGTGTGTTCTTCATGCGAGCGAAGACGGTTGAGCAGCAGCGGCTCGCGGCTGGTTTGCGGCACGACGACGGGCTTTCCGCTCTGCACGACGCGTCCGATCACGCCTTCGCCGACGCGATACGTAACGCGATGAGCGGAGTCTTGATTGAGGCCGTAACTCGCTTCCATGCGAATCTTTTCGTCTTCCTTGTCGAGCAGCATGACGAAACTGCGCAACATGCCGTGATGACGCCCGAGTGTTTCGAGTGCGACGGCGAAGGACGACTTGAGATTGCTTGTATCGGCGAGCAGGCGGCTGATTTCCAGGAGCGTGCCGAGTTTCCGCACTTCGCGCTGTTCGCGCGAGAGCAGTTCCGGACTTTTAGTTCGCCGCTCAGTGGCAACCATGGTGTTGGATGGCGCATGTTGGAGTGCAACGTGCGGCAAGTCAAGTGAAAAAGATTTATAGAGAGATAAACGACCCTTACATTCTCGTAGGCCGCAACCTGGAGACATACAAATTTGTCGCTCCGATCGGCTGCTAAAAAGCAGCAGACGCGTCTGTAATCCGCAAATGATTCAGGTTCTCCGTATGGCACAGGTGTTGTTGCGAGCGGCTTGCAGTCGCCGAAGCCAACGCCGGGTAAGGTCTTGTTAAATGCACCGTCAAAACAGGGTCTCTACGACCCACACTACGAGCACGATGCTTGTGGCGTGGGTTTTGTCGCTGACGTCCAGGGACGGCGGTCTCATGAGATCGTCACAAACGCGCTCGAAGTCCTGCTCAACATGGAGCACCGCGGCGCGTCGGGTTGCGAAGCAAATAGCGGCGACGGCGCGGGCATCCTCGTTCAAACTCCACACGACTTTCTGCTGACACAATGTTCGTTCGAGCTCCCGGAATTTGGACGATACGCCGCGGGCATGATCTTCCTGCCTGTTGCCCGCGAGCCGCGACGGCAGTGCGAAGCAATACTCGAGCGCATCATCGAAGAGGAAGGTCAACGGCTACTCGGCTGGCGAGACGTTCCCATAAACGATTCGGTGCCTGGGCCAACTGCGCGGGATTCGATGCCGATCATTCGGCAGGTCTTCATCGCTCGCAATTTCGATCTGCAAGATGACGCCACGTTCGAGCGCACACTCTACGTCATACGCCGCCGCGCGTCGCGTGAGATAAAGCGCGCGCACATCGAAGGCTTTTACATCGCGAGTCTCTCGTACAAGACAGTGGTCTACAAAGGGATGCTGATGGCGAGCCAGTTGCCGGCGTTCTATCCGGATCTGGTCGACCCTTCGTTTACGTCTGCGCTCGCCGTCGTTCATTCGCGATTCAGCACGAACACCTTTCCGAGCTGGGCGCGCGCACATCCGTATCGCTATCTCGCACACAACGGCGAAATCAACACGCTGCGCGGAAACGTGAACTGGATGCACGCGCGCGAGAGCCGTTTCGCGTCGAAGCTCTTCGGCAGCGACCTCGAGAAAGTGTTGCCAGTAATCGATAGCGATGCGAGCGATTCAGGAATGTTCGACAACGCGCTGGAGATGTTTGTTCTTGCCGGACGTTCGCTGCCGCACGCGCTGATGATGATGGTTCCCGAACCATGGACCGGACATCGGTTCATGAGCCCGGAGAAGCGGGCGTTCTACGAATATCATTCGCTGATCACGGAGCCGTGGGATGGACCAGCCGCGATCGTCTTCAGCGACGGCTTCACAGTCGGCGCCTTACTCGACCGCAATGGACTTCGCCCTGCGCGCTACTACATCACGAAAGACGATCTGGTCGTGATGTCTTCGGAAGTCGGCGTGCTGGAAATTCCCGCGGACCGCATCGCCGCGAAGGGGAGTCTCAAACCCGGGAACATGTTTGTCGTAGACACAAGTCAGGGACGCGTCATCGGCGACGACGAGCTGAAACAGACGGTCGCGCGCGAGCATCCGTATCAGGAGTGGCTCGACGCAAACATGATCTCGTTGGACCACTTGCCTGAGCCGCCGTACGTTCACGAACCGAACACCGATACGATTCTCCAGCGGCAGCGTGTTTTTGGTTACACGTATGAAGAATTGAAGTTACTGATCGAGCCGATGGCTGCGAGTGGAAGTGAGCCGGTCGGCTCGATGGGCACTGACACGCCGCTCGCGATACTGTCTGAGCGCCCTCAGTTGCTCTACAACTATTTCAAACAGCTCTTCGCGCAAGTGACGAACCCGCCCGTCGATGCAATCCGTGAGGCATTGGTGATGTCTGCCGACACCTGCGTTGGTCCGGAGATCAACATGCTGGAACCGTCGGCCGAGTGTGCACGGCAGATCCGTTTGTCGTCGCCGATTCTGAGCAACCAGGAACTCGAAAAGCTGCGACTCCTCGGCGACTCGGACAGTCACTGGGGCAAGCCCGGTTTCCGGTCTCTAACTATCCCAATTGTTTTTTCGATCGAAGCGGGTGAAGGACTGGCAACGGCGCTCGAGAATATTTTCGAACAGTCGAGCGCCGCGATCGAAGCGGGTTACGATCTCATCATTCTCTCTGACCGCAACGTCGACGCCGAGATGGCGCCGATTCCCGCGCTGCTCGCCGTCAGTGGTGTTCATCATCACCTGATTCGCGAAGGCACGCGCACGCAGGTCGGGTTAATAGTCGAGAGCGGCGAGCCTCGTGAAGTGCATCACTTTGCGTTGCTGTTGGGTTATGGCGCCGCCGCGATCAATCCTTACCTCGTATTCGAGACACTCCAGGACAGCATTCGCCAGGGTTTGCTCGCCGACGTCGACGAACGCGCGGCGTTGCACAATTACGTGCAGGCAATAAACAAAGGAATCATCAAGGTCATCTCGAAGATGGGCATCTCAACGACGCAGGGTTACTGCGGCGCCCAGGTCTTCGAAGCCATCGGCTTGCAGCAGGAACTCGTCGACAAGTATTTCACCTGGACGCCTTCGCGCATCGGCGGTGCGAACCTCGACGTTATCGCGGAGGAAGTGCGACGCAGACACGCGCCGGCTTTTCGCGAGCGCTGGGCGCAACCAACGCTCGAAAGCGGCGGTCAGTATCAATATCGCAAAGACGGCGAGCCGCACCTCTTCAATCCTTTAACGGTCCATAAGCTGCAAGCGGCTTGTCGTACGGGAAACTACGCGACATTCAAAGAGTACAGCGAGCTCGTCAACGACCGCTCGCGCAATCTCTGCACGTTGCGCGGTGTGATGGAGTTTCGATCCACTCGGCCCGCGGTTCCCATCGAAGAGGTGGAGCCTGTTGAAGCGATCGTCACGCGATTCAAAACGGGCGCGATGTCGTACGGCTCGATCAGCCAGGAAGCACACGAGTCGATCGCGATCGCGATGAATCGCATTGGCGGGAAGAGCAATACCGGCGAGGGCGGGGAAGATCCTGAGCGCTACTTTCTCGATGCGAACGGCGATTCGCGCAACAGCGCCATCAAACAGGTTGCCTCCGGAAGGTTCGGCGTTACGAGCCACTATCTCGTCAATGCAAAAGAGATTCAGATCAAGATCTCGCAGGGTGCGAAGCCCGGCGAAGGCGGTCAACTGCCGAGTGAAAAAGTTTATCCGTGGATCGCGGCCGTCAGACACTCGACGCCGGGCGTCGGGCTGATCTCACCGCCGCCGCACCACGATATTTACTCGATCGAGGACCTGGCCCAACTGATCTACGACTTGAAGAATGCAAATCCTGAAGCGCGCATCAGTGTGAAACTTGTTGCCGAAGCAGGCGTCGGAACGATCGCTGCCGGCGTCGCGAAAGCTCGCGCGGACGTGGTGCTGATTAGCGGGTACGACGGCGGCACGGGCGCAGCGCCGCTGACCAGTATCAAGCACGCGGGCGCGCCGTGGGAGCTCGGTCTCGCCGAAACGCATCAGACGCTGTTGTTGAACGACCTGCGCAGCCGCATTCGGATCGAAGCCGATGGCCAGTTGAAAACCGGTCGTGACGTTGTTGTCGCGGCGCTGCTTGGCGCGGAAGAGTTTGGCTTCGCGACCGCGCCGCTGGTGACGCTGGGTTGCATCATGATGCGCGCGTGTCACCTGAACACGTGTCCGGTCGGTGTCGCGACGCAGGATCCTAAACTGCGAGCGAAGTTCACCGGCGATCCTTCACATCTCGTCAACTTCATGATGTTCCTTGCGCAGGAAACGCGCGAGTTGATGGCCCAACTCGGGTTCCGCAGTATCGACGAGATGGTGGGCCACTCCGAGTGCTTGCAAATGGCGGAGATCGATCACTGGAAAGCGCGCCATCTCGATCTGTCGCAACTACTTTTTCAGCCTGCTGTTCCGGCGAGTTTCGGCCGCTACTGTCAAGCGAAGCAGCCTCACGATATCGGTAACACGGTCGACAGCGAGCGGCTGCTCGATGTCTGCCGGCCTGCGCTGGAGGAAGGTAAACCCGTTTCGGCCGCGCTTTCGATTCGCAACATTCATCGGGCAGTCGGCACGCAGCTCGGAAGTGAGGTCACGCGACAGTATGGACCAGCCGGATTGCCGCACGACACGATTCAACTCAATCTCGCGGGTTCGGCCGGACAGAGTTTCGGCGCGTTCATTCCGAAAGGCATCACGCTGCGGCTCACGGGCGATGCGAACGACTATCTCGGCAAAGGTTTATCGGGCGGAAAGATCATCGTCGTTCCGCCGGAAGCCGCGACGTTCGTGCCTGAAGAGAACGTGATCGTCGGCAACGTTGCGTTTTACGGCGCGACGAGTGGCGAGGCTTACGTCAACGGTATCGCAGGTGCGAGGTTCTGCGTGCGGAACAGTGGCGCGAATGTCGTAGTCGAAGCCGTTGGCGATCATGGCTGTGAGTACATGACTGGCGGGCGCGTCGTGGTCCTGGGTTCAGTTGGGCGAAACTTTGCGGCGGGTATGTCGGGCGGCATTGCGTATCTCGTAGACGAGAACAGGGAATCCGGCAAGTTCTGTAATCTCGAGATGGCTTCGCTGACGTCGCTCGAGGACCAGGCGGAGATCGAGTTTGTTAAGGACATGATCTTTCATCACGCCGAGCATACCGGAAGCCGCCGCGCTACCGAGATACTTCTCGCCTGGGATCAGTTCGTCGCTAAGATCGTCCGCGTGATGCCGAACGACTATCGCCGGGTTTTAGAGGAGGCGGCAGTTGCTCATGCCTGACCGCGTCCTTCCAGTGATGCGATCGCCTGTCGAGCGGGTTCGCGATTGGAACGAGTTTCACGCGCACGTTGACGAGTCGACGCTGCGTGATCAGGGCGCGCGTTGCATGAATTGCGGCGTTCCGTTTTGTCACACGGGAGAAATGATCAATGGCGCGGCGTCAGGTTGTCCGCTCAACAATTTGATTCCTGACTGGAACGATCTCGTTTTTCGCGGCAATTGGAAAGCGGCGCTCGATCTGCTGCACAAGACAAACAACTTTCCCGAATTCACCGGCAGAGTTTGCCCGGCGCCGTGTGAAGGTTCGTGTGTGCGCGGTCTCGTAGACGAGCCGGTACAAATCAGGACGATTGAGTGCGCGATTGTCGAGCGTGGTTTCGGTGAAGGCTGGATTGTTCCTCGGCCGCCGCGGCATCGAACGGGAAGGAAAGTTGCGGTTATCGGATCCGGTCCAGCGGGTTTAGCTTGCGCCGCGGAGCTTAATCGCGCCGGTCATTTAGTTAGCGTGTTCGAGAAAGCGGATCGCGTTGGCGGTTTGCTCATGTATGGCATTCCGAACATGAAGCTCGACAAAGCGATCGTGCAACGACGTGTGGATCTGCTTGCCGCCGAGGGCGTCCGCTTTGTGACTAACACCGACGTCGGACGCGACTATCCCGCCGATCGATTGCTCGAAGAATTCGACGCCGTTGTGTTGTGCGGCGGAGCGAGTCGTCCGCGAGATCTTTCAGTCGAGAATCGAAATCTGCCCGGCGTTCACTTCGCGATGGACTTCCTGCGTGCAAATACGAAAAGCTTGTTGGACGACGGCGAAACCACGGATTTCATCTCCGCGAAAGACAAACACGTAATCGTCATCGGCGGCGGCGATACAGGCACGGATTGCGTTGCGACTGCGCTGCGACACGGCTGTCGTAGTCTGGTCCAATTCGAGATCCTCCCGCGGCAGCCATTTGAGCGCGCCGCCGGCAACCCATGGCCGCAGTGGCCCAGGATTCATCGAGTCGACTACGGTCACGAAGAAGCCATCGCAGTGAACGGCAGCGATCCGCGTTGTTACTCCGTCATGACGCAGCGTTTCATTGGTGAAGGCGCGGTGGAAGCGGTCGAGACAGTCGAGATCGACTCGTCGTTCAACGAAGTCTCAGGCCCGAAGCGCGTGTGGCCTGCTCAACTCGTACTGCTGGCGATGGGTTTCCTCGGACCTGAAAAAGACGGCTTGATTTCGCAACTCGGACTCACGCTGAACGCGAAGGGCCTGGTCGCAGTCGATCCGAACAAGATGACAAACATTCCCGGCATCTTCGCCGCCGGCGACATCGAACGCGGCCAGTCCCTCGTCGTCTGGGCCATCGCGGACGGCCGCAAAGCCGCTCGCCACGTAGATCAATACCTTACCTCATCGACCAGTCAGCTTCGCGGCGTCGCCCGTGCCGCTTTTAACTCTTCGCGGTGAAGCCTTTCTTCTTCATCAGCGCGTCGATCTTTGGATCGCGTCCGCGGAAGGAGCGGTAGGCGTCGGCTGGATCGACCGTGTTGCCGACGGAGAAGATGTGCTTCCGCAGCCGCTGCGCCACTGACTTGTCGTATGGTCCCTTGCCTTCGACAAAGGCGCCGAACGCATCGGCCGTAATCACGTCGGACCACAGGTAGCTGTAATAACCCGCCGAGTAGCCATCACTCGAAAAGACGTGCAGAAACTGAGGCGTGCGGTGGCGCATCACGATCTCTTTCGGCATGCCGAGTTGGGCCAGCGTTTCACGTTCGAAGGCGTCGGGATCGATCTTCTTGTCGCCGGCGAGATGTAGTTTCATGTCAACTAACGCCGACGCAAGAAGTTCCACCGTCTCGAATCCCTCGTTGAACGTCGCCGAACGGTTGATCTTGTCGACGAGCGTTTGCGGAATCGGCTTGCCGGTTTGGTAATGGAGCGCGAAACGCTGCAACACTTCCGGCGTCGCGAGCCAGTGTTCCAAAAGCTGCGATGGAAACTCGACGTAATCGCGCGGCACCGCCGTGCCGGACAGCGACGGATAAGTGACGTTTGAATTGAGCCCGTGAAGTGCGTGCCCGAATTCGTGGAACATTGTCGTCGCGTCGTCCCACGATATCAGCACCGGTTCGCCGGGTTTGCCCTTCACGAAGTTTGAATTGTTCGAGACGATCGTCGTGATCTCGCCGTTGATGCGTTCCTGGTTGCGATATGCATTCATCCACGCGCCGGAGCGTTTGCCGGGACGCGCGTACGGATCGAAGTACCAAAGACCGATGTGACGTTTGGTCGTCTTGTCGGTGACTTCCCAAACGCGAACATCGGGATGGGCCACCGGGACGTTCGTCACCGGCGTGAAGTTGAAATTGAACAGCTCTCCGGCGACCCAGAAGATGCCTTCGCGCAGCTTCTCGAGCTGGAGATATGGCTTGATCTCGTTCTGGTCCAGATCGTATTTGGCCTTGCGGACTTTCTCCATGTAGTAGCGATAGTCCCACGGCTCGATCTTGATCTTAGCGCCTTCCTTGTCGGCCAGCGCCTGCATGTCTGCGACTTCCTCCTGTACGCGCACGGCCGCCGGTTTCCAAACAGCCTCCATCAGGGCCATCGCGCGTTCCGGAGTTTTGGCCATCGAGTTTTCGAGACGCCAGTGAGCGTGCGTCGGGTAGCCGAGCAGCTTGGCGCGTTCGGCGCGCAGTTGCAGGATTTCGGTAATGATGGCGTTGTTGTCGTGTTCGCCGCCGTTGTCACCGCGGTTTACAAACATGCGCCACGCTTTTTCGCGCAGGTCGCGTCGATCCGAGTAAGTCAGAAACGGATCGATCGA
>DASRIM010000310.1:0-5226 GCA_035649995.1 Pyrinomonadaceae bacterium | reverse complement strand
GTCAACCAGCGCATACTCGGAACAGATGTAGTGGAGATTGTTCATCTCGTGTGTCACGAAGATCGAGGAGACGTCTTCGAGGTCGCGCAACTTCATCGCCAGTTCGCAAATCGTCCGCGCCGTGGGCGGATCGAGACCGGCCGTAGGCTCGTCGAACAGAACGATCTTCGGATCGCCGATCAACGCGCGCGCGATACCGACGCGCCGGCGCATGCCGCCCGATAGTTCGATCGGCATCTTGTCGATGGCGTCTTCAAGGTTGACGAACCGCAACATGCGGCGCACCTCGGGCTCGACTTCTTCTTCCGGCACGCCCTGTTCGTGCAGGCGATACGCGACGTTGTCGTAAACGGAAAGCGAATCGAAGAGCGCGCCTTCCTGGAAGACCATGCCGATCTTCTTGCGGACGCGCATCATCTGGTCTTCGGAGTAGTTAGTGATGTCTTCACCGTCGACGAGGACTCGTCCTTCGTCGGGTTTGAGCAGTCCCAGCACGAGCTTGATGATCGTCGACTTGCCGCCGCCCGAGCCGCCAAGGATGATCTTGGTCTCGCCCTTCATCACTTTGAAGTTGAGCCCGTCGAGAATGACGCGTTCGTCGAACGCCAGCACCACGTCCTGGAACTCGATCGCCGGAATAGCGCGATCGCGATCGTCCACTTCCATGAACGTCGATTCGACCGCAGCTTCGCTTACAGTCGGCGAAGTAGTGTGTATATCGGTTGTTGCCATGTCTGAGCAGCTAAGGCTTAACTAGTGCCTAGAATAACCTGAAGCGCTTTAGCGAGAAAGTAGTCGGCGATAATCACTATGATCGAGGCCATCACGACCGCCCGTGTCGTGGAGCGTCCGACGCCGACGGTTCCGCCCTCGGTGCTCAATCCCTGGCGGCAGGCGATCGCGCCGATAATCAATGAGAAGACAAGCGGTTTGACGACGCCGCCAATCAGGTCGTCGGTCGTGATTCCGTCGCGGACGGCGGAGATAAAGACGCTGGAAGACACAGAATAAAGAACGACCGCCGTCACCCACCCTCCAACGATTCCCAGCACGTCCGCCAGCACCGTCAGCAACGGCAGGCTCACCAGCAATGCCCACATACGCGGAGCAACGAGCTTGCGAATCGGGTCGGTGCCGAGCGCCCGCATTGCGTCGATCTGCTGCGAGACTACCATCGAGCCGAGCTCGGCCGAGATAGCCGAGCCGACGCGTCCAGTCACCATCAACGCGCACAAAACCGGGCCTAACTCGCGGACCAGCGAGACGGCGACGAGATAGCCGGTCTGCGATTGCGCGCCGTAGGCTTTCAGCGTGGGAAAGGTCTGGACAGTCAGTACGCCGCCGGTAAAAAACCCCGTCAGGATGATGATAGTCAAAGAGCCGACACCAATGGCGTCCATCTGACTGATGGTTTCATTGATATAGCGGGGCCGCTTGAAAATACCGCGAAATGCGCGCGCGGCCAGCAGCGTCGTCTCTTGCAGCTCTAGCAGAGCGCGCGTAGCGAAGTTCATGGAGAGCGAGATAGCCAGTCTTTTTTTGTCGTTGCGGCACGCTAAGTAAACGGTTGCCTCGCCGTTCAAAGGCCGCACGACAGCGTGAAAAAGAGCGGCCTATCATGCGCAAATTGCATGAGGCCCGTCAAGGTGGAAGAGATTCACGGTCGCGTAGCTGCGAGTCCGTCGATGAGGCTGTAGCGCGAAGACGGCAGGGATTACAGGATTTCGCTGAATCAGATGTCCCGAATAAAACTCCGTACTGGATTGTCAGAACGGTCTTACGGGCGGCGGGGGTTGGAGCGGAAGGAATCCACGTTCGGGCGGCGCGGGTTGTTCTGTCGCTGTGGAGCGATGACCTCGCGGAGTTGAAGACGAAGGCGTTTCAGGGTAGCGAGCTGTTCGGGGTAGAGGAGACGACGGATTCGCAGTTCCATGTGAATCCTCATGCGCGTTTGGGCGGCCTGCGCCGCGCTCAGCTCATTTATGCGCTGTTCGATGAGGTTTTCGTCGACGGGTTCCGTGTCGAGTGCTTGATCGAGAGCGATATTTGCTTCGCGGACGCGGCGGTTTGTGAGTTGACGTTCTTCGCGGGTTTGTTGGGTAAGGATGCGAATCCGCTGACGCTGCTCCGGTGTCAGGTTTAACTGCAGGATCGGGTCTTCAGCCGGATTCTGGCCCAGACTGAGACTTGCGGCCGATAGCAACATGCAAAGCGTCAGGAGAGTTCGTATGAGTGTCATGTTTACCTCTATTGATTGATTCGATCGCCGAGTAGATCGACATCGTCGTCAGTTGGCAGCAACCTGAGATCCGCAGCGAGTTGTTCGCGTTCGGCGCGCGATAACGGGCGGCGACCCTGCGACAGTTGTTTCTTTCGCATTGGCGGATTCGCAGCGACGACGGGTTCCGGCGACTCTTGGGAGTTTTCGACGGGCGGCGTCTGTTGTTTCGCCAATGCTTCCTTGATCAACTGATCGACTTCCTGTTGCGTGAACTTGCCGTTCGCCTCGACGGATCCGACGTTTTCCTTATTAAGGCTTTTGAAGTTGACCACCAGCAACACCGCAAACACGCAGAAGACAACTGCCGCAAACGCCGTCGCGCCTTTCAGCCACACCGGCGACAGATCGAAAAACTGACGGAACGCAGCCATCGCCGATCGTTTCGGCGGAACGGCAACGGTCGATGGAATGAAGCCCGTCAACACTTCATCACGCCACGCGACGATCGATTTGCGCACCTCGCCGAACGACGCAGCTTCCGCCTGACAATCGCGACATTCGCGCAGATGCATCTCGACGTCGCGTGTTTCCTGCTCGCCGGTCTCACCGTACAGGTAAGACAGAACATCCACAGCCCGCTCACAAATCAGCTTCTCGTCCATCGTCGTTCCTATTCGTTGCCAAATTTCCGCAACCGCATCTGCAACTGCTTCATCGCCGTGTAAAGCCGGCTTTTGACCGTGCTCAACGGCAAGTCGAGCGCGTCGGCTATCTCGCGAAAAGTCAGTTCCTCAAACTCCTTCATGATCACCACCTGCCGCAACTCGATCGGCAGGCTGTTGATCGCGCGCCGCACGGCGAGCGTTTCCTGCCGGCTCTCAACGACCGACGCAGGCGAAAAGCTGACGGGCGTCGAAAACTCGCCGACTTCGGCGTCGAGCGCCGATTCGCTCCTGACTTTCGCCCGCCGCTGACGCGTGATGCACTGATTGACGGCAATCCGGTGCAGCCACGAAGAGACCTTGGCGTCGCCGCGAAACCCGCGCAGGTTGCGAAACGCAGCCAGGAACGTCTCCTGTGTGGCGTCGCGAGCGTCGTCCTCGCGCCCTAGAATCCCGTAGGCAAGCGCGAAGATACGACGCTCCCAGCGCCGCACAATCTCGCCGAAAGCTTCGGCATCGCCGGTCAGGGCTCGCTCCACGATGATCTCGTCGGTGCCTAAAGTCTCCATCTTCAGAGGGGCGGCCTGGTTAGCCATCGGTCACTCAACGATTTAGACGCTGCGGCCGCTCGTTCAGCCGACAAATTCCAGCCAGCTACCGTCACATGTTCAACAAAGGTAAATCACGTTGACACACAAACGGCTGGTCGACAATAATGGGTCTCGCGCCGGGCCGAAGGTGCTCGGAACGAACTCGACAACCCTTCCGCGCCAACCTGCCGCGATTTTAACCGCCAGATTCTGCGAATGCTCGAAAAACTCGGACGAATTCGCCTCCTGTACATTGTCCTCGGAGTCCTGCTCCTCGTGGGCTTGCTGCCCCTGGCCTTCGCCGGCTTCGTGCTCTCGGGCCGTAGCGCCAACGAACTCCGCTCCATCGAGGGCCGCTACCAGGCCCAGCTCGTGCAAGACAAGGCCCGCCAGATCGAACTCTACGGCCAGCGCTATCGGGACGTCGTCACCGGTCTCGCCCGCGGTTTCGAGATTTCCGGAGCTATGCAGTCTTTCGACGAGCGCGGTTATGACCAGCGCCTCCAGATGACTCTTCAGGAAGACCCGAACCTGATCGCCCTTGCGCTCTGGCCGGTCCACGGTACGCTCCACCGGGCTTTCCAGTCTCAGATTATCAGCCTCGAAGAAGTCGACGCGCGAGTCAGCGAAGTGCTGGCGCGAATGAATGGCCGCGGCGTCGTCGTCAGCCGTCCGCAGATCATTCGCTCCGGACCCGAAATGGCGTTGACGATAGCCGTGCCGGTACTCGGCGGTCCGAATAATCAGGACGTCGTTGCGGCAGTCGTCGCGATCATCTCGTTTCAGGAAGTCTTTGACGCGGTGCAGCAGCCGACTTCGAAGAGTGAACGCGAGCTCCTCGACGCAGGCTTGCCCGTCGTCTTTGTCGTCGATCAAAACGGCCGCGCCGTCGCGCATCCCGAAGCGAGCGTTGCGTTTTCAGAGAAGCCGATGACCGACTTGAAAGTCGTGCAGGACTGGCAGGAGTCGGGCGCGCAAGTGCAATCGGCGCTGGCGCCGTTTTCCGCCGTGCGTGATGGACGAACGGTGGACATGCTCGGCTCGTACGCCACCGCCGAACTCGACAAGAACTCGCGTCTCGGCGTGATCGCGATCCAGGACGAAGCTGCGGCGCTCGCCTCCGTCGCCGACATGCGCTGGCAAGTGTTGTGGATAAGTTTGATCGCCGCGCTGCTGACGATCCTGATCGGGCTCTTCTTCGCCAACAAACTCACGCATCCCGTGCGAGAGCTCGCAGGCGGCGCTCATCGCATTGCGTCGGGCGACTTCTCGAAGCGCATCGAGGTCACCAGCCGCACCGAGCTCGGCGACCTTGGCAATTCTTTCAACATGATGACCGACCAGATCGAGCGCTTCATCAGCGACTTGCAAAGGTCCGCCGAAGAGAACCGACAACTATTTATCGGCACGGTCAAAGGCCTCGCTGCCGCCATCGACGGCAAAGACCCGTACACACGCGGCCATTCGGAGCGCGTCTCACGCTTCTCGATGGCTATCGCGCAGCGTCTCGGTCTGTCAGATGACGAGATCGAAAAGATTCGCATCAGCGCTCTGCTCCACGACGTCGGCAAGATTGCGATCGACGACAACATTCTCAAGAAGCCCTCGGCGCTCACCGACGACGAGTACGAGATCATGAAGAAGCACCCGCAAAAGGGCTACAAAATCATGTCGCAGATTCCCGCGATGAAGGAGTTTTTGGCGGGAATGTACATGCACCACGAGATGGTGGACGGAAAGGGTTATCCGCAAG
>DASRIM010000309.1:0-10775 GCA_035649995.1 Pyrinomonadaceae bacterium | reverse complement strand
CCGGCGGGCGGCATCGGTATCGAGGGCGACGGGCTTTACACCGTCGATCGCGATCCGACCGACAACGATCAGCGGTTTGAAGAACTGATCGCCGCTTCGGGCGTACGCGGTTTCGAAACGCCGGCCGGCATTCGCGGCGATACGATCCTCGTCGACGGCATCAGGCTGCCGTTTTCGAACGTCGCGACGCCACCGGCGCCGGCAAATGTCGCGAACATCGCGGGCGCGACGATCTCGTTTCCCGCTCCGGCTTCTGAATTTGTGCCGCAGGTGGTCGGCGGAGTCGCAGGCGAAGTCAGTCCGCGGTTCTTTCCGTTCGTCGCGGGCACCGCGCCAGCCGGCGCGAATGCGCTGACTGCGGCCGAAGTTCAGACGATCATCACGCGCGCGGCCCAGCAAGCTAACATCACACGCGCCGCGATCCGCCAGCCGCTCGGCAGCAACGCGCGGGTGACGATCGCTGTAGTCGATACGGCCGGCGTCGTGCTCGGCGTCTTTCGCCAACAGGACGCGCCGGTGTTTGGCTTCGATGTCGCAGTGCAGAAAGCGCGAACCGCTGCGTTCTTCTCGACGGCCAATGCCGCGTCGCAGTTGCGCAGTGCGGGCTTCGGATCGTACATGGACCGCGCGGCTGCTGACGGCGTGCGTTTCGACGGTGCGTTTGCCTTCAGCGATCGCGCGATCGGTTTTCTGCACCGCCCGTTCTTCCCGGATGGGATCGACAACACAGCCGCCGGACCACTCAGCACCGCACTAGCCGAGTGGAGCCCTTTCAACGTCGGACTGCAATTGGATCTGGTCCAGGCGGGGTTCCTGGCTTCGCTCGCCGGGCCGCCAGTTCCCTGCACCTCGATTCCGAGTTTGCCGAACGGGATCCAGATCTTTGCCGGCAGCGTGCCGCTCTACAAGAACGGCGTGCTTGCCGGCGCGATCGGGATCAGCGGCGACGGCATCGACCAGGACGATTTGATCGGCGCGGCGGGCGCGAACGGTTTTTCACCGCCCGCGGCGATTAGGTCGGATCAGATTATTGTCCGCGGCGTTCGTCTACCCTTTTTGAAGTTTCCGCGCAGCCCGAACCTGTAGCACATGAAGCTTCCGCTAATACTGGTCCTGCTGTTGTTGCTCGTGCCGCAAACGCCGACGGGCGTGCTTCGCATTCGCGTGCGCGTCAAAGCAGACGATGCTGCCCCCTTGCGCGGGCTCGCGCGAAAACGCTTCTTCCTGATTCCCGGAACACTCGAACAGAATCGCGCGCTCATCGAGGCGATGGAGAAACAGCCGCTCGTCACTCGCGATTGCTATTACGGAAAACTGAACGCCAGTCCGGCGCTGATCGACTGGTTGAAAACAGGTGACTGCGAGTCGGTGTATTGTCGCGAGGTCGAGCAGGAATTCATCGCCGGGCCGAAGGCAGTGCCGGAGTTTGCCGTAGCCTTTGCGGCGAGCCGGAAAGAATTTGGCGGCGACGAGACGGCCCGCAAGTGGGTGACCACGAATCTCGATCCAAATTTACGGGATGGATTCTATCGCGATCGCCAAAGTGTGATTGCGACGCTGCTGAAGCAGGCTTCCGGAGCACTTTCTGTCATGACTGACAGAAACGGCACGGCGTACTTCATCGATCTCGCACCGGGAACTTACGTCTTGACGAACCTCGTGCCAACGGAGTTGGGCCAAACGGTTGTGAGTTGGAATTGCGAGGTGCAGGTGAAGCAGGGCGATCTCGCGACGGAGAAGCCGTACCTCGTGTCAAATCGTAAGGAACGGCTGGTCAAGTGCGTTGGAGTAGAGAAACCGATACCCGCGTGTAACTAAAACACAGATGCTACTGATCATTCTTCTCATCAGTGTCTCTTTTGTCGACTACTCCAAGTTCTCCCACGCGACGAAAAAGCACCAGGCGGAGTGCAAGACCTGCCACGTTGTCCCCAGCAAGCAATGGTCCAAGTTTCCGGATATCGTCGACTACCCGGACCATGCGGCGTGTGTGAATTGTCATCGCGCCCAGTTTTTCAAAGGCGCGCGGCCGCAGATCTGTTCGGTGTGCCACTCAAAGACGTCGCCGCGCGACGACGTCCGTTACGCTTTTCGCAATCCCGCTTCGCGGCTGCAATTCACTATCGAGTTTCCCCACGACAAACATCAGGACGTGATCGCGTCAGCGCCTCGCCGCAAGGGCGCGGACCTTGCCCACGCCTTCCAACAGAACTACAACAACTGCACGATCTGTCACGCATCGAAAACGACGACGTTCAAAGCCGCGCCCACGGATCATTCATCCTGTTTCAACTGTCACTGGAAGTCGCAACAACCCGTCGCCGCAAACTGCAACGGCTGTCACAAACTCGCGCCGCCTGCTGTTGCGGCTGATGGCCCAACACGGATTTCGCAGAAATTCATTCATGAAGGCGGCGGCGAGAAACTGAACCACGTACTCGAGTGCACGGCATGCCACATCAACATCACGAAATCCGCTTCGTTGCGTGGGCTCAAGCCGGACGTGCCGATCACTGCCTGTACCGAGTGCCACAACAAAGACGGGCTGCGACAGGACGTCAGCAAAGAACTGGCGTCGATCGATAAGAACCGCGCGTTCGTCTGCGTCTATTGCCACGCGCCGAATGTTGGCAGTCTCGATCCGCCTGCGAGTCACTACCTGATCGCCGAACGGCCACCGCTGAAACGCAAGGACATCAAATGATTATCAGCGTCATCTGTGTTGCAATCCTTGTGTTCGCTCAGGGCCCGGAGGTGGATTATTCGAAGTTTCTGCACACGAGCCAGCGTCACAGTTCCCTTGCCTGCACTTCATGTCACGAGCGCACCGACAACTCGGCGACGCCGCGCTTCCCGGGTCACAAAGCGTGTACCGACTGTCATCGTGGACAGTTCACGACGCCGGCCATTCCCATGTGTTTGATCTGTCACACGGATACGAAGAGCAACAATCCGCCGTTGAAGAGTTTTCCGGCGAGCTTCAACGAGCGGTTCAACGTGAAGTTCGATCATGCGCAACACATGCGCGGGTCGGCGAAACCGCAGCAGGGTTGCAGCGGCTGCCACACGCCAGCTAATCGCGGCGTCGCGTTGTCGATCCCGGCGAACCTCGCGGCGCACAATAGTTGTTACAGTTGTCACACGCCGGCGAGTAAATCCGACGCCGGACGCGAGATCGCTTCGTGCGGCGTTTGCCACGAACAGAAAGCGTACCGGCCGACGCCGGTCAACGCGCGTTCCTATCGCTACGCTTTCAGTCACGCGGACCATGGACCACGCGACCGGCTCGCCTGCGCGGACTGTCACAAGTTGACCGCAGGCGCGCCGCAGACGCGGCAGGCCAGTTCACCGGCGCCCGCCGAGCATTTCGCGGCTTCGCGCGGCATGACGTGCGCGACTTGTCACAATGGCAAGCGCACTTTCGGCGGCGACCTCGCGTTCAAAGACTGCCGCCGGTGTCACACTGGTCAGACCTTCAAAATGCCGTAACCACGGATAAAAAAATTGACAGTTGATCCAGCGCGTAATTAAGATTCGGAAGTATGAAGATTCTCCTGATTCTATCCCTGACGTTCGGTTGTGTGGCCCTCGTTTTCACGCAGGAAAAAGCGAGCAAGATCCAGCCCAAAGAGGTCACGCTCTCGAAGGACAGCCAGTCAGACAAGTACGGCGACGTGCCGTTTAACCACGAGACGCATTCGCTGAAGAAGTACAGTCCTGACGGGCAATCGGTGCTGAGCTGCGTCGAGTGCCATCACACGGACCAACCGGCTGCGAGTCTGAAGTCGCCGTTGAAGACTTCTGAACGCAATGTGGTCTTGACTGCGGAAATACTTGTTCCGGCTGACGCGAAAGCGGTGAAGAGTTGCCGCGCCTGCCATCTTCAAGCGGGCGACGACAGCGCGCCGATGCCGTCGATTCAATACCCGGACAAACCAGCGCCGACGAAACTCAACAACGAAGTCGCTTATCACCTGAACTGCAATCTCTGTCACGACAAAGCCATCGCCGCCCGCCCCGCATTGAAAGGCAAAGTTCCGGGCTCAAACGATTGCATCCCGTGTCACAAACCGGCGGGCTAAAATGTGGGTCCCGTCAGAAAGTGAACGTACAGTTTTTCCTCGCACCGAACTAAAACCTCTTCCACTCACTGTTTTTTGAGCCGCGAATCCCTGTTGCAATAAAACGGAATCAAACAAATCACCCATGTCAGTATGCACTGCCTTATCAGCACCTGTTTTTCCGGCTCTTTCAAGTAACTTACTTAAGAACTCTTGGCAGCGACCGCGCGCAGCAATTGCCTTGACGTCGGTTCTAATCGTCGCCAAGTCATACCAATGGATGCTATCACTAACGGAGTTCTGGTTCTGAGCTAACCCACCACCAAACGACAAGTATCCAGTCACCCTTACTTCCCAATGACCGATTTCTTCGGTGTAGAACTTCACTGTATCCGGACCTTCTTCCTCATTGGAATAAATGTCGACGGGCTCGCCCCCACGAACCCACACTCTTTCCGTTAGGGGCAGCCAGAAGTTTCCGCCTGACGTGCCGACATTCCCATGTCCAGTAAAGTCCCAAAACCCAATCATCTTACCGTGGAAAAACAACCCTGCTACGCCTGCACCGGTATCCATCATGTGCGCTAATTGAGCCTCTGATACTGGCAGGCCGTCGAGCGTGTAACCGCCACTGTAGTTAAATGGATCGCCGCCATTGACGTAGAGTTGTTCATGGGTCTGCACGATATCCGGGTAGAGAGGTGGACCCACCGCGTTGTAGGGATCCCAGGTGGGCCTCGCCGGCACAGTTGATTGCAAACCGGAGGACACCGAATAACTGATCTGTGTCACCAAATGACGGTCGTTGTGGCTGTACGTGGCCACAACTCCGCGCGGATCGGTTACCGTAGCCACTGTGTCGTCGGCGTTGTAGGTGACCGTGTTGTAGGTATTCACGCAGCAGCGTGACTTTATTCAACGGGTTATAACTGGTGACGGTAGTTGAATTGACTGGTCGAAGTGAAGTCGTCTCCGCTCTCGTCGGTCAATACGCGCAAAGCAGACAGTCAGTTGGGCTATCGGTTGCGATATGGATTTGGTGCCGGCGGTGACATGGAACTCGGCAGCGCATAAAGTTCGACGGCCAGTTTTTCTCGACGTCCACCGTCAATCGTGACGATTCGCGCCGCCTCGACGCCACGCACCTTGACCAAATAGTTCTTGGCACGTTTCGCGCGCGCTTGCGCTATACCAGATCGCGCGCGTTGTCCGGCGTAAACCATGATGTAGCCCTTATACTGAGGTTCCTCATTCAGCAAGAAAATCGCGAAGTTGTCGAGACGAGCCTTTTCAGCGTTGAAAGCTATACCCGCATAGAAATCGAAAGGGCGATAATCACCCACAATCCTATCGGTTGACGGGAAACCAGTGCAGCGCAGGTGACTATCTTTTGTTGCTGGAATATAGGTAACGTAATACACCATACCCATCTCGGTGACAGTGTATCTCACACCTTTGGCTTTGTTCGTGTAATGCGTGGTCGGATTGTCAAACTCAACTCTCTTCGTAAATTCCTTCTCGTCAAAACCTAGATCAGAGAACCGTTGCCATTTCTTCGGAGTTACCCTAAGGCTCACCACCGTATCCCTCGCGACGTTCCACCCTGATGAATTGTTTTCGCAGCCTCGAACTGCATATTCAACGCGGATGACCTCATCATCTGTCTTGTAGATGCATCTACATGGTTCGGTGGGCTGTCCGAGCAGGCGCTCTACATCCGCACGCGTAGAATGAAGCGGTACGATACCTCGCCATCCTGACGTTTCCTGGAACGAGGTGACAATCGCCATTATCCAATCCGAGCCGAAGAGCCGCGCGGCCCCTCCACCCAGGTTCTGCAGGGCCCATTGCTCCGCAAAGCGCGGGTCATTCGGTAATGACGCCTGGCGGGCAGTCATCGGTCGCGCAGGCGAGTTGGTCCAGTTGACGGCGCTCTTAATAGTGTCCTGATGAATCAGATAATTGGGTTCGGCGAATTCCACTGCACGGTTCATGCGCAAGGCCAGGATCGCTCCCTCGATGGTCTGTCCATTGTGGAGCATCACCTTCCCCACCCGCGACTCGCCCCGTAGTAACCTCCATTCTTTCGCCCCGCTGGAAGCGAGCATCAGTCGTTGCTGTTCAATGGTCAGACCTGGCCGAAACCGCGCCAGCAACTCCCCCTCGCGCTCCCTCCGTGAGGCACGCTCTGGCTCGCCGGCAACACGCTCTTCGTGGGCCAGCTTCCGTTAGCGACCCCACCGTTCGCTCTCTTCGCCCCCGACGAAGACGCGGTGACCTCAATCAACGGAGGCCAGCAGATCGAGACGGTGAGAATGTAAACGAGGATGAGAGACGGCAGAGCGCGACGCGTGGAGCGAGACGACATGAAGGCCTCCAAGTGGAAACCGAAACAGCCCTTAAGATCTTGATCTAACTGCTAACCGTTGATGAGAGAATCTTGCGGGAGCAAGGTTCCTTGGGAGGCCATGTGAACTGAGAAAGCCGGACTTTACAACCCTCTTGGACCGCTGTCAATGATGCAATTTGTGGGTTCTGATGTGCTGGACGTGGCATGAGGTGCAGTCCGGCTGGCCGTCCTGCTTGTTGTGACAGGCCGCGCAGGTGGTCCGTGGCGTGGTCCGATCGATCGGATCGAATGATTTGTGACAACTGTTGCACGACAGCCGTCCTTCGCTATTCCCCTGAATGCCGGCAACCACTTTCACCCGCTGATCGTGCAGCGCATGAAATTGATTACTGCGCCACTTCTCGTCGGAATCGGTCGGCAGGCGAACGACAGCTAACTTCCTCAACTCCCACTCTTCTTCGTTGATCGTCTTCGGGCTCCACTTGCCGTCGACGATCGGATAACCAAACGTTCCGCCGTGCGGCGTACCGACACGCCGCCCGTTATACGACTTCCCATTCGCGTCGTTGTGACAAACAACACACGACGCCAGCGCGCCCGCGGTCGGATTGAAGGCCGCGCCTTTGTGCTCGGCATGACAGTCGATACAGCCAACGCCGGCCGCCTGATGCGGCTTGATCACGTCCGCGACAAACGCCTCCGTCTTGTGACACTCGGCGCAACGCTGCTCCATGTGTCCCTGCCACGAGTGACACGACGTACACGAACCCGCATTCGCGCGAACCGCGATCGGCGGCACGACACGCATCAACCCTGCTTCGTGCACACTCGAAAGCGGCGCCGGCGCGTAAGCCTGCGTGTACCAGTAAGCCCCTGCGACGGCAATCACGCCAACAACCAGAAACCCCCAAACGAAAAACGCGATGGGCCAACGCGACATCAGGTCCGTCGTCGCGGTCCAGTTCGACTGCGCCTTCCCCGTCCGCCTGCGCGCACGCGGAAACAGCGGCGACGGACGCACCATCTTCGCCACTTCGCGCATTCGCTTGTCCCAGAAAATATCCAGCGCCTTCGTGCTCGTCATCGGTGCGGCCCGTGGCTTCTTCGGCTTCACGCCTTCGGGCAGCTCGAGATTAGCGGTACTCAAACCCGCGTCGCTGACGTCGATTTCCGAAGGCTTCATCCCGATCTGAAGCTCGACGCGAATCAAGAGCGCCTCGTTCGTTATCTCGATCTCCAACTGAAACGGCCCGGCTTCGATCACGTCGCCCGACGCAAGGGCCTCGTTCTCCTCGACCGGTTTGCCGTTCAGCAACACCGGATTTCGCGGCCGCAGCGGGAAAAGAAAGTAGTCGCCCTCGAACTGCTTGATTCCCGCCTGAGCGCGCGAAACAGACGGATGATTCAGCAGCACTTCACATGCGGGCAGACGTCCAATCAATAATCCGTCGCTGATGATCGTGATCGGATCAGTCAGCAGATCGTTGCGGATGATGATGTACTGGTTAGTCGCAGCCATTCAGACTTTGAAGAAAACTACCTGGACGATATGGACCAGCATCAGTGCGAGCATTGCGGCCGTCGAGATGACGTGCGCGGGAATCCACACGCGCAGCGAGCGATGCAGCAACAAGAGCGCGTCGATGCGCCGCGCGGTGACGGCAGTCTCGACAGCCGAGATCAGCAGGTCGCGCTCTTCTTCGGTGGCGAGCCGCGTCAGCCGTTCCTTGAACTCCTCGCGCGCCCGGGCCGACATCGCTTTCAACGACTCACGCCGCGACAGTTGCTGCAACAGAAAACCGCGCGAGAAGAACCGCGGGTAGACGCGATCGCGAATCTCGTCTTTCAACCATCCCTGGCTGCGCTCGAGAATCTCGTCTGACTGCTGCTGCAACTCCGCGCGACGCTCCTGAAGGTCTTCAACCAGCAGCGGTTCGCCCTCGATGCGCGTCATGATGCGCGGCGCGACGTAATAACAGATGATTCCGAACACTCCAGACAGTATGACGACGTCGAAAGCGATATAGAGCAACGTCGTAAGCACACCGCCCGTGCGCGTGCCGGAGTGCAGCAGCAATACGACGCCCGCGATCGCGCCAAAGTAGATGTGGGCCAACATCCAATATCGCAGCGCGCCTGCTCGCCGCCGATAGATCTGCTTGCGGAGCGGGTACGTCATCACGACCGCGACGCCGAACAGGCCCACCAATCCGGTGAGCCAGCGCATCGTCAGCCACGTGCCCGCCAGCACGCCGTCAAAGCCGTATTTTCCGAGTGCCAGGATCAACGCGATGGCGGCGCCGATCGTGAGCAGCGCGCCGCCGATGTGCGAGGCGCGTGCAAGCGGATCGCTCTTGTGGATGTTGCGGCCGATCGCGTGAGTTTTGTCTCTGAAAACGATGCGACCCTGCGTCGGCGCGATCTCATTGAAGTACTCGAGCGGATCGACGCGAACAAGCGCGCCGGTCGGACAGTTCTCCTCACACGAGTACGCCTTGCGACGAGCGCCCGGCGGATTCAGCGGCGTCTGCTGGCAAAGGTTGCACTTGATCGCGACGACGTCATCGCCCGGCTCCGGCGTCACGGGCGGCTCGCTTCGAAAACTGAACGCCTTCCTGAGCTTTGACGCAAACCCGACGTTCGCGGCGGGCGCGTCGCGCGGCACCATCGAGATCGCGTCGTACGGACATTGCGTCGCGCAGTCGTAGCAACCGATGCACGAGGCGGCGTGAATATCGATCTGGCCCAGCGGATCGCGAAAGATGGCTCCAGTCGGACATCCGGTCAGACACTCGGGATCCGCGCAGTGCATACAGACCTGCGGCACGAGCACGTGTTGCAGTCTCTTTTTGCCGATCGTGACAGGACGTTCAATCTGGATCCCGCGCCGCAGCAGACGCGACTGCCCGTGTACTTTGTGACACGCCAGCGAACAGTTGCCGCAACGCACACACAGATCCATGTCCATCACGAGCACGTTGTTGCCGTCGACGATGCCGGTCGCGATCTCCTGCTCCGTCGACTTCAAAACATTCAGATCCGGGATCGACTCGATCGTCGGCGGCAGCAAATCGTCAGCGTTCGAGAACGCGGAAAAACTCGCGGCCAGTTGCTCGCGCAGTTGCGGATCGAGCGAGAAGCCCGCAAGCGGCACTTCAAGCACTTCCGTTCGCGCCAACAGGCTCGCGCTGTACTTCCACGTATCGGCTCCCGTGACTCCTTCGAGCCCGAGACAGTTTCCGCCGCCAAGAAAATCGACTCCGATGCTTTCGTCGACTCCCATCACGACTTCCGGTGAGGTCGCGTGAAAAGGAACGCCTCGCGCGCGCCGCACCCAGCCGTTCTTGATCAGGATGAGGCGATCGATCGCCTGCCCTTCGCGGCAAAGGACGTGGTTCTTGCTATAGACCATGTACCGCGCGGAACGGCGGAGTTCGTCAGCGAGGGCCTGGCCCACCGGCTGGTCGCTGATGAGCGCGAGATCTTCGAGCACGCGTCCGAAGCCGTGCGAACGATACGTCTCGTCGAGCACGTGGCCGAACTTCGGCAGCTTGCGCAGCAGACGCAGCGCGGGGCGCGCGACTTCAAGGACCACCGCGGTTTGTCCCTGAGGGACTGTGACCGTCGCGTTGCGCTCGAGACCGGCGAGCAAGGCCATCTCGCCGAAACACGCGCCCGGTTCGAGCCGGCCAATAGTCTTCTGCTTTTGCTCCCCTTCGCGCACGGAGACGTCGAGCGTGCCTTCGACGGCGATGTAGAAAGTGTTTCCGCCCCACTCACCCTGGCGCATGATGTGTTCGCCGGAGTCGTAAGACAGCAGCCGCACGTAAGGGCCGACGCGCTTGCCGTTGGCGTAGTCGCGTCCCTGGACGATTACTTCCAGATCCGTCGCGTACTTCTGTTTGCCATTTTGTTCTTCGAAGAGTTCGGCAGTGAGAGAGAGATTCTGGACGGCTTCAACAACGCGACCCCGATCGGTGATTTCGCGCGGCATAGGTTGTTTATTAAACCACAGATTAAACAGATCGTATGCTAAACTTTCGGTCATCGATGTTGCCTGAGAATCTTTATTCACTTCCCCGCGAACAACAAATCGGACAATTCTTTTTCATCGGACTTCCGGGCACGGAGCTCGACGCCGAAACACGCGCGCTGGTCAGCGACATAAAACCCGGCGGCGTGATCATCTTCGGCCGCAACGTGGCTTCGCCCGAGCAGCTTCGTTCGCTGCTCGACGGCGTGCGCGAGCTGATACCGACTCCGCCGCTGTTCGGAATCGACCAGGAAGGCGGCCTCGTCGATCGTCTGCGACGCATCTTCACGCCGATGCCCTCCGCGCGCACGATTCGCCAGCACGGCGACCT
>DASRIM010000308.1:0-19354 GCA_035649995.1 Pyrinomonadaceae bacterium | reverse complement strand
AGGGTTCCTGCGCGGGCTGTTCGAGCCTCTTGGCTACGAAGTCGATGCGATCCGTCACCAACTCGACGACAGCATGCCGGCGTTAGGCCCCAGCCGACTGTTCACTGTCACGCTCCGATCGACACGCCGCCTGAGCGAATTGTTGACGCACCTGTACGTGCTGATCCCGGTGCTCGACGACCACAAGCACTACTGGGTCGGCGACGACGAAGTCGAAAAGCTATTGCGACACGGCGCAGCCTGGCTTCCGGCGCATCCGGAAAAGGAAGAGATCACGCGCCGCTATTTGAAATACCGGCGCGACCTCGCGCATGAAGCGCTGGCGCGTCTGGTAGATGAAGAAACACCCGATCCGGACGTCGCCGCGGCTGTACACAACAGCGAAGAAGAAGCAGTCGAGCAGAACCTGAACCTCAACGAGCAGCGTCTGAATGCGGTCGTCGCGGCGTTGAAAGGCGCGAATGCGAAACGCGTTCTGGATCTCGGGTGCGGCGAGGGAAAACTGTTGCGCGCGCTGCTCGCCGACCGCGGTTTCGATCACGTCGTCGGCGTTGATGTGTCGCATCGCGTGCTGGAGATGGCCCACGAGCGGCTGCGTTTGGAGCGTTTGCCCGATCGGCAGCGCGAGCGAATCAAGTTGCTACACGGATCGCTGATGTATCGTGACAAGCGTCTGGCCGGTTTCGACGCGGCCGCGGTCGTCGAGGTCGTCGAGCATCTGGACGAGCCGCGCCTGGCTGCGTTCGAACGCGTGTTGTTCGAGTTTGCGAAGCCGGCGACGGTGGTGCTGACGACGCCTAACGTCGAATACAACGTGCATTTCGAGACTTTGCCCGCCGGCAGCTTTCGTCACAAAGATCATCGTTTCGAATGGACGCGGCCGCAGTTTCGCGAGTGGGCGGAGTCGATCGCAACGAAGCACGGTTACGCGGTGCGGTTCCTGCCCGTCGGTCCTGAAGACGCGACAGTCGGCGCTCCAACTCAGATGGCGATTTTCGATAAGCGGTAATGAAACAGATTACGATCCCGGAACTGTCACTCGTCGTGTTGATCGGCCCATCGGGCTGCGGCAAGTCGACCTTCGCACGCAAACATTTCAAACCGACTGAAGTGATCTCGTCGGACTTTTGCCGCGGTTTAGTTTCCGACGACGAGAACAATCAGGCGGCGACTAAAGACGCCTTCGAAGTCCTGCACTTCATCGCCGCGAAGCGGCTCGCGGCGGGCCGGCTGACGGTCGTCGACGCCACCAACGTCCAAACGGAAGCGCGCAAACCGCTGGTCGAGCTCGCCCGGCGTTATCATGTCCTTCCGGTCGCCATCGTCCTCAATTTGCCCACCAGAATTTGCGAAGACCGCAACCGCGAAAGAACGGACCGCAACTTTGGTCCACACGTGATCCGTCAGCAAAGCCAGCAACTGCGCCGCTCGTTCCGCAATCTCAAACGCGAGGGCTTTCGCCACATTTTCGAGCTGTCGTCAGCGGAGGAAATCGACGATGTCGTCGTCGAGCGGCAACAACTCTGGAACAACCTGAAGCACGAACATGGTCCATTCGACATTATCGGCGACGTTCACGGCTGTTTCGACGAACTGCACGCGCTGCTGACGACGCTCGGATACGAAATCTCACCGAAGAATGGATCGTACGAGGTGCGCCATCCGGAAGGACGCACGGCCGTCTTCCTCGGCGACCTCGTGGATCGCGGCCCGAAGATTCCCGACGTGTTGAAGATCGTGATGAGCATGAAGGAGGCGGGCAGCGGGCTTGCCGTGCCGGGCAATCACGACACGAAGCTCATGCGGAAGCTGCGCGGGCGCGACGTGCAGATCACGCACGGCCTCGCTGAATCGCTGCAACAGATCGAACAGGAGCCGCCTGAGTTCAAGGAACAAGTCGCGACGTTTATCGACGAGCTCGTCAGTCATTACGTGTTGGACGATGGACGTCTCGTCGTCGCGCACGCCGGCTTGAAAGAAGAGCTTCAGGGACGCGGCTCGGGCAAGGTGCGCGACTTCGCGCTTTACGGCGAGACCACCGGCGAGACTGACGAGTTTGGTTTGCCGGTGAGATACAACTGGGCCGCCGAGTATCGCGGCCGCGCGATGGTGGTCTACGGCCACACGCCGGTACTGGAGCCGGAGTGGCTGAATGGGACCATCTGCATCGACACCGGCTGTGTCTTCGGCGGCAAGCTGACAGCGCTGAGGTATCCCGAAAAGGAGCTCGTGTCCGTTCCGGCGTTGCAAACGTATTACGAGCCGGCGAAACCGTTCCTGCCCGAACAGGACAAGCCGCCCGCGTTCACGGCGCAGCAGCAGTACGACGACGTTCTGGACATCGACGACGTTTCCGGAAAGCGGATCGTTTCGACGCGGCTGCATCGAACGGTAACGATTCGCGAAGAGAACAGTATCGCGGCGTTGGAAGTGATGAGCAGGTTCGCGGCGGATCCGAAGTGGCTCATCTATTTGCCGCCGACCATGTCGCCGACGGAGACGAGCCGCGAGCCGGAGTTGCTCGAACATCCGGCGGAGGCGTTTTCCTATTTTCGCCATCAAGGCATCGCGCGCGTCGTATGCGAAGAGAAACACATGGGCTCGCGGGCCGTCGTCGTCGTTTGCCGTGATAGAGAGGCCGCGAGGAAGCGGTTCGGCATCGTGGAAGAGACGGCGGGCATTTGTTACACGCGGACGGGCCGCAGGTTTTTCGAAGATCGAGCGCTGGAAAACGAGTTCATCGAGCGATTGCAAAGAGCAATCAAGGCGGCGGGGTTATGGGAAGAGTTTGAGACTGACTGGATCTGTCTTGACTGCGAGCTGATGCCGTGGTCGGCGAAGGCGCAGGAACTTTTACGCCAGCAGTACGCGGCGGTCGGTGCTGCCGCGCGCGCTGCGCTTGCCGATGTTCTCGATACGTTTGAGCGAACAGACAACCCGGAAGTCGATGCGTTGCGCGAGCGTTATCGGGAGCGCGCGAAAGCGGCAGAGCAATACGTCGCGGCGTATCGTCGTTACTGTTGGCCCGTGACGTCGCTCGACGATCTGAAACTCGCGCCGTTCCACTTGTTGGCCACTGAAGGACAGGTCTACACGGATCGCGATCACGTGTGGCACATGGAGATGTTGAAACGGCTTAGTGGTGGATTGTTGCTGGCGACGCCTTACATGATCGTCGACGTTACGGATGCGGCGAGCGAGCAGAAAGGCATCGAGTGGTGGCAGGAGTTGACTGGACGCGGAGGCGAGGGCATGGTTGTCAAGCCGTTCGATTTCATCGCGAGAGGGCCGCGCGGATTGGTCCAACCTGCCGTAAAATGTCGCGGCCGCGAATATCTCCGCATCATTTATGGACCGGAGTACACGCTGCCGGAAAATCTCGAGCGCCTGCGCGCGCGCGGGTTGTCGACAAAACGTTCGCTGGCGTTGAGAGAGTTTGCGCTCGGAATCGAGGCGCTGGAACGTTTCGTTCGCAAAGAGCCGCTGCGGCGGGTTCATGAATGCGTGTTTGGTGTGCTGGCGCTGGAGAGCGAACCCGTGGATCCCAGATTATGAACTAAGGAGCGCTGAATGAAATTTATCGTACTGGCGTTCGCACTCGTGAGTCTGCTTGCATTGCAGGCAGTCGCGCAGTCGCCTGCGCAGTTGACGGTGACGGCGGTAAACAAACTCAAAGCCGCGCGGCAGGGCGAGACGATCGAGTTGGCTGCGAAAGATCTTGCGGCGTTGGGCGAAAAAGATCTGATGAAGCTGCACGTGTTCGATACCTCCGGCAAGGAAGTGCTCAGCCAATCGGTCGACACCGATTACGACGACTTTCATAAACCGGACACGTTGATCTTCCAGGCCGACTTCGCCGCGAATGAGACCAAAACATTCACGGTGAAGGCAGGCGGGAAACGCGAGTACAAGAAAGACGAGTTCCGCGCTTACGGCCGCTTCGTGCGCGAGCGTTTCGACGACTTCGCGTGGGAGAACGATCGCATCGCGCATCGCACTTACGGCAAGGCGCTGATCACGTGGAAAGGCGAGCCGCTCACCAGCAGCGCGATCGACATCTGGTCCAAACGCACCTCGAAGCTCGTCATCAACGACTGGTACATGGTCGACAACTACCATACCGACACCGGCGAAGGTATGGACGCGTATTCCGCCGGGCCGACGCGCGGTTGCGGCGGCAGCGGCGTCTGGTCCAACAATCAGCTTTTCATCCCGACGAACTTCGTCGATTCACGCGTGTTGACGAACGGACCGATTCGCGTGATGTTCGAGCTTGTTTACGAGCCGTTCGATGCCGGTGGAATGCAGGTGTCGGAAGTCTTGCGCGTTTCGCTGGATGCGGGCAGCCAGTTGAATCACTTTCAAACTTATTACCGCGCGAATGGGCCACTCGCCGTTGCTGTCGGGCTGAAGAAAGTGAAAGACGAAGTGAAAGAGTTCAACGCCGAGCGTGGTTGGTTGACGACGTGGCAGGCCGTCGACAAGAACCTCGGCATGCAGGGTTTGGCCGTCGTCGTCAGTCCTGGCGACGTCGACAAGCAGGCCGAGGACGCGCGAAACAACTTGCTCGTGATGAAACCGAGGAGCGCGTTTCCGGTTTCGTACTGGGCCGGGTTTGCGTGGGACCGCGCCGGATTGATTACTTCCGCTGAGGCGTGGAAAAACTACGTCGACGATTTCTCCGAGCGGCTGCGGTCGCCAATTCAAGTTGCCGTTAGGTAACTCTCGCCCCGCCCACGGAACAAGTCGGGAAGGGGGCGAGCGAAGCGCGCCCCCGCAGGTCCGCAAACTCTACTTTCGATCGTCCAGTTGCCAGCCGACGTTTACTAAATCGTCGCCGCGGCGCACAAACATCTCCGTTGCATGCCCGCGCGAGGTCGTGCGCTGGCCGTTCCGCTCGATCTCGTACACGTACGTCGTATAGATCAACACCGTGTTGCCGTAGATCTGCATCTCCGTCTTCGGAAACTCCAGCTTCACCAGTTTGGATCCGCTGTCTGCGAAGGCCTGCGCATGCGCAAAAATCGTCTTTCGATCGGACCACTCTTCCGAGTCGCTATCGATCGCGATCACCTCTTCCGGAACCAACTTTTCGAGTGTGGCGCGATCGTTCGTGAAGAATGCTTTCCACACGGCTTCGCGCTTCGCCAGCACTTGCTTCCGAATATCGGGCGTCACGTTCAGTGGTTTCGACATCTGCTCGGCGCGCCAGTCGGGATCGATCGCGGTGTGCGACGCGACCTGGATCCAGTTTCCTTTTCGCTTGGCGTAGATGTCCATGATGCGGAACCGCCGCAGCGTTTCGCCGGTCTTGCTGTGAAACTCGCCGATGAAATTCGCGACCGCCAGTTCCGGATTGTAGAAATGAACGTCGAAGTCGCTCATTTTGTAAGTGGTGCCAGGCGCGAAATACGACGTCCGCTTCGGCGCGTTCGCGGCTTTGGGCCAATCGATGCCGTTCGCGCGCATGTACTCGTCGATCCCTTTGATCGGCGCCGGAGTGCCTTCGAGCAGTCCGCGCCAATCTTCCGAATGCGTGTCGAAGATCTTCTGCTCGTCGCCGTCGATGAACGCCTGAAAGATGCTGCCGATGTGCGCGCGAATCGCCTCCGCGTCCGCCGTGCGATCGGGCTGCGAAATACTTGCGAAACAGACTGCGCCAAGCGCAAACGACGCCACTGCTAAATATATTGGTTTCATTTTGTATTCACCCGCATAGACGATGTCCGAACGACAAGACGTAGCCGTACAAGTCGCGGACGGCATAATCGCGTATCTCGTATTCGCGATCGCCGATCGGTTGCACGATTTCGACGCCGTTATTTCGATGAAACTCGTAGAAGGCGTCGGCGTCGTTGATGACAAAGTAGAGATAGACGCCCTTGGGCGACGGTTCGCCCGCTTCGAGAAATATCTGGACGTGGCCCAGGTTGACGCCGGCCATCGTCGGCGGATCGCCCCACTTGAACGCCAGCCAGAAACCGAGCTTGTTGGTGTAAAAATCGATCGCGGCGTCGAGGTCGCCGACCAGCAGACCGGTGTGGTGTTGCTCGCATTCGATTTTCGGGGTCATGGCGTTGCATCCTACGCTCGCAGCTACTTCACAACAAGAAAGAATACGCGAGCGGTCTGTGTTTCGACGTGAACGGTCTTACTCGTTAATTGATGTTGCGCGGCGGAGTGCGTGGGCGATACTGTGGCTCCGTGCGATTCTCGCCACGCCTTCAACCCCGGTTGCGACCATGGATGATCGTCTCCGCTGCCTGGATCCTGCCGGCGATATTCGCCGCGATCAATCGCATCGTTCAGGCGCACCTTCAAGGTTGGGAGCCGGCGACCATTCGCGACGTGCTCTTCGAAGGCGGCGACTGGTTTCTCTACGCGCTGCTCACTCCCGGCGTGTTTGCGGTTTCAAAAAGATGGCCCGTGGTGCGCCCGCACCTCCTGCGGCGCGTGCTGATTCATCTGCTGTTCGCGATCCTGTTCTGTGTGGCGTGGGCCACGTGCGGACAGATCCTGCGCCTCGTGCTGGCGTTGATATTCGCGCGCGATCTCGTGGGGCGCGATCAGTTTTGGCAGCAGTTCGCGGTTGAGTGGCTGAGTTGGATCTTCATCACGCTGCCGTTCGGCGTTGCTGTTTATCTTTGCGTCGTCGGCGTCGAACACGCGATTCGTTACTTCGTCGAGATGCGCGAGCGTGAGGTCCAACTCGCGCGTCTGTCCGAGCAACTCGCGGGCGCTCGCTTTGCCGCCTTGCAGGCGCAGGTAAATCCACACTTTCTTTTCAACACACTCAATACGATCGCCGTGCTTGTGCGCGACGACGATCGTCAGGGCGCGGTTCGCATCGTGGAACATTTGAGCGAGCTGCTGCGGAGGACGTTGAGCCGCCATCAGGAGAATCAGGTTTCGCTGGGTGAGGAGTTGGAATTGGTGCGCCAGTACGTGGCGATCGAGCAGGCGCGGTTCTCCGACCGGCTGCGTCCGGAGTTCAGGGTTGACGATTCGCTGTTGCGGGCGATGGTGCCGAGCTTTGCGTTACAGCACCTGGTTGAGAATGCGATTCGACACGGGATCGCGCGCGATCCGGATGCGGGTAGTTTGATAGTCACTGCGAAACGTGCCGGCGACATGCTGGAGATCACGGTGACTGACGACGGCGCCGGTATCGATCCGGATGCGCCGATACCGCAGGGCCACGGCATCGACAACACGCGCGAGCGGTTGCGCGCGTTGTATGGTGATGGTGCTTCGCTGGACATCGCGCGGCGTCCCGAGGGCGGTACAATCGCCGTCTTGCGAGTGCCGTACAGGGAAACAGATGAAGGAAATGGCGGCTAAATGGAGCGTCTTGATCGCGGATGACGAGCCGGTCGCGCGGCGCGGCGTGCGCCAACTGCTCGCCGCGTTTCCTGAATTTGCGGTGGCGGGCGAGTGTCGCAACGGCGCGGAGGTGCTGGCGGCGCTCGACGTGTCTGAGCCGGACGTCGTCTTTCTCGATATCCAAATGCCGGGCATCGATGGATTTGAAGTGATTCGCAGACGGAGTGTCGAGCGAATGCCCGCGGTCGTGTTTCTGACGGCGTTCGATCAGTTTGCGATCAAAGCGTTCGAAGCCGAGGCGCTCGATTACCTCGTGAAACCGGTGAGCGAGGCGCGTTTCGCCGCGACGATGAAGCGGCTCGAGAAACGATTATCGCAGTCGAAACAAGCTACGCGTGATGAACGGATAATCGTCACTACCTCGCGCGGCGCAACCGTGCTGCACTTGAGCGAGATCGACTGGATCGAAGCAGCAGGCAACTACGCGCAGCTATGGATCGGCCAGCGCAACTACTTCCTCCGCGAATCGCTGCAACTCCTCGAAGAACGCGCCGGCAAGCATGGCTTCATCCGCGCTCACCGCCGCGCGCTGGTGCGGCTCGACGGAGTCCGGGAATTAATACGAACTCCGGCCGGCGCCCTCTTCGCGACTCTCACATCCGGCGCCCGCATCCCAATCTCCCGCCGCCGCGCCGCCGGCTTCACCGCAGCGTTTCGTGCGAGATCTGTGGTATTGTGAACGCCGCTAAATCACTCGCACTTTGAAACTCAGATTGGTCAATCCTCATGCGACACTTCTTAATCTCCCAGTTGACCCGCGCCGTCGATTTTCTCAAAGGACCGGAGTCCGCTCCCGCGCAGCCGCAATTAACCGCGCCTGAAACGATTGACGCCACGATCGATGAACTGGCGGACAACGACGGTGCGGACGGGACCGAGCTCGCGGCGTTCTTCCCGGATAAACCATCACCGCGAGACTACCTGGACTTTCAATCCTACGCCGCGACGCTCGCTGATCTCATTGAAAACACGCAAACGCCTTTGACGATCGGCGTGTTTGGCGCGTGGGGATCCGGAAAGACGACCTTGATGCGCATGATCGAACGGTCGTTGAGGCACACCGAAAAAGAGTCTGAAGAGAAGCGTTTCGTATTAGTCAACTTCGAAGCCTGGAAGTACTACAAGGAAGACGCGCTGTGGAGGGCGATGCTGCTTAGGGTCCTCGATGCCTTGCGGCCCAGGCTAAAAGGCGATCCAAAGCTGGAGAAGGGCATCGAAGTTTTAGAGCAAAGCCTGTATCGAGACGTTGAATGGAAAGAAAAAGGCGGGCTGACGATCGATTGGCCCAAGCTGGCAAAAGCCGGTGCGGGCGGCGCTCTTAAGCTGAGTTTCGCGTTCGTGCCGGGCGCGTCGACGATTGTCGAGGCCGTTAAGGCGGCACAGGGCGCTGTTGGTAGAGGAGACGTTGCCGGCGACGTTTCAGCTTTCGCTGAAGCTTTCCAGCGAGACCGGATTGTTCATCATCAATCGCAACTGAAATACATCGACCAGTTTCAAGACGAGTTCAGCAAGCTCGTCAAGCGGCATTTCGCCAAACAGCGCCTGGTGATCTTTGTCGACGATCTCGATCGCTGCATGCCGGAAAAAGCTATCGAGGTGCTGGAGGCCATCAAGCTCTTTCTCGACGTCGAGGGCTGCGTCTTTGTTCTCGGAATCGATCAGGAAGTAATAACGCGAGGGCTCGAAGCGCGGTACAAAGAGATTACGGCGAATGGTCAGTCGTCGAAGTTCAGCACTCATTACATCGAGAAGCTGATCCAACTGCCTTTCCACTTGCCGCCGATCGAGGCGCGTGAAATCGGTTCGTATCTCACCTTGCTGAATGTTGATTGGCCGCACGCGGATTGCGCCAAGGTTTTTGCCGAGGCACTCACGCCAAATCCACGTCAGATAAAACGCACTGTCAACGTGTTCATGCTTTTGTGGAAACTTGCCGAGCGGCGTCGCTCGAGTCTTGGACAAGCGGTGACGGCGCTGAGACTGGCGAAAGTTGTGATCCTGCAAACGGCCTATCCGCAGGTGTTCGACCACTTGAAGTCAAATGGACTATTGCTCAAACAACTGGAACTTGTCTGCCGTGGTACTGAGTCGATCGAGAACATCGATCCAATTTTGGCTGAGGCGGTGAATCAGACGAGTCTCAAGAAGTTATTTGAGCTTCTGCCGGACGACGAAGACGCTAACTTTGCCGGTCTGGAAACAGACGAACTTACCGCTTTCTTCAGCCTCGCGCGACGAGCTCCAGTCGTGACGGATATTGCAAAGGAAGCGACGGCCGCCGCGTCCGCAGCGCCGCTCGTGGCGACGCCCGAGTCGCCTGTGGCTCCTTCAGTCGAGCGGCCATTTCAGTTGCGGGCGCCCGTTCGCGATTTCGTGGGCCGGACGCGTGAAATGTTCGAGATCGTAAGTGAGTTGCGGCAAGGCGGACCAGTCGCAATCGTGACCGGAATGCCGGGTACCGGAAAGACGGAATTCGCGTTGCGGGTTGGCGAAGTTCTCGGACCGAATTTTCCGGACGGGCAGCTATTCGTGGACATGCAGGGGACCAGTGATCCGCCGTGCGATCCTGCCGAGGCGCTGGAGCTTTGTATTCGCGCTCTGGCTGGACGCGATCGCGATCTGCCGTCCGACGTTGAGGTGCTCGGAAAAATGTATCGCAGCCAGTTAAATGACAAGCGAGTACTGATCATGCTCGACGACGCAGCCGATGCTGCGCAAATCCGGCCGCTGATGCCGCCAAAGGGATCGGCTTTGCTAATAACTTCGCGCAACGCGCTAGTCCTGCCGGGAATGGTCGCCGTTACTCTGGATCAACTTGGCGAGGAAGAAGCGATAACACTTTTCTTGAGTATTTCGCCAAAGGTATCGAGGGCGATAGCGTCGGACATCTGTTCGTTGTGTGGGTATCTTCCGCCGGCAGTCCGCGCTGCTGCCAGCACGCTCGCTTCCACTCCAGATTTGGATCCCGCTGAGTACGCGAAGCAGCTCAGCGATGAGCAGCAACGAATCGGGTTGTTGGGAAGAGAAGGCGTCAACGTGACGCTCGAGGCGTCTTTCAGCTTGAGTTATTCGCGTTTGCCCGAGGAGACCAAAACCGTCTTGAGAAAGTTGTCTGTTTTCCCGGGGACGTTTGATGCAAAGGCCGAAGAGATCATCTGCGAAGATCCGCAGCATGGTCGTTTGAGTGAACTGACCAAGCTGAGTTTGGTTTCGTTCGATGCAAAAGAGAGTCGTTATAGTGTTCACGCTCTGATGCGTCTATTCGCGCAGCGAGAACTTCGTATAGACGAAAAGGAAGAGGCCGGAAGAGCTCACGCCGCGCACTACGTGGAGGTGATCAAGGAGGCCGGCCTTGAGTACCGGAAGGGTGGCGACGGCTTGATTACTGGACTCGCACTTTTCGATCGAGAACGCGAAAACATAGAAGCAGGTTTTGAATGGAGCGCCGGTCGACTAGAGGCGGCATCGATCTGTAGCGATTACGCAAAGTATGCATCGCAAATTCTGCAATTGCGAAAATCGCCAAAGGCGCGCATTGGCTGGTTTACGCGGGCTCTCGAAGCGGCGAAGGAAGCAAAAGATGGTGAAGCCCAATTGGTTCATCTTATCGGTCTCGCCGGCGCTTACCGCAAAGTAGGTGAGAAGGATAAAGCCTTCAACATCTATACAGCCGCGCGCGAGATTGCTGCCGCGTCAGGTTCGTTACAACTGAAGGCGGAGATTTTGTCGAGCCTCGGTTTGGACCATCGAGACAGGAACGAAATCTCGCAGGCCCTGGAGTGCTTCAACGAGCAGCTTGCTATTTCACGCGAGTTGTCGAATCGCCGCGGCGAGAGCCTCGCACTGATTAATCTGGCCAACGTTCACTTAATCACCTTGGAAATCTCCGAAGCGATCAAAAACTGCGAAGAAGCGATCAGCATTAGTCAGGAACTAGGCGATTTGCAGACGGAAGCACTGGCATTAGGAAACCTCGGCCGCGCCTTTTACCTGACGGGAACTCAAGGCCGTGCTATGGAGTTATACAGGCGGCAGCTCGAGATTTGTCTCAAGCTGGGCGACCGACTGGGCCAGGCAGCGGCGTATTTTAATATCGGTCTGGCGCTCGAGCAGAAGGGGGACTTACAGCATGCCATCGTCCACGCACAGGGAGCCCTCGAGATTTATAGCGACCTGGAGTCGCCGCTTGCGAAGACGGTGAGCGATTGGTTGGAAGAAGTGGACGCTGACCAAGTCACCAATCCGATACCACTCGGTAGGCACGACACGGCTTGACTTCTCGCTCTCAAGATCTTTCAATCATTTCCATTCGACTGGAACTGCACGTATGACTGAAGCGACTACACCTATTCCGAACGATCCTCCCGACAATCAGGACGGCGCCACAACTTCCACCGCTGATGAGCAGGAGGATGAGCCTAAGGTGCGTAAGGCGCCACGTCCTTCAAGGGATTACAGCATCCCCGCCGATCCGCCCGATAATCAGGGCGGTGGCTGGTAGAAACTCACTTCACAACTCTTAACAAATTTTTACCTGCGCTTAACATCGAGCAGTTGCGTTATGCGTATTATCGTCGCGCAGACAAAAGACGTACGACGTGGGGTGGCCGGTCGCGTCAGGAGCTAGGTAGTGGCACAATGGTGCGTCCGGCTCCTGACCCCGGCTCTAGGTGTGCGTAAAAACTGACCCGGAGTGAAGCGCAACAAAAGAAAACCGGAAGTCGTAAAGCCAATCAACTGAAAATTAACTAACCGAAAATCAGCGTAAGCAGGAACTATGAGCCACGAGTACAGCTTGTCTTATCGTCTGAAGAGCTTCGTCGTTTTCGTCGCCGTCGCAATCGGCGCGGCCGGTTGCGTCAACAAGGCGCAGCCGAGCTTTGAACGTCCGCCGGCGCCGGTCACCGTCGCCCCGGCCGTCTCTCAGGACGTGGCGAACTATCTCGACGCCCTCGGCAAGATCGTCGCCCGCGAAACGGTCGCGATTCAGCCACAGGTTTCAGGACGCATAACCCAGATACACTTCACGGATGGCGCCAACGTCAAAAGGGGCCAACGGCTTTTCACAATCGATCCGCGCCCGTTCGAAGCGAACCTGCAACAAGCGCAGGCGAACCTCGCGCGAGACGTCGCGTTGAAGAAACAAGCGGAGGCGAACCTTACTCGCGAAGTCGCGCGCGAAAAATGGGGACGCGCGCAAGTCGACAGATACCGCACGCTGGTCGAGCAGGGCGTCGTCGCGAAAGAGCAGTACGAACAACTGCGAGCTGAATACGATTCGCTCCTCGCCAACTCGGAAGCCGCGCGCGCGGTCGTGCGCAGCGCCGACGAGACGATCAAAGTCAACAACGCCGCGATCGAGACCGCGAAGGTGCAACTCAGCTACTGCTTTATTAACTCGCCGATCGACGGCCGCGCCGGTCAGCGTCTCGTGGACATCGGCAACGTGGTGAATCCCGGTTCCGGAAATTCAGATAACAGCAACGCCTTGCTTGTCATCGAACGGCTCGATCCCATCTACGCCGACTTCACCATTTCGCAAAACAGTCTGTCTGCCGTGCAGCAGGAGATGCGGCAGGGCACGCTGACGGCCGAAGTCCGGCTGCCGGATGCGGTGAACGATCCCGTGACGGGCCAGCTCACGTTCGTCGACAACGCGGTGCAGAACGAAACCGGCCAGGTCACATTGCGGGCGACATTGCCGAATCCGGACCATCGTTTCTGGCCGGGACGTTTCGTCAACATTCGGCTCGTCTTGAGCACGATTCCGGGTGCGGTCCTGGTGCCCGCAAGCGCGCCGCAGATGTCCGCGAACGGTTCTTACGTTTACGTCGTCAAGCCTGACTCGACCGCCGAACAGCGCCAGGTCTCGTTGGGCCAACGACAGGGCGACTTGATCGTCGTCGAAAAGGGAGTCGCTGCCGGCGAGCAGATCGTTATCAACGGTCAACTCGGCGTCACGCCGGGCGGCAAAGTACTCGTTGCACAACCGACTGAAGCAAACAGCCCAGCCGCTGCCACAAACGGATCGAAGTCATGAATCTTTCAGAGCCATTCATACGCCGGCCGGTGATGACGGCGGTTTTGACGCTGTCGGTGATCCTGTTTGGCGTGATGAGTTATTTCGAACTCCCCGTCAACGATCTTCCGGCGGTTGATTACCCGGTCATCCAGGTCGCGGTAGGTTATCCCGGCGCGAGCCCCGACACGATCGCCAACAACATCGCCACGCCGCTCGAGCGCCAGTTCATGCAGATCAACGGCCTCGAAATCGTCACGTCGCGGAGCACGCAAGGCGTCGCGACTCTCACGCTACAGTTTTCACTCGACAAAGACATCGATGCGGCCGCGACTGACGTTCAGACTGCAATCTCGCAGTCGATCGGCAGTCTGCCGGCGGACCTTCCTTCGCCGCCGACTTATTCGAAATCGAACCCCAACGATCAGCCGATCATGTACCTGGCGATGGTCAGCGACTCCGTCACGCCGGGCCAGCTCTACGACTACGCCAGCACCAACGTGGGCCAGCGGCTCAGCATTCTTCCCGGCGTGTCGCAGGTGAATGTTTACGGGACCAAGTCGGCGATTCGCATCAAGGCCAATCCGAAGGAGATGTGGGCGCGCGGCATTTCGATCGACGACCTCGGCAATGCGATCAAGAACGGCACCAGTTACACCGGCGCCGGCCAGTTGGACGGCGCGGCCGGGACCGCGATATTGCGCCCGCAGGGACAGCTCGAGAGCGCCGATCAATACGCCAACCTGATCGTCGGCGGCACGAGCAACGCGCCGGTTTATCTTCGTGACGTCGCACAGGTGAAGCAGTCGGTGCAGGACGAGCGCATCAACATGCGTTTCTGGGTACGCGACTATTCAGTGCCTTCGGCGACGGTGATCGTCGCGGTGAATCGCCGCGCGGGCGCGAACGCCGTCGAGGTGTCGAAGTCGATCTACGGAGTGCTGCCGACGATCAGCGCGGAACTGCCCGGCTCGATTCGCATACAACCGATTTACGATCGCTCTCTGAGCATCGTCCACTCCGTCGCCGACGTGCAGATGACGCTCATCATCGCGTTCGTGCTGGTGGTGATCGTGATCTTCGCGTTTCTCGGCAGGGTGACTGACACTCTGATTCCAGTAGTCGCATTGCCGCTATCCTTGCTGATCACGTTCATGGCGATGCGCGGTCTCGGTTACAGCCTCGACAACCTGTCGCTCATGGCGTTGACGCTGGCGATCGGGTTTCTCGTAGATGACGCGATCGTCTTTCTCGAAAACACAGTCCGGCGAATCGAACGCGGCGAGCCGCCGTTCGAAGCGGCGATCAACAGCGCGAAGGAAATCAGCTTCACGATCATGTCGATGACGATTTCGCTCGCGGCCGTGTTCATCCCGCTGGTATTCATGTCGGGGCTTGTCGGGCGCATCTTCCGCGAGTTTGCGATCACGATCGTGATTGCGATTCTCGCTTCCGGATTGGTGTCGTTGACGCTGACGCCGTTGATGTGCGCGCGGCTATTGAAGGACCGCGGACACGGTCAACGTCAGACGTGGATGGAACGCGTCATCGGCGGTATCGAACGACGCGTGCTGGCGTTCTACGGCGGTTCGCTGTGGTGGTTTTTGCGCAACCGTTGGGTCTCGCCGGTAATCTGGGCCGTCTGTCTCGCGGGCACGATCTGGTTGTTTATGCTGGTCCCGAAGGCGTTCCTGCCGCCGGGAGACAGCAGCGTGTTGTTCGGCATTTTCATGGCGCGTGAAGGTTCGTCGCCGGAGCAAATGCGCGCGTTTCAGAATCAAGTCGATCAAACCCTGCAACAGCATCCGAATGTCAAAACCGATTTCACGATGACGGGCGCGACCGGGTTTCTCCCGGCGAACCAGGGGATCATTTTTACGTTCATCAACCCTCCTGAAACGCGACCGCCGATCGCGGAAGTGGCGGGCGATATGATGGGCAGGATCAACTCGATTCCCGGCGTGATGGCGTTTCTCCGTCCGTTACCGGTTCTCGATATCAGTACCGGCGCCGCGAATCAGATCCAGGGCCAGTACGCGTTTACCGTGTCAGGCGTGAACCCGACCCAGGTTTACGACGTGGGCCAGCGGCTTGAAGCGAAGCTCAGAGAGTATCCCGGGTTTATGTCAGTGGTGTCCGACTTCCAAAACAACACGCCGAACGTGGACATCGACATTCGCCGTGATCAGGCGAAGACCCTTGGTGTTTCCGAGGCGCGCATCCTGACGCTGCTGCGCAACGCTTACTCGCAAAACTATCTGTACCTGATCAAGAAGCCGGAAGATCAGTACCAGGTGATACTCGAGATGGACGATTCGGTGCGCGAGAAGCCGGAAGACTTATCGTTGCTCTACATCAAGTCGGACGACGGCCGGAATCTCGTGCCGCTCAAAGAGCTGGTCACGTGGAAGACGACGCTTGGCCCACAGGCCGTGCATCACTTGAACCAGTTTACGAGCATGACGCTCTCTTTCAACTTGAATCCGGGCGTTGCGCTCGGCGACGCGACCAATCACATCTTGGCGACGGCCGCGGAGATCGTTCCGCCGGGCGTGCGCGGCGAACTGCAAGGCGAGGCGCAGACGTTCAACCGAACCGTGACGAACCTGACGATCCTGATGGGACTGGCCGTGTTCGTGATGTACGTGATCCTCGCGATCCTTTACGAGAGCTACGTGCATCCGCTGACAGTGTTGTCCACGCTGCCGACTGCGTTGGTTGGCGGACTGTTGACGCTCGTGTTGTTTGGACAAGAGGCGTCGCTCTACGCGTTCGTCGGCATGTTCATGTTGATGGGCATCGTGAAGAAGAACGGCATCATGATCGTCGACTTCGCTCGCCATCGAGTCGAGGCAGGCGAGCCGGCCGACAAGGCGATTCACGACGCGAGCATGGACCGTTTTCGTCCGATTCTGATGACGACGCTGGCAGCGGTGTTTGGCGCGATCCCGATCGCGCTCGGCTATGGTGCGGATGGATCGTCGCGGCAGCCGCTCGGGTTGGTCGTGGTGGGCGGTCTGATCGTCTCGCAGTTCATCACGCTCTACATCACGCCGGTGATTTACCTGTATCTGGAAGAGTTCCAGGAGCGGGTGTTGGACCGAAGCTCGTTCTTCCGTTCGCGGCGATCACAGAAGACACAGACGGCACAGAAACCGCAGTTGGTTGAGGAGCCGGTTTCGGAGTCAGCCGGTTCATAGGTTTTTGACTCGCGCTTCAAGTTCGCGAGTGATCTCTTCGGGTGTTTGTGAGGCTCGGAACTGGACCGGTTCGCCAAATGTTACCGAGACAGTTCCCGGCCGAACAAAGTATTGCCGCCGCTTCTTTAGTTCGAACAATCCATCCAGCTTGATCGGGATTACCGGCACATTGAGGTCGGACGTCAGTAGTCCGATTCCATTTTTGAACGGCTGCATGCGGCCGTCCTTGGTTTCGTGGCCTTCCGGAAAGATCAGCACACTGAACCCGCGATCGATCGCCTCGCCCGCGTAAGCAAAACTCTTGCGAAACCCGCTTTGTCTCGGCAACGGGAAGACGTTGAAGAGCGCGGCGCCGAGCGCGTAGGTGAGTTTGTCGTGTGAGCGCCACTCGCGCAGGTGCTCTCCCGACATCGCGATTGCGAGCCGCACGCGCCAGCGAAACGGCAGCGCTGAAAGGATCAACGCGGCGTCGACGTCCGTGACGTGATTCGAGATCAGCAGCGCCGGGCCGTTCACGTTTTTCAAGCGTTCGACGCCGTGCGTGCGGACGCTGCACATGATCCGCGTTAGCGGCAGCAGAAACAGGTGATAGACCAGCGCGCGGATCCACGTCGTCGGGAAACGCATGGCCCACGATGGATACGGATAGGCGACGGCGTCCGTTTGTCCTTTGCGCACCAACTGTTCGAGCTCTTCGACAGTCGTCGCCTCGGTGAACGCGGCTTCGTCCAGTTCGATCTGGTACTGGTCCTCGAGAGCGCTCAACAACTCGACGCGTCCCAGCGAGTCGAGGTTCGAGATCGACGGCACGACCACGGATTGGGGCGGAACTTCGGCAAGCTGTGTTTTGATGATCTTTCGCGTGCCGGGTGTGCGCGGAAAATCCGGTTCAGGCCAGATTGTCCAGTGACGGATGCGCTGAAACTCGGCGAGTGACTCATTCGCACGCGCGACGGCCGCGTTCAGATCGGCGGTTGCGTCGCCAGGGATCAGCACCGCCATCGCCTCCGTCTCGTTGAAAGGAATCACGGCGCTCGCCTTGATCTCCGGTTGCTGGTCCAGCACCGATTCGAGATCGGACGGATAGATCTTCATTCCCGCCGCCGTGACGATCGTGTCTTTGCTGCGCCCGCGAAAGAAGATGTGCCCGTTTGGACCGACTTCGCCGACGTCGCCGGTGTGAATCCAGCCCTGCTCGTCGGCGATCGGTTGCACGTCGCCGCGCCAGTAACCGGGCGACACGCTATCGCCGCGAACGAGTATCTCGCCGTTTTCGTTGAGCTTTAGTTCCTGCCCGCCGACGGGTTTTCCGATTGAGCCGCGAACGATGCGAAACGGATGCGAGACGGACGTAAGCGAAGCGGTCTCCGTCATGCCGTAGCCTTGAATCACTGCGTAACCGAGCCGATGCCAGAAAGTCTCGACTTCAGCTTCGAGCGTTGCGCCGCCGCTGATGAATGCCCACAAGCGCCAGCCGAAGCGGCGGTGTATGCGGCGAAACGTCCACCAGTTTCGGAGGAAGTGAAGATGCTCGGCGGTCTCGAGATCGCGTGCGACGTTGGGATAATCGTGCAGGATCTTTTCGCGCAGCGTTTCGAGCACGCGCGGTACGGTGACTACGGCGTTGATCCGCTGCTTCTTTGCCGTGTCGACGATCTCCGACGGTTTGAATGACTCGAGAAAGTGGACTTCGCCGCCGACGATCTGCGGAATGAAGATGCCCATCATCTGTCCGAAGACGTGACTCAGCGGCAGCAGGCAGAGGAAACGCAGTGGATGGACCAGCCGTTCCCAGCGCGCGTACTTGCGAAACTCTTTTTCGATCGGCTCGAGGTTCGCGAGCAGGTTTCGATGCGTCAGGCAGACGCCTTTCGGTTCGGCTGTCGTTCCGGAAGTGAAGACGATCTCGACAAGGTCGTCGGGCTTGATCTGTGTTGCCGCGTATGGCGCCGCAGAGTGGCGATCGAGCGGGAGTTGAACTTCATCGGTCAATAAAAGTTTGGCCGAAACCTGCTGCTGCACTCGATCGACGAAATCCGGCGCGGATTTGAGATCGAGTGGAACGACGATCACGCCGCGCAACAGGCAACCGAAGAACGCCGCGATCCACTCCGGACTGTTCTCGCTCCAAAACAGCACGCGATCGCCGTGCTCGATCCCGCGCGCTTCCAACTCGCGCGCGAACTGAAAGGCACGCGCCGCAATCTGCGCGTAGGACCAACGCACGATCCGCAGCCCGCGCCGTTGCACGACCGCCGTCTGCTTGCCTCTTTTTAACCAGTCATCAAGAAAACTGACCAACGTTTCCCGCATTATCCGTTAACTATGCCAGAAACTCCCGCCGTTCGTACGGCGGGTTGAGACAGTCGCGGGAGTGTGTAACCACAAGAGGCACAAAAGGCACAAAAGGCACAAAAACAGAAAGGCAAAAACAAAGTACAAAGCACTAAGATCCAAGTTCGTTGGTCTTTGTACTTAGTACTTTGTCTTATGCCTTTTGTGCCTTCTGTGCCTTTTGTGGTTTACCTTGGCCGTTCGCTTTCGACCGTCAGCTCGTTCTTGACGCTGAACAAACCCGGAACGGTGCGAGCGCGAATGTAAGCCAGGTTCGCGTCGCCGCGGTTGGCAACAACTCCTTTCAATGTCGCGTGCCCGCGATTGACGATCAGGTGAATCGACGGCACCGCCTGGTGCGCGTAACGAAACAGCGGCGAGTTCCAGCCGTAGATCTGCCGGTACAACGCGATGCGCA
>DASRIM010000307.1:0-5374 GCA_035649995.1 Pyrinomonadaceae bacterium | reverse complement strand
TTCGTCGGCTTCACTTACCTAAATCTCCGTACGGGGGATTCAACGGAACGCGCCAACACAAAACTTGGCGCAATCCCCTGTGCAGCGACCGTGCCAAATGCGTTCGCCGCTCGTATGTTGGTGCAATTCAAAGATTTACGACGATTTCGTCGAAAATGGCCGGCGGTTTTTATCTGACCGAACTAATCAATTTGACATGGCGGCTCGTTCACTTTGATAGAATCCCGCCCATGTTGCCGCCGACGTTGCCCGAAGAGATCGAGGTTTATCGCGACCGCATGTGGCGGCGCGATCCGGAGTGGCGGGTCGAGGATGTGCATGCGGCGGAGCGGTTTATTGAGGACGTAGGATTTTGTGAGGCGTTGACGGATTCGCGCCGGCCTGGGCCTTCGTTGTACGTCGCTGTGTGCGGACGGCGTGACGCGCACATGCCGCGGAATGTGCAGAAGGATCCGGAGAGCCGGTTGGCGTGGACGATCAAGGACGATGTGATGAGGCGCGGGCGTTGTTTTTATGGAAAGGTGCTGCGCGGGCGGGCTACGTTTATCGCGCCGCGGCTGGTGCCGTTCTTCAACGCTTTATGGGGAATTCCTCGCAAGATGGAGAAGCAATGGCTGTCGCCTGATGCTCAAGTGATACTCAAGGTCATGCGGCGTGAGTGGGAGATGGGGACGCGGGATCTTCGCGAGGCGAGTGGGATCGCGGAGCGTGCGCGGTTTGATAAGGCGTTGACTCAGTTACAGAAAGCACTGAAGGTGATTCCGAGTGAAGTGCTGTACGAACCGACGTTTACGTACATCTGGTCGGTTCCGGAGGCGCGTTTTGCTGATCAGCTCCAGGAGACGGTCGATAGGGAAGTCGCGTTGAAGGAGATTGCGCGTGCGTATCTCGCCGGCGCTGGTATGACGGTTCGTGGTGAGCTGGCTCGTGTTACCGGGTTGAAGGCGCCGGAAGCCGGGTTAGGGAATTGGGCGTTGGTTGATGAGGGATTTGCGAAACGCCTCGCCCCCGGCATCTACCGTCTCGCCGAGCTCGAGCCACGCAGCTTAGCTTCGACTGCGTAAAGGAACTTCAAAAATTCCTGTTTCCCCGCTTGCGAGAGACTCATGATGAAGAAAATTTTATAAATCCTTTTTTCATGTGTTTCTCGCTTGCGGGAAACTCGTGAAGGGAATTCGTTTAAATCTCCTTCAGCATCTGTTTCTCGCTTGCGGGAGATTCGGGGGTAAGGCCGTCGCGGAGGATTTGTTGCTCCAGTTGCGCGATTTCCAGGACGAGCGGCAACTGGTCCTGCGCGGTCCCGAGGCGTCGCATCATCATTTCCGTCTCGCCCTGGTTCATTTTTCGACTCGCCGTTGTTTCGATCACCTGTAACCTGGTCTTCGCCTGACTGAGATGTTGACTCGCCTGCTCATGCAGATGCTTCAAGCGTTGATGATCTTTCTCCAGATCCTCCTGAAGCGATACCGACTCAGCCGTCCGCAACGTGCGCGCGCGATTGATATGGCGCTCAACCTTCAGCATTTCCTTACGCGATCGTGCCTTGATCCGCGACGCAGTAAGCCGATTGGCGAGCGTTTCGAGGTAGGCATCCGCCAACAACGGGTTACCCTGTTCGATCTCCGCGAGCGATTTTCGCTCCGCCGACGTCAGCTCAGAACGAAACCAGACAACCTCATTCGCCGTGATTCCATCCGATGCTAACCGGTCACGCAATTTTGAAAGCCAGTTTCTGCGGTAAATGAGCAGAATGGCCGCGATAACCAGCCCAAGCGCGAAGCCCAGGGTCAGTGACAGGCCCGCCAATAACAGATAGACCGCCGCTGATTCCGTCGCCGTGGCCGTGAAAAAGAGTAGGAGAAAGACGAGGGGAGCAGGTAATGAAGCGAGAAAGACGGCGATCCACGGCGCATGCTTGAGCGCAAGCGCTGTTTTCGCGTCTTTCCCTGACAATTTGCCTCTAGTTTGACTCGTCAAAGCCGTCATTCGCCGTATTTCGTAAACCCCCGTTGGCCGAGATCTTAGCCTATGAGAACGGCGTCTGCCAGCCAGCGGTTCCGAGTAAACACGGATTCAACGAATCGATAGCGGGACTGTATAATGTCGGCCGCACATGATAGGAAGAAGATATGAAGACTCTCCGACGACTCCACCTGATTCTTAGTCTCCTCGGACTGGCGCTGATGAGCCAGTCAGCGTTCGGCCAGGAGCCCGCGCAGAATATCAATGGCGGCACTCCGACGCGCCCGACCGGCAGGCCGGTGACGATTCCGCTCACGATTCGGATGCCGAAGGATCAGGAAGTCCTCGAAATCCAAAACATCGACCTGAGCGTCACTGAAGACGGTGAACCGCAGACGATCATCTCCGTCCGCGGCCTCGGCACCACGCCGATTACGCTGGCGGTGCTGATCCAGGACGACCTCGTTCCGTCCGTAGCCAACGAGATCCAGGGCCTCGCCGACTTTATAAGAGGACTCCCGAAAGGCTCGCGCGTGATGATCGGCTATTTGCGTACCGGAAGTTTGCAGTTACGACAAAAATTCACGAACGATCTCGAGAAAGCCGCCAAATCGCTGCGCGCGCCGAGCGGCACGGCGACGGCTGGTCCGTACAATCCCTACGTCGAAGTGGTCGAAGCGCTCAGGAGGTTTGAGTCACAGCCGCTGGGCCGCCGCGCGATACTGTTGGTCTCGGATGGTCTGGACATTTCACGTGGCGTCGATTCGTCAGGACCGACGCAGAGTATCGATTTGCAGCGCGCGGTGAATGAGGCGCAGCGTCGCGGCGTGGCGATCTACGGATTTTACGCGCCGACGTTCGCCGCCGCCTCCAATCGCGTGCTGGCCGGAAACGCGCAAAGTTCGCTGCTGCGACTTTCGAATGAGACGGGCGGGATGGCTTTCTTTCAGGGAACGGGAGTGCCCGTGAGTTTCGATCCATTTCTGCGCGAGCTGGACGTCTCGCTACAGAAGCAAGCGGCGCTGACGTTTCTGTCCACGCACTTGAACAAGGGCTTCCACAAGATCGAGGTGAAGTCGGCGACGCCAGGCGTGCGCGTCGCGTATCCCTCGGGTCACGTTAGATAGATTATTGGACCGTAGCAGCGAGCAGCGATCCACGGGGATCGCTGGCGATGGCCCACCCATCCGCGAGCTGTCCAATCATTCCGTGAAAGTGAATCTCACTGCCGCTTAATACGACGAGAACGTCGCCGGCGTGGTAGTGTGGATCGTCGAGTCGAAAGCGAATCAAAGTCGCCTGCCCGTTCTTCTGTTCCAACGTCTCAAACTGAAACTCATCAGCATTGACAACGTAAGTTTGAGAGTTGTTCGCTACTCTTTGCTCGTCAGGCATGAAACACTATTCTCCTCGTCTATATTGAAACACCGCGATTACCAAAAGATTCCTATGTTAGACCCGTTTGCTTCTGCCGATCAATCTTACCCCGAGTGTGAACAACAATACCGCGAGTGCGGGCGACAGTACGCTGAAGGGTTGTGAACGAAGCTGATCGAGATCGCTGGCGGCAGTGAGCATGTTTCCCAGACTTGGTTCCGGTTCCTGGAGCCCGACGCCCAGGTATGACAGAGCGACCTCGGCAAGCAGGAACGTCGGCAGCAGCAGAAACGCGCGCGTTCGCAGCGTCGGCAGAATATTCGGGAGAATGTGACGAAACAAAACTCTCGTTTGACTTGCGCCCGAAGCCACAGCCGCGACGACGAACTCGCGTTGTCGCAACGACCGGACGAGCCCGCGCGTCAGCCGGGCCATTTCGGCCCAGCCGGTCAGGCTGAAGATAAGCAGCAGAAGCAAAGCCGCCCGGTTCATTGGCAGTTCCAGCGGAAAAGCCGCACGGACCGCGAGTATCAGGATCAGTGCCGGCAGGGCAATCATGGCGTCTGTTGCACCCATCAGGAACGTGTCCACTAGCCGTCCCGCATAGCCGCTCACCCCTCCTATTGAAATACCTACGACGCAAGCGACCAGAACACCCATCACTGCAACGAGGAGCGAGAACCGCACCGCGTAAAGCAGGCGAGAGAAGCGGTCGCGCCCTAATTCGTCAGTTCCCAGTAGATTGATCCTGGGAGCAATGGCCGAAGTGCTTCTAACCCCAAACAGATGTAGGTTCGTGTCGCCGATGCCAGGCAACTTATATGAATCCCCGCGGACGAAAAAGCCGACGGGAAAGGCGAGTGAGGAGTCTTCCGTGTACGTGCGGCGAAGCGGATCTTCGACACGCCGTGGATGAATGATCGGCTGAAGACCGCTGAAGTGGATCGTAGTCGCCGGCGCGGACGGCTCTGAGCGTGACTGAGCGCTGTGATCGTATGGTGCAAGAAAGCCGGCGAACACAGCGGACACTGCGAACAGCCCGATGACGAGCCAACCAAAGGCGCCAACCCAATCGGTTAGCCGCCTGGTGAAACCAATCCTGGATAGATGTTCGCTCAAAAGCCGAGTTCGCGAATTCGCTTGTCGTTGATCGCTTGCAGCAACTCGCCGAGGGCATTTCCGAGCCAAACCGCTGTACTGGTAAATAGGACGATGCCCATTACCAGAGGTAGATCACGTGCGCGCACGGCTGAAACCATCAGTGTTCCCAGTCCCTGGCGCCCGAGCACGGATTCGACGATAACGGAACCTCCGAGCACAGCGCCAAGCGAGAGGCCGGCGATCGTTACGAGCGGATTGAGTGCAGGCCTGACGGCATGGTGAAGGATCACGGCGCTCTCGCTTAGGCCTTTCGCCCGTGCAAGCTTAATGAAATCCTCCCGCAAGGTCCGCTGTAGTTCGCCGTGAAACTGCGCCAGAAAAACCGAAATCAGCGGCGCCGACAAGACCAACGCCGCCAGCCCAAACAGGACCGCCGAAGACTGGTCCATACCGGACACAGTCAAGCGGACGGATACTGCGAGAGCGACGAGCGCGAGGACGATCCGCGGCATCGAGGCTGTCGCAAGGATCAACAATTCAATGAGTGCGGCAATCGCGGTTGAATTGTATCGGACGCCGATGAGGCTTAGCGGCACGGCAAGCGTGAGTGCGATTGCAAACGCGGCGGTCCCGAGTAGAAGAGTACTTAGCGCACGCGTCCACACGAGGCCGCTTACCGGGACACGAAAATACGTCGACTCGCCCAGGTCGCCCGTGACCGCGCCGAAAAGCCATCGAAAGTACCGTATCGGAAGTGGTTGATCGAGGCCGTAGACGCTGCGCAGGCGCTCGATCGTTTGCTCCGAGATCTGCGGGTTATCTCGCAACTGCGTCAAGGCGTCGCCTCCCGCAAAACCCAGTAACGCGAAGGTCACCGCCGAAACGATCAGGATCATCATGAGCCCTTGCAGGCATTTTCTTAGCAGCAACTTGA
>DASRIM010000306.1:0-38872 GCA_035649995.1 Pyrinomonadaceae bacterium | reverse complement strand
CCAACAACCCTGGAACCAAAAGCCTGGAAGAACCTCGCGTTCCTCGGCCGGCGTTTTCAAAAACTTTCCGACGACGACAAATACAACCAGGTGCAGTTGATGACGATGAGCGCCGTCGACTTTCTCGATCAGTGGTTCGAGACTGACGTGTTGAAGGCGACGATGTCGGCGTCAGGCATCATCGGGACTTTTCTCGGCGTGCGTTCGCCGGGGACGGCGTACGTGCTGCTGCACCATTACATGGGCGAGATCGACGGCGCGTTTCGTTCGTGGGGATTTGCGCGCGGCGGCACGGGCGCGATCTCGAATGCGATCGGCGACGCAGCGCGCGAAGCGGGGGTGGAGATAAGAACTGAAGCGCCAATTGAAAAGATTTTGCTGAAGAACGGAAGAGCCATTGGCGTTGCTCTCGCGAATGGAGATGAAATCCGTGCAGATGTAGTGTCGTCAAGCGTCGATCCACGGTTGACGTTCATGAAGATGATTGGCGAGGAGCACTTGCCGGACGACTTCTGCGCGGATCTGAAGCGGTACAAGTATCGTGGATCGTCGGGGAAGGTAAACCTCGCGCTCGACGGTCTGCCGGACTTCAAGGCGCTGCCTGGTCCAGGCGCGCATCTGCGCGGCGCGATCTCGATCTCGCCGAGTGTCGAATACATGGAACGCGCGTACGACGAAGCAAAGTACGGGCGCTTCTCGCGTCGGCCGTACATTGACATGGTGATTCCGAGTTTGACGGATCCGTCAGTCGCTCCGCCGGGCAAGCACGTGATGTCGTGCTTTGTTCAATACGCTCCTTACAATTTGAAAGAAGGAAGCTGGGACGAGAAGCGCGACGAGTTTGGCGACACGGTTATCGACACGATCGCCGAGCACGCGCCGAACATTCGGGAGTTGATACGCGATCGCCAGGTGTTGACGCCGCTGGATCTCGAGCGTGAGTTTGGTCTATCGGAAGGCAACATTTTCCAGGGCGAATTGACGCTGGAACAGCTCTTCTTCCTGCGGCCCGCGCCGGGTTGGGCGCAGTATCGAACGCCGATCAAAGGTCTCTACATGTGCGGCTCCGCGACGCATCCGGGCGGCGGCATCATGGGCGCGCCCGGACGCAACGCTGCATTGCAGTTGTTGAAAGATTTCAAAAAATCCGTGTTCTAACAAGTGTGAAATACGACGTCATCATCATCGGCGGTGGTCACAATGGCTTAGTGGCTGCGTCTTACCTCGCGAAGGGCGGGTTGAAGACGCTTGTGTTGGAACGGCGTGAGGTTGTAGGCAGCGGCGCGACGTTGGACCACGCGGCCGGTCCTTTCTCTGCGCAAATCATCGCGGACCTGAATCTGCGGGTCGAAGTCATCACTCCGAAAGTGCGCGTGCTCGCGTTGTCGAATGACGGGCGATCGTTGTGCATCTACAACGACGATGTTGCCGCGACAGTTAAGGAGATCGAAAAGTTTTCAGCGAACGATGCGAAGAGTTATCCGCAGTTTGTCGAGAGTTTTTCGCGGATCGGACGCGTGCTCGCGCCGCTCGTTTCGATGACGCCGCCTTCTATCGATCGACCGGCGAAGGGCGACTTGTGGGAACTGGGTAAGGTCGGACTCGCATTTCGCAAACTGGGCAAGAAGGACGAGTACCGCTTGTTGCGTTGGGGACCGATGGCGGTTGCGGATTTAGTCGCCGAATGGTTCGAGACGGAGTTGTTGCGCGCGACCATTGCTGCCCGCGGGATTTACGGTGCGTTTGCTGGACCATGGTCTGCGGGGACGAGTCTCGGATTGTTGTGGCAGGCGGCGATGGATGGAAGCGCGATCGCGCCGTCGGTGGTTGCGAAAGGGCTCACACAGGCGCTTGTCGATGCGTGCGGCGCTGAGATACGCACGGCGGCAGAGGTGACGCGGATCGAAAGCGGCAAGGTGATTTTGCAGAACGGAGAAGAAATAGAAGCGCGAGCGGTAGTTTCAAACGCGGATCCGCGTACGACTTTTTTGAAGCTGGTCGATCCGATCGATCTGGATCCGAACTTCCTTTCGAAGATGCGCAACTACCGCGCGCCGGGTGTCGTCGCGAAGATCAATCTGACGCTTTCAGGCGTGCCGGCATTTCGCGGTGTGGATTCTGAGGAAAAACTCACGGGCCGCATTCACATCGGGCCGGAGATCGACTATCTCGAGCGCGCGTTTGACGCGGCGAAATATGGTGAGTTCTCGCGCGAACCCTACCTCGACGTCGCGTTTCCATCGCCTAACGTGATGTCGATCCATGCACAGTTTGCCCCGTACAAGTTAAGAGAAGGCGACTGGACGACGCGTCGCGATGAACTTGCTGATGCAGTCATCAACTGCCTGTCGAATTACGCTCCCAACATCAAGGATTTGATCGTCGATCGGGAGATCATCACGCCGCTCGATCTGGAACAAACGTACGGTCTGAGCGGCGGACACATTCATCACGGCGAACAGACGATCGATCAGTTTTTTACTTTTCGTCCGTTGATTGGCTGGGCCCAATACCGCACGCCCATCAACCGGCTGTACCTCTGCGGCGCGGGAACGCATCCGGGCGGAGGCGTCACCGGCATCCCCGGCGCAAACGCGGCGCGCGAGATCGCGCGAGACTTCAAAGCGGGCAAACTATGAGCAGACGACCGTCACGCCCGCGCCGAAGTTTTGCCAGCGACAATAACGCCGGCGTTCATCCGGAGATGATCGAAGCGATCAGCGCCGTGAACGAAGGCCACGTCATCGCGTACGGCGACGACGATATCACCGCTCGCGCCGTCAAGCTGTTCAAAAAACATTTCGGCAAAGACGTTGCGGTTTATTTCGTGTTCGGCGGCACCGGCGCAAACGTGCTCGGCTTAAAAGCGATCACGAAACCGTATCAGGCAGTCATCTGCGCGGAGACGGCCCACATCAACGTCGACGAATGCGGCGCGCCTGAAAAGTTCACCGGCTGCAAACTGATCGCGCTGGCGACGCCCGACGGCAAGCTGCGAATCGAACAAATCGAACCGCTGATGCACGTGTTTGGCAACGAGCATCACGTGCAACCGCGCGTCATTTCAATTTCGCAAGCGACCGAGATGGGCACGGTTTACACCAGGCAGGAGCTGAAAGCGCTCGCCCAATTTGCGCACGATAACAACATGCTCCTTCACGTGGACGGCGCGCGTATCGCAAACGCCGCCGCAAGCCTGAACGTTGCGCTCAAGGAGATAACCACGGACGCCGGCGTTGATGTGCTTTCGTTCGGCGGCACGAAGAACGGGATGATGTACGGCGAGGCGGTCGTGTTTTTCGACGAGCGCATGGCCCACGACTTCAAATACATTCGCAAGCAGGGCATGCATCTGCCGTCGAAGATGCGTTACATCTCAGCGCAGTTCGAGGCCTTGCTCTCCGGCGATCTATGGCGGCGCAGCGCCGCACATGCGAACCGGATGGCGCGTTTGCTCGGAAGTGAACTGGAGAAAGTGCCGGGAATCAAACTGACGCAGCCGGTCGAAGCGAATGGAGTCTTTGCGGTCGTGCCGAAGCAGTTCATCGAGCCGCTACAGAAGAAGTATTTCTTTTACACGTGGAACGAGGCGATTTCTGAAGTGCGATTGATGTGCTCGTTTGATACGACCGAAGAAGACGTTCAGGAGTTTGTCGCGCTCGTGCGGCGCACGGTCAAGTAGATTCCCTGCGCCGCGAGGGTAATCATCATGATCCAAAACACGTAGCGGATTCGATAGAGCGCGCCAACGTTCACCACCACCAGGCCGAGCCCAATTATCCCCACCGTCGCAGTCAGGAAGATTAACCACATCGCCAACCGGCGTCGCTCGCGCCACAAACAAACGCCTACCGCGCCGTAAAGGAAGTACATCACGAGCGTTTCAGCGCCCGTCAGTAACCTGCCTGCCGTTCCATAAGTTCCGGCCTCGAACCACATGGGCGGAAAGGGAGCGCCGAACCCGATCAGCGCGGCGCTCGGAATGAACTCGACCATATCCGAAATGCTTTCGAACTGGACGTCGCCCTGTATGTTCGACTTCTGCGCTGTGTAGAAACGAAATCCGGCGCGACGATCTTTGATCTGGTTGATTGTCCTGGTCCAAACTCCTTCGCGCGGCGCGGGTTGCGATGCTGACGGAATTGCGAGCGGCGTGACTGGCGGACGCACGCCGCCGAGCGTCGTGCTTTCAAGCCGTGAGGGAACGAGCAGCATCGTGACGATAACGATCATTATGACGCTCGCGTTTCCCGCCATGAACTTCCGCTCGCGGATCATGCGGAACCCGAGCATCAGCAGACCGAGTGCGACGGCGACGACAATGGCAGTCCACATGTTGCCGCGCGCCAACCAAAACACCGTTACGAGCAAAGACCCTGCGATGCCAAGCCCCAACGCCGGCGCCCACTCAAACTCGTGGGTCAACAACAACGTCATGACCAGCAGCAACGCGAGAAAGCAGAGAATCGCCAGCGGATCGCGGATGAGTTGCGTCGAATGCATCAGGAACGACGGCCACACGGCTACGATCGCCGCGGCGAGTAGTCCGGCGCGCTCGTTGAACATCTCGCGGCCCAACAGATAGACGACCGAGAGCGTGCCCAGGTAGTAAAACAGGTTCAGCGGTTCAGCGGCGAGAACGTTATGGCCCACGACGCGGCCGGCAATTGCGAACGGTATCGAGTAGAGCCGGCAGTGCAACGGCGCTTTAATGTCGAGCCATGGTCCAAGGCCGTAGTTTTGCCACTGCGTCGCCATCTGGCTCGCCAGGCGTTGATACGTCGCGCCGTCAATCGCGAAGGTGGTTCCGATGCCGTTTGGATCGAAGAATCCGGGCAGTAGTTGGAAATGTCCGATGACGAAGACGGTGATTGTTGCCGCCACGTGCACGGCGGCTGCGACAATCAACAAACGCACGGGACTCATTCGCAAGGCAGCGAATTAAACCATACATTGCACGGATTGCAACGCTTGTGCGATTCTTTTTTCATGCTGAGCATCGACGTCGGAACGTCAGGTGTGCGCGCAGCCCTGTTTGACGATCGCGGCGTGGAAAAGATTTCAACGCAAGCAAGGCGACGCAGCGATGGCGCGCTTTTGGACCTCGGCGAGTTTGATCCGGATGCGCTGGTCAACGAAGTCATCACAACGATCGATGAGGTGTTAGCTTCGCCGCTCGGTGCGGCGCCGATCGACTTCATAGCGATCTCGACGTTCTGGCACAGTCTCGTCGGCGTCGACGCACGAGGATACGCGACGACTCCGCTGCTGAGTTGGGCCGACACGCGCGCCGCCGAGGTCGCGAAAACGCTGCGCGCGTCGTTCGACGAAGCCGAGATTCACGCGCGCACCGGCTGCCGCTTTCACGCGAGTTACTGGCCCGCGAAGCTGCGCTGGTTGCGCAACGAGTGGCCCGAGAGATTTGCCGCGACGGCGAAGTGGTTGGGATTCGGCGAGTATCTTTGCCTGCGCTTGTTTGGTGAGACTGCGGCGGGTGTTTCGCTCGCCTCGGCAACCGGCCTGTTCAATCAACGCGCGTGCGACTGGGATTGGGACTTCATACGCGCGCTCGAGATTTCGCCCGACACGCTGCCAACTATCGACGACACAAACCGTCCGAAGCTGTTGGAAGGTTTCGGGCGGCGCTGGCCTGCGCTGGCGGAAGCACGTCTCGCAGTCGTCGCCGGCGACGGAGCGACGAACAATATCGGCGCCGGTTGCACCACGAAAAACGACGTAGCGCTGATGATCGGAACGTCGGGCGCGATGCGCGTCGTCTTCAAGGGCGATCCGCCGGAGAAACTTGCGCCGGCGTTGTGGAGTTATCGTGCGACGCGGACGCGGGTTGCCGTCGGCGGCGCGCTGTCTGACGGCGGCGGATTGATTCAGTGGTTACGTGCGTCGTTGAATGTCGAAACCACAGATCTCGGGAGTGAACCGGATGCTCACGGATTAACGATCCTGCCTTTTTGGTCTGGTGAACGCAGCACCGGATGGTCGCCTGAGGCTCGCGGCGTCATCTTCGGTTTGCGGCAAGAGACGCAGCCGGCTGAAATCGTTCGCGCAACACTCGAAGCGATTGCTTATCGGTTCGCGTCGATCGCGCGAGCGCTGGAAATAACCGCAGTCGGCGCGCCGGGCGCAAGGATCGTCGCGACCGGCAATGCGTTGCGTTCCTCGCGCGCATGGATACAGATCATCGCGGACGTTCTCGGCCGTCCGGTGACGCTCGGAACCACGGCGGAAGCGTCGATCCGTGGCGCTGCCTTGCTTGCGCTGGAGGCGGTGGGCAAAATAGCAGCTATCGAAGACGTTTCAGTTCCGACGGCAGAGGTTTTTCAACCGGGCGTTTTTCAGCCGGACGTTTTTCAACCGGATATGGCGCGGCATGCCCGGTATCGCGAAGGCCTCGCACGACAAGAAGAATTGTACGCTCGACTATTCGGTTAACTTCAGAGGAACCTAATGAGCGCGCCTGTGCAGAAGGAAAACTCCAACATCAATCCCGAACTCGACGAACTTTGCATCAACACCATTCGAGCGTTATCGATCGACGCCGTCCAGAAAGCGAACTCGGGCCATCCAGGCCTGCCGCTCGGCGCGGCGCCGATGGCTTACGTGCTTTGGACGCGCTTTCTTCGTCACAACCCGAAGAACCCGAAGTGGGAGAACCGAGATCGGTTTCTCTTGTCAGCCGGCCATGGATCGATGCTGCTCTACTCGCTGCTGCACTTGACCGGTTACGACCTCTCGCTCGACGAGTTGAAGAACTTCCGCCAGTGGGGCTCGAAGACGCCGGGCCATCCTGAGTACGGTCTCGCGCCGGGCGTCGAGATCACGACTGGTCCATTGGGCCAGGGCTTCGCAAACGGCGTCGGAATGGCGATCGGCGCCGCGCACCTCGGCGCCAGGTTCAACAAGGAAGACCAGGCCGTCATCGACCACCACGTCTACGCAATCGTCTCGGACGGCGATCTGATGGAAGGTGTCGCTGCCGAAGCGGCGTCACTTGCCGGACATCTCAAGCTCGGCAAACTGATCTATCTCTACGACGACAACAACGTCACGATCGAAGGTTTCACCAGTCTCGCCTTCAGCGAAGACGTGCCGAAGCGCTTCGAGGCGTACGGCTGGCACACGTTGACCGTCCTCGACGGCAACAACCTCGACGACATCGAAGCCGCGATTCGCGAGGCGCAAACAGTCACCGACAGGCCGAGCCTGATCTCCGTGAAGACCGTGATCGGCTTCGGCATGCCGACGCAGGGCACGCGAAAAGCGCACAGCGACGCGCCCGGCGAAGACGCGGTCCGCGAAACGAAGCGACACCTCGGCTGGCCCGAAGACCGGCAGTTTTACATTCCCGAAGAAGCGCTGGCGTATTTTCGTAAAGCAATCGAACGCGGCGCGGAGCTGGAGAACGAGTGGCGCGAACAAGTGAAGCAGTACCAGGAGAAGAACCCCGAAGACGGCAAACTGTTGCACGACATGTTGAGCGGGGAACTGCCGGCTGGTTGGGAAGAACACCTGCCGAAGTTTGAAGACGCGAAACCGATCGCCACGCGCGTCGCCAGCGGCGAAGTCATCAACGCACTTGCGCCGGTGATGCCGATGCTCATCGGCGGCTCCGCGGACCTCGGCGTTTCGAACAACACCGACATCAAGAGCAGCCACAGTTTCGCGGCCGGCGCTTACGATGGGCGCATCCTTCATTTCGGCGTGCGCGAACATGCGATGGGCTCGGCGTTGACGGGCATTTCGTTGAATGGCGGACTGATTCCGTATGGCGGCACGTTCCTGACTTTTTCCGACTACATGCGGCCCGCGATCCGTTTGGCGGCGCTGTCTGAAGTGCAGGTGATTTACGTGTTCACGCATGACTCGGTCGGTCTCGGCGAAGATGGTCCAACGCACCAGCCCGTCGAACATCTCGCGGCGCTGCGTGCGATACCGCATCTGTTTTTGATTCGGCCGGCGGATCCGGCGGAGGTGAGCGAAGCGTGGCGCATCGCGATTCTGCGCCGCAAAGCGCCGACCGCGCTGGCGCTCACGCGTCAGAAAGTCGCCATAATCGATCGCAAACGTTTTGCGGCTGCGGAAGGACTGCGTCGAGGCGCTTACGTGCTGGCGGAAGCCGAAACGAAGGAAGGCGCATCCGCGACGCCGCAACTGATTCTGATCGCAACCGGCTCCGAAGTCTCGCTGGCGCTCGAGGCGCGCGAGAAGCTCCAGGCCGACGGCGTTCCGACGCGCGTCGTGTCGATGCCGTGCTGGGAATTGTTCGACGAACAGCCGGACGAATATCGCGACGAAGTCCTGCCGCCGTCGATCACGAAACGACTCGCGGTCGAAGCCGGCGTGCGCGAAGGGTGGGATCGCTACGTCGGCAACGAAGGCGACGTCGTGTGTCTCGACCGCTTTGGCGCTTCCGCTCCGGGCGAGATCGCGTTGCGCGAACTGGGCTTCAACGTCGACAACGTACTGAAGCACGCGCGAGCTTTGTTGTAGCGTGCGTGCAAAGGGGGGGCAACTTGCGCATCGCCGTCGCCGCAGATCATGCAGGTTATCCGCTGAACGAGCGCGTCATTGAGGAACTGCGCAACGGCGGACACGAACTGATCGACTTCGGCACGCACGACGGTTCGGTTGCGGACGATTATCCTGACTACGCAAAACAGCTCGGCGAAGCAGTGCAAAAGGGCGACGCCGAGATCGGCATACTCGTTTGCGGGAGCGGTGTTGGCGCAGCAGTCGCGGCGAATAAACTTCGCGGCATTCGCGCGGCGCTTTGCGGCGACACCTATTCCGCGCACCAGTCGCGGGAGCACGACGACTGCAACGTCCTGTGTCTCGGCGCGCGCGTCGTTGGCGTTGAGCTGGCGCTCGACATCGTGCGTTCGTTTGTGGGAGCGCGGTTCACCGGCGAAGAACGTCACCGCCGTCGTCTTGAAAAGATAAAGTCAATGGAAGGCTAACATGACCCACCCAAAGCTCAAGTTGTTGGCGAAAGCCCTCCTCATCGCGGCGGTCAGCGGTGAAACTCTCATTGCGCAAACGAATCAGTTGACGGAAGCCGAGGCGTTGTCGGCGATCACTCTCGCAACGAACCCGACCACGAAACTCGCCGCAGCCGAAGAGTTTATCGCGCGTTTTCCGAAGAGCGCGTCGCGTCTGAAAGCCGCCGAGATGGTGGCAGCCGAGATTCTGAAAGTTCGAAACGGCAGCGTAGCGGTAACGCTGGTGGAGCGCGCGCAGTCGATCTTCACTGCCGACGAGGAGCGCGAGATCTTCAAACCCGTGGCGCTGGAAGCGTACGCAACCGGCAACCGTCCGAAAGACGCGTTCAACTTGGCCGCGGAGCTGCTGGCGAAGAACCCTGACGACATCGACATACTCGTGCAGATGACTCGCGCGGGCGCGGAGGAAGTCAAAAAGCGTAACCGCGAACACGTTGACGTCTCGTTGCAATATGCGTTGAAAGCGATCGCGCTCATCGAAGGCGGCACAAAGCCTCCGAAGCTCACCGACGAAGCGTGGGAAGGTCACAAGTTGAACCTGCCGCAGTTCTACCAGGACACAGCGATTCTTTATTTGGGAAAGGACGACACGACTGAAGCGAGGGCACGGCTTGCGAAAGCGACCGAGCTACGGCCTAACGATCCCGTAAACTTCGCGCTGCTGGGGCGCGTGCTGCGCGCGGATTACGTCAAGCAGATGGACGAGTACGAGAAGTTGCCGGAAGGCAAACCCAAACAGGAGCGACTGAAGCAGCTCGATTTGTTGTTGGACCCGATCATCGACGCGTTCGCGCACGCGGCCGGACTGGCGTTGGGCCGTCCGGAGTTTCAAACGATGATGCAGCAAATCATTCCCGATCTGACTAACTACTACAAATACCGCAACAAGCAATCGACGAAAGGACTCCAGGAACTAATCAACAAATACCGGATTCAACGGTAACCACCAACCTGCACAACCCGCAAAACCACAGAAGGCACAAAAGCCTCAGGTTCTCGTAGTTAACTACACCAATTCCAGTTCAGCCTCGATGTCGCCGGTCTCCGCGTGGAGAAGGTTCTTGAAGTCGAACAACTGATGGTCCAGCAAGTGTGACGGCACGGTGTTGCCGAGCGCCGTGAGCATCGACGCGCGGATGTGCGGGATGTCTTTTTCCAGTTCCGCGATCAGGTTCTTGATCTTCACTCGCTTGAGATTGGTTTGCGACCCGCAGAGGTCGCACGGAATGATCGGAAACTCACGAAGCGTCGCGTACTCGGCGATGTCTTGTTCGGAGCAGTAGGCCATGGGCCGGATGACTGTGTTGCGGCCGTCAACGGAGCGGAGCTTTGGCGGCATAGCCTTCAGCGACCCGACGTAGAAGAGGTTCAACAGCAACGTCGTGATGATGTCGTCGGCGTGATGGCCGAGCACGATCTTGTTGCAACCCTCTTCGACGGCGACGTTGTAGAGGATCCCGCGCCGCAAACGCGAGCAGACCGCACAATACGTCTTGCCTTCCGGGACCAGCCGCTTGACGATCGAATACGTGTCGCGTTCGACGATGCGGAACGGCACGCCGATGCTGGTCAGGTACGCGGGCAGGACGCCGGCTGGAAAGCCCGGCTGCTTCTGATCGAGGTTCACGGCCAGTATTTCGAAGCGAACTGGCGCTCGGCGCTGGATGTCGAGGAGCAGGTCGAGCATCGTGTGGCTGTCTTTGCCGCCCGAGATGCAGACCATCAGGCGGTCGCCGTCGTCAATCATGCCGAAGTCGGCAATTGCCTCGCCCATGCGGCGCAGTAAACGAGTTTGAGATTGGTGTTCCGTGCGCATTTTATTTTCGGAAGAGAGTATAGCGTTTGTAACGGAATTATAACGCCGGCCCGTATTATTTCGGGAATTAGGACTAGACAGTGACCAAAGAGTTTGTCTATCATTGCTAGCCCGCTTTTGTGCGGTCAATCATTCGTCGCAGCATCCAGGCTCGCGAAAAATCCACGACAAAAGGCAAGCGCGTCGTTTCGTTGCTTCTAGGTTCCGACAGCCGGTAACTAAACATCCGCGCCCCCATATTTACGGAGGTTACTAATGCTCAGGATAGGAAAGAATGCCAAGGATCAGGAAGATAACGACCACTCCAGCCAGAAACCGGAGGTTCCTGACTACTCCACACCCAAGACCTACTCGTCCTATCAGGGAACAGGTGTTGAAGCAAAACCGGCTGCGGAAACGTTGCCCCAGCCTCGTGGCGCCATGACCGAGAGCGAAACTCTCGCACGCGATATTAAAGAAGGCACGCTCAGTGGTTTCGTCGGCGGTGGCACGGTGGTGACCGGGGAAGCCAACTTCAAGGCCATGATGAGGGTTGACGGTCATCTGTCGGGCCGCGTCAGCTCCACGAGCGGTACGCTCATCGTCGGCAACAACGGTAAAGTCGACGCGAATATCGAAGTTGCCGTCGCCGTGATTCACGGAGCCATTAACGGCGACATCATCGCCACGCAGCGGCTTGAGCTCGGCCGCACGGCGAAAGTGAACGGCAACATCCAGACGCCGTCGTTGATCATCGAGCAGGGCGCGATTTTCGAAGGCAGTTGCAAGATGCTGCAAATGAGTACTGCCGCCGACAAGGCGAGGAAAGACAAGAAGATCGAGGAACCGCTCGACACGTCGAGAATGCCGTCGCTGCGCGCGGCGGACGCTGCCAAGCCAACAGAGATTCCAAGCGTTTCGAGCGTCGTAAGCTAACGCTTGCCGCTGACACGTTTATGAGGGGTGGCCCGTCGCGGCGCACCCCTCTTTTCCTTCCCCATCCGCCTCACGTTCATCCGTTAGAGATTGTTTTGATTTCCTTTTCAAATGTGACTCCCGCTTGCGGGAGGTCAATGAAAAAGGAATTTTTTGATTTCCTTTGAAATGTGACTCCCGCTTGCGGGAGGTCAGTGGAAAAGGGATTTTTTACTATGAAGAACCTTGTGCGCGTTGCGGTGATCGTTTCGCTGCTTGTCCCTTCGTTGTCTATCACTGCGTCCACTGCGTCCGCAGCACCGGCGGCGAGGGTGCCGGCGGGTTGGCTCAACGGCGCGGCGAGCTTTGAGCGAGCGTTGCAGTTGCAGAAAGACCTGAACGTCCCACTCGTCGTCTATTTCTACGTCGACTGGTGCCCATACTGCCACTCACTCGAACAGGAGTACTTCCCGTCGCCACCCGTGCGCGACTATTTAAGCACCGTCATCAAAATCAAGATCAACCCGGAACTGACGAGCGCAGATCACGAGCTCGGGAATGCTTTCGGGATTCGCGGTTATCCCTCATTCTTCGTTATCGGTCCGGGTTCGTTTCCGATCCAAGTCAGTCCTTTTCGGAGAAACGCAAGAGACCTGACGCCTGCTGAGTTTGCGCAACGCTGCCGCGACGTAACAACACCACGCGCGACGTCGCGCATGATGGAACCAGCGCAAGCTCCCGCAGCCGCACCGGCGCAAGCAGCCGCACCGCAACCTTCCGCAGCCGCAGTTCAACTTTCAGAACTTGCGCCGGCGAAGTTCGTTTCAAACGCTCCACTGCCAACGGTCGACGACGTATTCAAACGTTTCGCGCGACTTACCGGCGAGGCGCTCGCGGAAGGACGCATTACGAGCCGCGTGACCAAAGGCCGCGTCTCCGTGCCGGGAGTAAATCTCGGCGGGCGATTCGAGTTTTACTCCAACGCGACCGGCAAATGGTTCATAGTTACCGTCATCGACTCACTAGGCACCGTTCGCCAGGGTTTCGACGGCAAATCCGTCTGGACAGTCACAGACGCGAAAACTCCAGGCGCAGAAGTTCCCGAGTTCACGTTGCTCACAAACGGCGATCTCTTCCGCGACATCAAGCTGGGAAACCTGTATTCGCGGACCAGGTTGGCCGGAAAAGTGCAGGAAGGCGACCGCGAGGTCTACCTCATCGAGGCGACTCCCGCCAAAGGACCAGCCGAGCGATTGTATTTCGACGTCCAGAACGGCCTGCTGCTGCATCGCGATTTGACGCGATGGGGCAAGCGCAACGGCGCGGTTGCATCCGAGGTCTACTTCAGCAACTGGCGCAACGTTGACGGCTTTCTGCTTCCGTGTACACAGACACACTTGATCGGAAACCTGACGCTGCTCATCTCCATCGACGAGATCAAGCACAACGTCGCGATCGACGACACACTTTTCCAGCGCCCCATCCGTTAAATCAAGACTTGATTAGGCACATCGGTCCCTGATACATAAGGCCCGATGCCTAACCAAAAATCAATCTCTCGATTCATCACCGCATGGATCGTTGTTGCCGTTGTGTCTGTTACCGGCTTTGCTCAAAACAGTGTGCAGTTGCGCATTTTGAAGGCCGAAGATGAGCGACGCTGGGACGCGGATTTAAAAGAATTGTTAGCGAGTCCTAACCCGGCGATTCGCAAAAGAGCGGCGCTCGCCGCCGGCCGCATCGGCGACGAAGACTCGGTAAACGCGCTCAGCGGTCTGTTGCAGGACAAAGACGCGGACGTTCGTGAGATGGCCGCGTTTGCGCTCGGCGAAGTCGAAGCTGCAAGTGGCGCCAATCCGTTGTTGGCGGTGCTGAAGAACACGAACGAATCGGTTGCCGTTCGCGCGCGTGCGATTGAAGCGTTAGGCAAAATCGCCGGAGCACTACCGAGAGAACAGGAGGCACGCCGTCTCGAACTCGGCGCCGCCATCGTCGAATCGCTCAAGCAAGAAACAGCCAGGTCCGACCGCCTCACGGCAATCCTCGGCTTGACCGCGGCGCTTCGAGCCCGTCCCACAAACGCAGGCCCAACGATCGCGACGTTCCTGGCCCACTCCGACCCGCGTGTTCGCGCTGACGCGGGGAACACGTTGGCCCGTCTTCGTATGAACGACGGCAACGAACAGTTGCGAAAACTCCTCGACACAGACGTCGACGCAGTGGTCCGCGCCAACGCCGCCCGCGTACTGGGCGTAACTGAGGACAAAGCATCATTCGATGCCGTCCTTAAGCACGCGATCGCAGATCCCGACTCCCGCGTCCGCGTAAGCGCGATCCGCTCGCTCGCGTCGCTGAAAGACGCGCGCGCCGCGGAGCCGTTGCTAAAACGCGGTAATGACGGAAAACTGTCGACGAACGAAGCTCTCGAGATCGCGACGACAGTGGGCCGTCTCCTGGCTCTGAAGGAAGATCAGACTGCACTTACATGGCTGAATAAACTAAACGAGACGCTCGATCATACGGCGCCGGAGGTCGAGCTCGCGCTCGTTAGAATCTCGCCCGAGGCTTATCTGCGCAGCTTCGGAACCAACGCAAAGGAAAGCGTCCAGCGAAGCATCCTGTTGAACTGGCGCTCGGCATCCGGCATCGGCGCCGGGCTCGGCGAAATTGCTGCCATGCCGGCCACGGTGCGAAACAAAGCAGAACTCGCCGCGTCGGCAGAATCGCTTCTGCGCGCGATGCTCGACTATCGAAATCCGATCGTCAAAGTAAACACCCTCGTCAACGTCCATTCCGAATACGCCGTTCCGGACCTGCTCCGCGCCCTCGCCGCCTTCAAGCCAAAAGACCTCGCGGACGTTCTGTTGAAACACCTGAACGAATCTGACGTGATCGTCCGCGGCACCGCCGCCGATCTGCTCGGCGATCTGCCGCCGTCCGAACAACACACGCGCGCCCTCGCCGCCGCCCTGGCTCGAACACAGAACGATCCGCTGAATGACGCCGCTCTCTCGATCATCGATGCGCTCGGCAAGCAGAAGACCGAAGCTGCGAACAAGGCGATCATGTCGGTGCTGGGCTGGCGTGATTATCTCGTGCGACGCCGCGCGGTTAACGTGTTGAAGGCGAACGGCGTGGGTGATTTGTCTTTGCACATCGGGATCGTACAGACGAAGAACACCACCGCCGATTACCGCCGCGCCCTGGCTCGCGAGGGAAGAAAAGTGCGTGCCGTCGTGACTACCACCCAAGGTTCGTTTACTATTGAGTTTCTCCCCGGCGCCCCCCTGACCGTAGATAACTTTGTGCAGCTTGCCCAGCGCTCTTTTTTCAACGGCATCACCATCCACCGCGTAGTGCCGAACTTTGTGATTCAGGATGGCGACCCGCGCGGTGACGGCAACGGCGGACCCGCGCAGCACCAGATTCGTTGCGAGATCAACATGTGGCCCTACGAGCGTGCGATGCTGGGAATGGCGCTTTCCGGAAAAGATACAGGCGGGTCACAGTGGTTTGTGACGCACTCGCCGCAGCCGCATCTCGACGGCGGCTACACGGTTTTCGGGCGCGTTGTGAAAGGCATGGACGTCGTCGACAACATCATTCGCGGTGACGTAATCAAGTCCATCGTAATCAGGTGAAACAACACCGTAATATCACATTGTTTTTATTCGTGTTTGCCGTGTTGGCGGCGCATAACGTCGCTGCGCAAACAAGACACGGATACAAGATCGACTTCAAGATCGACTTCGACAAGCTTTCCTTCACCGGCGTCGAACGAGTTCGCTGGATAAATCGCGGAGAAAAACCAAGCAACGTCCTTTACTTTCATCTGTATCCGAACCTGCGCACGGGCGAGCAGATCGGTACCGAAAGCGACGAACCGCGATTGGAAATCGTCGAAGTGCGCTCCGGCGCCGACGACATACCGCTCGTAACGTCGCTCGACGACCAGGGAACGACGTTGCGCGTCAATCTTCGTGAACAGGTCGCGCCGGGCGGCACGACGGAAGTCGTGATCAAGTTCAAAGGCTCCGTGCCCGAGATCGATCGCGACGAAACGAGCCTGACGACTCACGTCGTGAAACAAGTCAGCGCTGCTTTGCGCAGCGATCGAGAACTGCGGCGCGCCCGTGACATCAACTTCTACTCTCGCGGCGTGATGCTGCTCGGCACGGCTTATCCCGTGCTTGCCGTTCACGATGGCGACGAATGGCGGCGAAAGCTCGAGCCGTCCGTCGGCGACTTCGTTTTTAACGAAGCGGCAGACTACGAAGTGACCGTCGCGACGCCGGCAGGCGTGGAAGTCTTCACCTCCGGATCAGAGACTACAAAGCACGAAAAAAGCGCCGCACAAACGTTCAGCGCGCCCGCGCTGCGTGATTTTGCGATTCTCGCCGGACGCGGCCTGCGCAGCGAACACACCGAAGTGCAGGGTATCAACGTCAGGTCGATCTACCTGGCGGAACATGAACGCGTCGGCAAACGCGCGCTGACCGTGGCCGCGAACGCCGTGCGAGTGTTCACGTCAACCTTCGGCGAGTTGCCGTTTAAAACGATCAGCGTGGCCGAGGCGCCGCTCGTCGCCGGTATCGGCAGCGTTGAGTTTTCCGGACTGAACATCATCGCCAGCGCCTTCTACGTCGACTTCGACTCTCCCGCCGTCCGGAATCTTCCGGAAATCATTCGCGAGCAGCAGCCGTCAGTCGAGGAGAGTTTGGAATGGACCGTGGGCCATCTCGTGGCGCACCAGTGGTGGGGCGCTGCGGTCGGAAACGATCCGGCGCGTGAGCCGGTGCTCGACGAGGCTTTGTCGTGCTGGTCGTCACTGCTCTATTACAGGAGCACGTACGGCGAGGAGCGAGCAGCGCAGGTGTTGGAAGATCAAGTGAAAGGCGTCTACCGTCTGTACCGGACCTTCGGCGGCGACGACATGGACGCGAATCGGCCCTCGCGCGATTACCGCAACACGTTCCAGTACGCGGCGATCGTCACCGCGAAAGGCGCGCTGATGTTCGTCGATCTGCAACGTTCGCTCGGCGACGAGAAGATCTTCGCGGCGCTTCGAAACTATTACCAGGCCAACCTTTACGAGATCGCGCAGATGGAAGACCTCCGCGGCGCCCTTTTCGCGGAGGCGCCCGTCGAACAAAGACGGATGATCGGTCGTACATTCACCCGCTGGCTTACCGCGAAACGAGGCGACGAGGACATCGCGCCGCCCGATGCGGAGTTGGCGGCCACGTTGGGCATCCCCTCCAAACAGCCTCCACAAAAGTCAGGTGACAAAAACGCGTTCGGCGCATTGGCAAAGGTTGGGAAGTTCTTTTGGCAACAAATGACGCGTATCCGGTAACACGGATTTCCACGGACAAGAGGCTGGCACAGGTTTCCACGGAAAAGAGCCTCGATCATCTGACCTGGCTCATGGACGATCTGTTCCGCGTGCCTGTGTTGGGCTGGCGTATCGGGCTCGATCCGTTGATCGGCCTGATTCCGGGGCTCGGCGACACCGCCACGTCGCTCGTGTCCTTCTATCTCCTCGCCGCAGCGGTACGTTACCGCGTTCCGAAGATCACTCTGTTGCGAATGGGGTTGAATTACGGTATCGACTATGCCGTCGGATCAATACCGTTTGTAGGCGACTTTTTCGACGCGTGGTGGAAGTCGAATCACAAAAACCTGGACTTGCTGAAAGAGCGCGCGACGGTGTCAGCCGATGAAGCGCGTGCCGGCAGGGCCAGTGACTGGTTGTTTGTCGGGGCGATCATCATCGGCCTGATCGTTTTGCTCGTAGCGAGCGCGGGCGTCAGTTTGTATTTGGCTTACAAACTCTTCGAACTGCTCGGCGGCCAAATATAAGTCATCACGCCTGAACCTCGGCAGGACCTCCGGCGGATCTCACATGAGCTAACCTAACTCGACACGGTCGCCGCTTCTGTAGCCAACACGCGCTCCAAAGCCGTCTTCAGCATATCCAGGCCACGCTCGCCCGCCGCGAAGCTGCGCAGTTTTCCCTCGCGATCGAAAAGATAATACGCAGGCACGAATCCCTGATGGTTGTGAAACGCTTCCTTCAGCTTGTGTTCGTTATCGACCGCGACTGGTTCCCTGATGTCGAGGGTACTGATCAAGTCGCGGACCTTCTCGACGTCGGTATCGCTCTCGTAGCGCGGCATGTGAATGCCGATCACGCGCAGTCCCTGATCTTTCTTTTCATCGCGCCACTGCGCAATGCGCGGCAGATTGTCCTTGCAAATTCCGCAGCTCGCCGACCAGAAGTGAACGAGCGTCGGCTGGCCTTGAGCTTGCGCTTCCGCGAAGGCTTGCGTGCCGCCGAACCATTCCGTTGCCCCGTCGAGCCTGGGCATTTGCGTTCCGATTTTCATTGCCATAGTTTTGAAAAATCCGTGTTCTCCCCGGGAGGAAAACACGGATTTTACCTCCCTGTTCTTAGCTCAGTGTTTTCTGTCCTGGCTTCCACTCGGCCTGGCACAAACCGCCGGTCTGCAACGCCTGGATCACTCTCAGCGTCTCCTCCGCGGAACGTCCGACGTTCAAATCGTGAACGACCTTGTACCGAAGGATGCCTTCAGGATCGATCACGAAGAGGCCGCGAAGCGCGATGCCGCGGTTCTCGATCAGCACGCCGTAGTCGCTCGCAACTTTCTTCGTCGCGTCGGCTGCGAGCGGGTATTTCAAACCTTCGACGCCGCCTTTGTCGCGCGGCGTGTTGATCCACGCACGGTGCGAGTAAACCGAATCGGTTGAAATGCCGATGATGTCGGCGCCGATGTCGACAAAGTCCTGGTAACGATCGCTGAACGTGGTCAATTCCGTCGGGCAAACGAATGTGAAGTCGAGCGGATAGAAGACCATTACGAGCCACTTTCCTCGATAGTCGGAAAGCTTGACGGGCTCGTTGAGCTTCTCGATGTTCTTCGTTGAGGCCATTTCAAAATCCGGCGCGGGCTGACCCACCATCGCCTTCTCTACTGCCGCTGCTGTTGCTGCTGTCATGTATCCTCCAAATAAGTTGAAATAGTTTTTATTAGAACCGCGGGCCGGTTTTAGGACGACCCGTAACAATCCGGACAAACCCCCCTCAGCGTCAAATGGACCGACTGCGGCCTGAAGCGCGACTTGCGCGCTGCCGCCGGCATCAGCTTCGCGGCTTCCGGCATATCCAGGTCGACCAGCTTTCCGCACTGGTTGCAGATAGCGTGGTCGTGGCGCTCCATAACGCCGTCGTAACGGCTGGCGCTGTCGCCAAACTTGATTTCGTGAACGAGCCCTGTTTCTTTCAGGTAGCGCAACGAGTTGTAGACGGTTGCGTAGCTGATGGATGGGAGGCGCTTGCGCGCGGCCTCGAAAATGTCGCTGGCGGTCGGGTGATCGTCTCGTTCGACGATCACTTTGTAGACAGCTTCGCGTTGGGGTGTCAGCTTCTGCTCTTTCACGGTGGACTTAGACTAATTCTAAATCCATGGATTGTCAAGCGACGGGGGTGTTGCTTTTAAAAAATCCGTTTTTTCATGAGTCTCCCGCAAGTGCGAGACACATCGGAAAACGGATTTCCAAACACCCTTTTCCGGGTCTCGCAACCTTTTCCGGGTCGCAAAAGCGAGCGGTCAGAGGACGGGGTGGAGGCGGGCGAAGTTGACGATGCGGTCGACGTAGGTCTCGAAAGGCGGACACTCGATGCCGTGCGGCGCGAGTAGTTCCTGAGCTTGTGATGTGTCGTAGAGCTGCTTCACGAAGAAGTAAGGCACAGCGTTGTGCGGCAAGCCGGTAATTCGCGGCGACGGCGGCAACATCAGAACGAAACGCACCCACGACGCCGGCGCCGTCATACGCGAGCGCTGCCCATTAATCGATCTCGCAATCGCGTTGAATAGCTGATACGTCGTCAACGGCGACGGATCCGCGAGCTGCACCGTCCTTCCGATAGCCCGTTCGTCAAACGCCAGCGCCGCCATCGCATCGACAACGAAATCGACTGGCACGAGATTCAGGCTCACCACATGGTTACCGATATTGAATAACGAAAGCACGTTGGGCCACTTCAAAAGGTAGTGAATCAGGTAATAGACACCGTCGTACTTCACGGTTTCACCCGTTTGCGAATCGCCACACACCACCGACGGACGATGTATCGTGATCGGCAATTCCCCCTTGAGTTTCTCCACTTCCATCTCGGACAGATACTTCGACTCTTCATAGAAATTGCGATACCCGGCATCGTGCCTCAATTCCGTTTCGAGAATGACTCCTTCGCGTTTACCAGCGACGTAGCACGTCGACACGTGATGGAAGTGGCGCAGTTGAGGCATCACACGCGCAAAATGGAGCACGTGCATCGTCCCGGCGACGTTAACCTGGAGCGCGGGCTCGCGCGGAACGGCGAGATCGTAAAGCGCAGCAAGATGAAAGACCCTCGTCGTCTGCTCGCTAACTCTAGCCGCGTCGGCGGGCGTCAAACCCAACTCCGCCTGCGTTATGTCGCCTTCGACTATCTGAAAATCGTCAACAGCCCTTCCGGCGAGCTGAGCAATCCGCGCGATCTCGTCTCGTGCTCGGGTGATAAATGACGGCTGGACCAGCAGGATGAACCGGCATGGCTTCCTGGCGAGGCGTTCCAACAGGCGATCTGCGATAAACCCCGGAAACCCGGTTATGAAGACTGTTTCTCTATTCGACATTCAACGCGCCGAGTATAATTCAGCCGCTCAACTCCAGTCTCTCTCTCAGAAGGTTAACGACATGAACTCTCATTCGATGTTTTCACGCCGCACGGCGCTGGCTCTGGTCCTCTTTTTAACGGCGTTCTTCTCGATCGCCGCAGCCCAGTCAACCACCGATTGCAACGTCAAGGTGACGTTGCTACAGGTCAACGACGTCTATCAGTTCATGCCGGTCGACCAGGGCACGACGGGCGGTCTGGCGCGCCTGTTTACGTTGACGAAATCGATCCGCCAGGAGAACCCGAACACCTTGTTTTTGCTGGCGGGCGACACGATCTCGCCGTCAGTCGAATCGATTACGCTCAAGGGCGCGCAAATGATCGACGCCTGGAACACCATCGGCCTCGACTACGCCACGTTCGGGAACCATGAATTCGATTTCGGTCCGGCGACGTTGAAAGACAGGATCAAGGAGTCGAAATTCGGCTGGATCGCGGCGAACGTGTTCGATCGCACGACGGGCAAGACATTCGGCGACGTGCCGCCGTACGTGGTTCGGCAGTTTGGCGGCGTGAAGGTCGGGATTTTCGGACTGGTGCTGCCGGAGACGAAGAGCACTTCGCGCGCGGGCGACGACGTCGAGTTTCGCAATCCCTGCGAAACGGCGAAACAGATGGTGTCTGAGTTGCACGCGCAGGGGGCGAAAGTGATCGTGGCGTTGACGCATTTGTCGATGCGCGAAGACAAGGAAGTGGCGCGTTGTGCTGACGTCGACGTGATTATCGGCGGCCACGAACACACGCTGCTGGAGTCGCATGCCGGCGGCGCGCCGATTTTCAAGATGACTGCTGACGCGCGCGAGCTCGGTCAGATTGATCTGAACATCTCCCAAAAGACAGGTGAGCTCGACAGCATCGATTGGAAGGTGATCAAGGTCGACAGCCAGACGCCGGAAGCGCCGGAGTTTTCGGCTCTGTATCGCAAGTACGGGAACTTGCTGGCTGAGCTCTCGAAACCGCTCGGACGGACGAGCGTCAAGCTCGACGCGCGCAGTGCGGAGAACCGCACGAAAGAGACGAACGTCGGAAACCTGGTTGCCGACTCGTTTCGCCGGGCGTTGACGGCTGACGTGGGTTTGATGAACGGCGGATCGATTCGCGCTGACGAGTTGATTCCCGCGGGACGGATCACTGTCAGGGACGTGTTGTCGATTCTGCCTTTCAAGAACAAGTTGGTTAAAATCGAGGTGACTGGAGCGATGTTGAGGGCGGCGCTGGAGCACGGCGTGAGCCGGACGGCGCCGGGTGCGGAGCCGGGTGGGTTTCCGCAGGTTTCGGGTGTTGAGTTTTCGTTTGATGCGTCGAAGGCTCCGGGGTCGAGGGTTGTGGACGTGAAAGTCGGCGGGCGGCCGTTGAACGATACGAGAAAGTATACGTTGGCGACGTCGGTATTCCTGGCGCTCGATGGCGGCGATGGCTACACGATGTTCAAAGGCTCTCCGGTGCTGATCTCGCCTGACCGCGCGCCGATCGATTCGGACGCGCTGAAACGCGTCTTCGCCTCTGGACGGGCAATCGCCCCGAAGGTCGAGGGACGCATTAAACGATTGGACACGGTGCGGAAGGCGGCGTCTGACTGTAATTAGTGGTTGTACGCAAGCGGGAAACACATGGTAGAAGAATTCCAAAAAATCCTTATTCCATGATCGGCATGCAAGCGGGGAACACATGAACATGCGTGATGATGCTTCAGACCTGAAGCGTTATGCTTCAGACCTGAAACGGTATGAAGCGAACCAGCTTTTCCACGAGGCGTACGAGGCCCAGCTCGCGAACGACTACGAACGTGCGATCGAGCTCTACAAGCGCTCGATCGAAACGTATCCTACCGCGGAGGCGCACACGTTTCTCGGTTGGGTCTACAGCTTTCAGCAGCGATACGACGAGGCGATCGAAGAGTGTTTGGAAGCGATCAGAGTCGACGAGACGCTGGGCAATCCGTACAACGACATCGGAAGTTACCTGCTGGCAAAGGGCGATTCATACGGCTCGGTGCGCTGGTTCAAACGCGCGCTCCTGGCGCCGCGCTACGAGTCATACGCGTTTCCGCACTTCAACCTCGGGCGCGTTTACGAGAACCGCCGCCAATTTCTCGACGCCGCGAGACACTACGGACTCGCGCTCAAACAGAAACCGAATTTTCGTGAAGCCGTCGTCGGCCTCAGACGCATGCAGGCGCGGTTGAACTGAGTTTTGTACTTTTGACAATACAAAGCACAAAGCGAAAGCACAAAGCTCACTTCTTCGCGATCGGTATCTTCTCACCGCGTTGATTCACGGCAACGTAGGTCACTTCCGCTTCAGTGACACGCACGCGTTCACTCTTCCCGAGCCGCTCAACCTCCACGATCACGCGGACACTGATCGACGTCGTCCCGACACGCACTGTTTCAGCGTAGAAGCTAACGAGATCGCCGACAAACACCGGCTTGTGAAAGATGACCTCCTTCATGGCCACCGTCACAAACCGTTCCATGCGCGTGTGCCGGTGGGCCTCAATCGCCCCAGCCGTATCGATGTAACTGAGAATAACGCCGCCAAAGATGGTTCCTTGGGAATTGGTGTCGCGTGGCAGCAGCGTGATGCGTATCGCGGGATCGCGGTGTTCTTGCATGTCGTTATCGTAAGCTCACTGGTCGTGCGGAACAAACGATCTCATCCCGGTGTCTAAGTCCGCGTCGATCCCCGGAGCCCAGACACACTGACAGACACACTGACAGGAAAGGTCGGTGACGCGATGATCTCGTTTCCGCTTTGCTCAAACTCGTTACTTCTACTCAATCTTCAAGAGACTACCGGCGCGTTCGACGACCTGGGAAAACTGCTGCTCTTCGGCGTCGTAGCAGCAATCGTAGTGGCCATTGGGTTTACGCTCATCAGGATGCGGATGCGCGACAAAAGGCCGCAAACTTCGAGCTTCATAAGCATTAATTCCACTGAGCGCGAGGAGCAGCGACAAAAAATTTAAGCGCCGGCGTCGAGTTGCTGCGTGATCCAATCAGTAATTGCGCGCTTGAGATCATCCAGGCCGTCGTCGAAGAAGTGGCCGGCGCCGGGAATTACGACGAGCCGGACTTGAGTACGCTTTTCGAGATCCGCCGCGAGCCGGCGCACGTCGTCGACGTTTCCATATTCGTCGTGCTCGCCGTGCACGAGCAGTAACGGCTTGCGGCAGGCCTCGAGGAAACTGAAGTCATACTTCTCGAGCGGCGTGCCGACGCCGATCAGGTAATCGACGCGCTCGTCGTCGATGCCGACGTCCAATCCGACGCGCGAACCGAACGAAAAACCGCAAAGCGCAATACGCGAATCAGGATAGTGGGCCGACAGGTAATCGAGACCCGCACGGACGTCGTCGCGTTCACCGCGGCCTTCGTCGTGTTGGCCCGTGCTTTGTCCGACGCCGCGAAAGTTGATGCGCAAAGTGGTGAGCCCGGCGTCGTTCAAGGCCGCGGCAGCGCGAAACACGACTTTATTGTGCATCGTGCCGCCGCCGAGTGGGTGTGGATGAAGCACCAGAGCCACGGCTCGGGGTGGACCTTGCCGCGGCTCCTTAAGAATCGCTTCTAATTGTCCGTGCTCGACGGGGATGAAGAGGTTACCGCTCGGATACATCGTCGCTATCCGTGTTTACAGCACACAGAGCTGAAGCCATCAGGAACCTTCTTCTTCTTCCTCTTCGTCCATGCTCGAGGTATCGCCGCCCATGTCGAATTCTTCACCGGTGGATTCCATCATAGACGAGCCGCTCTCCGTCTCCGGTGGTGGCTCAGCTACGACAACCACCTCCTCGCCGGAACCCGAACCCGACGATCGCTTCTTCGAAGCCTTCTTAGTACCACCCTTGCGGGCTGACTTCTTCGTACCTGCTGATTTCTTCCCGGCCTTCTTAGCAGACTTCTTCGTAGACTTGGCAGCGCTCTTCTTTGCAGCCTTCTTCGTGCCGCCCTTCTTACCGGCTTTCTTCGCGGCTTTCTTCCCGCCTTTCTTACCAGCTCGCTGTGCTGCGCCGCCGCGTCCTTTCGATTTACCGGCGCTCTTCTTTGCCGCTTTCTTTCCTCCTTTGCGCGCACCACTGGACTTCTTGCTTCCTTTTCTGGCTGCCATTTCGTTCGCTCCTTATTTGTGGTCTGTGTTTGGCTCACCGTAGCAAAATAAATTGATACTGTCACCATGTTTTGATCGAAAATTTTAACGCGCTCGAATCAAGAACTTGTGTAGACACGCATCGATGTTTCAGCTACATTAACCCCGCTCTCCATTAAACGAACCCGGCGGAAAGGCTGTTGGATGCAAGATAGTTGCGCTACCAGCGCTGGAACGGTTTTCGAACCCTCGCTTCACCGTCTCAGCCAGATCCTGTCGGACCAGGCGAACCACGACTTTAACTTGTCGTCAGATAGTCAAACAGCACGAACTGCACCGCGCACGCGCCGATCCGCCCTCGTAGTCGACGACGTTGCCGACGTTACCGAGATGCTGGCGGTGGTGTTGACTCATGCCGGTTACGAAGTTGTGACCGCTGCTTCAGCGCGGGCGGCCTTGAACGCTGCACGCGAGCGGCAGTTTGACGTCATAATCTCGGATATCGGCATGCCGGAAATGAATGGGTATCAACTCGCGCGCGAGCTGAGGACGCTGCCGGGGTACGAGAGCGTACCGATGGTGGCCGTCACCGGCTATTCAATGTTCGACGACAAGGAACGGTCAACAAACGCGGGCTTCAATGCACATATGACCAAGCCGATCGATCCTCGGGCACTGCTCGATCTAATCGAACAACTGTGAGGTAGAAACAAAGCCAGTTGAGCGATTGATGACGACCCGGCCCGGCATACTCACCAAGCTCCGATCGGAATCCACCATACGAATCATCCAGTTTTTAGTCGGCGCGATTGGCGTCGCGCTCATCTTCTGGGGTCTTCAGTTTTCGACTTCGGCGATCTGTTGCGGCGATTTCGACGGCTATTACCATGTGAAATGGACCCGCACGTTGTGGGAGTCGATCAGGGGTGGGAAGTTTCCGCCGGAGTTTCCGTGGCTCCCGCTCACGACGCTAAGCCCAGCAGAGTACGTAGACCACCATTTGCTGTTTCATTTCATGCAGATGCCGTTTGTGGCCATCGCCGACGCGCGCTGGGGAGCGAAGGTGTCGTCGGTAGTGTTCGCGACGCTCGCGGTGCTTTCCTGCTACTGGCTGCTGATGTATTTCCGGATCCGGTACGTGCTGTTCTGGCTGGTGGCGTTACTGGCCTGCTCGGCGCCGTTTCTTTTTCGGATGAGCATGGCCAAGGCGCCGCCGTTCGCCATCATCTACCTCGTTATTGCGATTTGGTTGTTCTTCAGGAAGAAGTACCTGCCTTTGCTGCCGCTGGCCGTGGTGTTCACCTGGACCTATGACCTGTTCGTGCTGCTGTTGCTGGCGACCGGGCTTTGGGTAATCGTGATTGCGTGGACCGAGCGGCGTTTCGAATGGCGTCCACTGGTTTGGGTGGTTCTCGGCTGTGCCCTGGGCCTCGTCGTCAATCCTTATTTCCCGCAGAACTTTCGCCAGCTTTTTGAACACATATCGATCAAGCTCACGCTGGGCGGCTTCGACACGAAAGTGGGCGGTGAGTGGTATCCCTACGACACGTGGCAGTTTGTGGGAAACTCGGCAGTTGCGTGCGTGGCGATGGTGGTCGGTTACGTGATGTTTGAGCCGTCAGAACGGCGACGCGCGCATCTTCCGGCGTTCTTTCTGCTGTTTTCGACGGCGTTGTTGATTATGACCGCGCGTTGGCGGCGGATTGCGGAGTATTGGCCGCCGTTTGCGGTCATGTTTGCGGCGTTCTCGCTTCAACCGTGGTTGCTCGGGTTTCGCTCGTACCTGACTCGTTTGCCGCCGGACGTGCTGGAAGAGCTCAAACCGTTTCTCGATCGGCAGGAGGAGATTAAGGAAGAGAAAAAGGGCGGCTCGCGAGAATGGCTGCTGATGAGTGGAGCCGCTCTGGTTACGGTGGTATTGGGGATCGTGCTCTGCGTCAACCTGTTGAATGAGGTGGAGGAGATTGGAAACAGCCGGCCGCATGATTACTATCGCGCCGGCGCTTCGTGGATGCGGCACAATATCCCGCCCGGAGAGATCGTTTTCAACACGGACTGGGACGATTTTCCGCGTCTCATCTATTATGATCCGACGCACAGATACATCTCCGGTCTCGATCCGAATTATCTCTACGACAAGGATCCGTCGCTGTCGGCTTTGTATGATCGCATCACGTTGGGGACGCAGGAGAATCCGGCGCCGTTGATTCGCGATAGATTTGGGGCGCGTTACGTGTTTTCCGATAGTAACCACCACGACTTTTTCGAAAAAGCGGGGCTGAGCGGGTGGTTCGACATTGTGTATGAGGATGCGGAGTGTACGATCATGTATATTCGCGATGAGCCGATTGGTCCCGTAGAAGATACGTTTGGGCCGTAGCCGGCTGATAACCCATGAAACGTTTTTGCTTAATGATATTAGCGCTTGTTCTGGCTGGTTGCGGCGGTTCGCAGAATCAGCCCGTCAGTAATCAGACGGTCAGTAATACGTCTGCGCCGTCAGAAGCGCCGGCGCCGAGTGTGCAATCAACTCCGCAGACCGAGTTTGAGAAAGACATGCAGTTTATTCGCAACGGGCAGTTCAGTTATGTCTGGATCTTCTCGCGCAAGGACGGCAAGCCGCTCGATGCCGCTGATGCCGACTTTTTACGCAGCAACGCGCCGCAAGTAATGGATTGGGTGAAGACGGATGGGGGAAAGAAAGTAATCGCCGGCACCAACTTCAACCTCGAAGAAGGCAATCTCAGTGTTTTGCGAAAACGGTTTGTTGTTGAAGACTACACGGGCAAATAAATCGGTCCGTTTACGAAGGCTTCAGAATAACTTTTCCGAACTGCGCGCGGTTCTCGATCAGCTCATGGGCCTGGCGCGCGTCGCTGAGAGGCAGGACTCGGTCGACGACGCCGCGGATCTTTCCCTCTTCGACAAACTTCATCGCCGCCAAAAGTTCCGCCTTCGACCCCATGAAGGATCCGAGTAACGAGAGATTTCGATAGAAGACTTGACGCAGATCGGTGCGCGCGTCGTAGCCGCTCGTCGCGCCGCACGTGACGAGCCGCCCGTTGTTCTTGAGACTGCTAATCGAACCGGGCCACGTCGTGGCGCCAGTGTGCTCGACGACGACGTCAACACCTTTGCGATCCGTCAATCGTCTGACTTCTTTCGGCCAGTCGTCGCGCGTGTAGTTGATAGTTTCGTCAGCCCCAAGCTCACGGGCGTGCGCCAGTTTTTCATCCGTGCTCGCAGTCGTGATCACCCGCGCGCCCCGCAGCTTCGCGATCTGAATCGCGACTGAACCGACGCCGCTGCCAGCCGCATGCACCAGCACGTTTTCCCCGGGCTGCACATCGGCGCGCGTGACGAGCATGTGCCACGCGGTGACGGTCACCAACGGCAGCGCCGCCGCTTCTTCCCAACTCAGCGCCGCCGGTTTGGGAATGATATTCGCGCCCGGCACCGCTACAAGTTCAGCATAACCGCCGTCGCGGCGATACCCGATAATGTCGTACTCGCGGCAGAAGTTGTCTTTCCCGCTGAGACATGCCTCACAGTGTCCGCACGAAACACCGGGCTGAACCATCACTTCGTCGCCTGCTTTAACCCACGTCACCAGCTCACCAACCTCGCGCACCACACCCGAGACGTCATTTCCGAGTATGTGCGGCAGCGGAATGTCGATTCCGGGCAATCCCTTTCGCGCCCAGATGTCGAGATGGTTCAACGCGCACGCCCTGACCTCGACCAGCACTTCGTTCGCGCGGATCCGCGGCTCGGGTACGTCCGCATACTCGAGTACGTCGGGCCCGCCGTGTTGTCTAAAAATCGCGGCTTTCATCAATTCGCTCCAACGGGCTCAGGCTTTTCAGCAGCCTGTTCGCGAGCGTGGTAGGAGGAGCGCGTCAGTGGGCTTGATTCGACGTGGTGGAAACCGAGGTCCATGCCGATATTGCGCCACTCGGCAAACTCCGCCGGCGTGACGTAGCGTTCGACCGGGAGCCGGCGCGCGTGCGGCTGGAGATACTGGCCGATGGTCATGATGTCGCAGGAGACGGAGCGCAGGTCTTTCATCAGCGCAACGACCTCGTCGAACGTTTCGCCAAGTCCGACCATGATTCCGCTCTTCGTCAACATCCCGCGGCGTTCGCGGTCACGCCTCGCGGCCGCGCGTTCCAGCAGAGTCAACGATTGCTGGTAGTCGGCATCCGGCCTGACGCGCCGATAAAGACGCGCGATCGTTTCGGTATTGTGGTTCAGGACGTCGGGCTGAGCGTCGAGGACGGTGTTCAGTGCCGCTTCGTCGCCGTTGAAATCAGGTATTAACACCTCGATTTTGCAGTTCGGATTGAGAGTGCGCACCTGCCGGATGGTTTCGGCCCAATGCGCGGCGCCGCCGTCGGGCAGGTCGTCGCGATTGACCGACGTGATCACTGCGTGCGCTAAGTTCAGATGGCCCACCGCTTCAGCTACGTGCCTCGGTTCTTCAGAGTCGAGCTCTCCCGGTTTTCCTTTCCCAACCGCGCAAAACCCGCAATGACGCGTGCAGATGTCGCCGCCGAGCATGAACGTCGCCGTGCGATCGGACCAGCACGCGAAAATGTTCGGACAGCGCGCTTCCTGGCAGACGGTGTGCAGGTTCAGACCCTCGATCAATTCGAGTACGCGGTTCTGATTGGTCGGATCGCCCAGCCGGATGCGAAGCCATTCGGGCTTCGGTTGACGGACTTTTTGGTTGTTGCTGATTACACGAAGTTCGCGGGCCAATTGATTTACCTCTGGAACCGATTCTACACGGTGAGTGGGTGCGGATAAAAACGCTTACACCTGTTAACTGAATGTGATATATGACGCAACACGGAGGACCCCAAAATGAAGCCCATTCTCTCGATCTGCTGCCTGATCCTACTGTCGCCGGCCGCCATCGCAAATGCCGACGTCCGCGCGCCGCAACGCCTGCAATCGGGGAAGGTCGTGCTGCGCACCAATCTCGACGTCGTGCCGGAGGCGAACGGATCTCAGGCGCGGCTGCAAATCTCGCAGTCAGACTTGCAGGCGCTGCGCGCCGCTTTGGATGGCTCGCCGGGAACTCCCGCAGTCGCTGCGGGTTTTTCGCCGAGTCCGGGGCGCACGATAGTCGCCGGGATGATGTTGTTCCTCGCGATATCGTTCACCGGCGTGTTGTTGGCGCGTTCAAGACGCGGGCGCACTCAGAAGACTGTGGCCGGGCTGGTTTTGATTGCTGCCGTGGTCGGCGCGGCGACGGTCATCACGCGCGGAAATGCCGGTCCACCGCCGGGATATTGGAGCTGGAGGCACTTGTCGAAGAACCTGGCGGAGAGCCAGCCGACGTCGGGTTCGCTCGCTATCGAGGTCGTTCCTGACGATCCGAACAAGCCTTCGCGCATCAAGCTGGTTATCCCAGTGGAACAGAAGAAGACCACCGGCGAATAGACGTGCAGGACGTAGTCGATTTAAAACTCGGGGCACGATGGCGCGCGGTGCAAGAACCGCGCGTGAGGCTCGACGTTTTTGTTGTCGTGCTCGTCGCGTGTGCGGTGGCGTCGGCGGTGCTGGCGAGTTGGTTGCCGTTGCAGGTTTCGATCGTCACGGTCTTCCTGTTTGCTGGTCCACACAACTGGTTCGAGTTGCGTTATTTCCTCATGCGGCTGCCGGTGCGTTTCGGAAGATCTCGCAACTTCTTCATCACTGCGTTTACGGGTCTCGGATTCCTCACACTGACTTACATCTCGCTTCCGCTGCTTTATCGAACCGCGTCGCTGACGGAAGAAACATGGCTGACGATCGTCGCGGGCTGGAATACGCTGCTCCTGTTCTGGCTCGCGTTGTTGACGCGTTTGCGCAGCAGGCAGAAACGACTGTCTGACTGGTCCTGGACCGTACCAGTTGCGCTAACACTGGCGGCGTTGAACTGGCTGCGGCCGGATCTTTTCAGCCTGGCAATCGTGTACATCCATCCGCTCGTTGCGTTCTGGTTCCTGGACCGTCATCTTCAGCGCACGCGCCCGGATTGGCTGCGCGCATACAGGCGCTGTTTGTTGTTGCTGCCGTTGTTACTCGGCGCGATGGTCTGGCAGTTGTCACGAACCGCTCAATTGCCTGACGACAACGGGCTCTTCTGGCGCATCACGCAGCACTCGGGCGCCGAGCTGCTGCCGCGGGTTTCGAGTCACCTGCTCGTGTCAGTACACCTGTTTTTGGAGATGCTGCACTACGCCGTCTGGATCGTCGCGCTGCCGCTCATCGGAGCGTCCGTGAAGTTCTGGGACGTGAAGAAGGTCCCGCTTGCGCGGCATCCGAAAGGCTTTCCAAAACTGATTGCCGCCATGCTCATCGTCGCGATTGCGATCGTCGTCGCGCTCTGGCTCGGTTTCTCGACTGACTACGCGACTACGCGCGATGTCTACTTCACCATCGCCATCGCTCACGTGCTCGCCGAAGCCCCGTTCCTGTTAAGGATGCTCTAGTGTCGCCTTCAGATCTGTGGCGCTTCCTGCCACTCGGATACCTGCTGACGATCGCGATCGAGACGCCGATCCTGCTCGCCGGCCTCTCGGCGCGTCATCCGAAGAGGCGGCGCGCGCTCGCAGGCGTTTGGCTGACGGCCTGCACGTATCCGATCGTCACGCTGGTGTTGCCGTTGTTACTGGCGAGCCAATCGCGTGCGACGTTTCTTCTGGTTGCCGAAACGTTTGCGCCTGCGATGGAGTGTCTGCTGTTCTGGTTGGCGTTTGGCGTGCAGGGCGAGCTCGGACGCAGATCGATGTGGCATGACTTTGCAGTCATCGTCGCCGCTAACCTCGCGTCGTTCCTGGTTGGCGAGTTCTTAAACGCGTGGAGCTGGTTCGGTTTACTGGACCAGTTGCGCTAACAACTCCGGATCGATGTTACCGCCCGACAGAACGACGCCGACACGCTTCACGTCCGCGGGCAGTTTTTGAAACATGACGGCGGCGGCCGCGGCAACGCCTGAAGTCTCAACCAGCAGTTTCATGCGGAACAGAATGAAACGAAGCGTGGCAACGATCTCCTCATCGGACACGGTCAACACGTCTTCCGCGAGTTGCTGCACGATCGGGAACGTGAGCCGTCCCGGTATCTGAACGCGAAGCCCGTCGGCGATCGTTGCCGGCGGCGGGATCGTTACGCGCTCGCCTTTCAAGAGCGATTGCCGAGTGTCGTCAGCGTCAGCAGGCTCGACCGGAAAACACCGGACCTTCGGATTCAACGCCCTCGCGGCGGTGGCGACGCCGGCGAACAAACCTCCGCCGCTGCACGGCGTGAGAACGCAGTCGAGATCCGGCACTTCTTCCATTAGTTCGAGACCGCACGTGCCCTGGCCCGCCAGGATGAGCTCGTCGTCATAAGGTGGGACCATCACGAGTTTTTCGCGTTCGGCGAGGTCGAGCGCGAACGCCTCGCGGTCCTGTTTCTGTCGATCGTAAAACACGACCTCCGCGCCGTAGTCGCGAGTGGCGCTGACTTTCGCTTTCGGCGCATCCGTCGGCATGGCGATGACTGCGCGCACGCCCGCTTCACGACCGGCGAGAGCGACCGCTTGCGCGTGATTGCCGGAAGAGAACGCGACGATGCCGCGGCGTTTCTCGTCGTCGGTGAGTGAGTGTATCTTGTTCGTAGCGCCGCGGATCTTGAACGCGCCCGCTCGTTGCAGGTTTTCGCACTTGAAGAAAACTTCTTTCCCCGCGACCTGGTTGAACTGGCGCGAGGTAGCTACCGGCGTGCGATGAATGCGCGAGCCAATTCGATCGCGCGCCTCGTGAATCATTTCGATGTTAAGCATAGACTGGCAACGGGTTCAGATTGAATTCAAACACTTCCGCAAAATGTTCGATGATGCGATCTTCGACTACGGTCAACTCCGTCTCTGAGCCGAGCAGCTCTTCCATTGACGTTACGGGCTCACCTTCGCAGGCGATGATCAGGTTGAAGTAGCTGAGATCGGTGTTTACGTTGAGCGCGAAGCCGTGCGTTGTGACCCAGCGCGCGATGTGGACGCCGATCGCCGCGACCTTACCGCGCGCAGTGTGAACGCCAGTCAGGCCCTCGATGCGAAACGCGTCGATGCCGAAGTCTGACAGTGCGCGGATCAAGACCTCTTCGAGGTCGCGCACGTAACGATGCACGTCTTCGCGGTCGGGACTGAGGTTGATGATCGGATAACCGACGACCTGTCCCAGTCCGTGATAAGTCACTTTTCCGCCGCGATTCGTTTCGAATAAGGTGACGTTTCGCTGTTTGAGTTGTTCTTCGTCGAGCAGAATCGAGGAACTGTCGCCGCGGCGGCCGATGGTAAGCGTGTGCGGGTGTTCGAGCAGCAGCAGCGTGTCCGGCTGGGCGCCGGTTTTTACTGCCTGTTCCGTCTGTTTTTGCAGCGCGAGGGCCGATTCGTAGTCCAACAGACCCAATCTTTGGACCAAAAGCTTTCTTTCTCTCATCGTGCAACCAGGCTGTGGACTTTGTGCGTCATTCTAGCAGCCGCATCGGTCTTTGGTACAATGGCCCGCGAAAACACCCAAAAGGGAGAAACGCCTTGAAACTCATCGCCATCGCTGTGTTGACAGCCATCTTCATCGTTCCCAGCAGCGTCCTGGGCCAAACTCGAAGCCGATCGTCGAGGTCTAAAGCCGGCAGCACGGCGTCGGCTGCGCAGCGGACCGCGCAGGTACGCACCACGGGAGCGACTCGCGTCGCCGATCAGATCAAGTTACTGACCAGATTTGTCTACTTGCTTGGCGGTGTGTCCAGCGGAATCGCGCAGGTTGACGAAGCTGTGCGGCGGAAGGAGGCGTCGCCTGAGATGGTGCAAAAGAACCAGCAGAGTAAGGTGACTGTCAAGACCAGTATTCAGGGCTTTCGCGAAGGGTTGGACAAGTTGGAGATCGACTTTCGCGCGACGCCCGAGTTGCAGCCGTATTACGTCAAGCTCGCTGGTGTGGCAGCGGGTGCGGCGACGGCTGAGGAGCAAGCGGCTGCGAATCAGTTCGATGCCGCCGGACGATCATTACTGACCGTGATCAATCGACTAACCGACGTGTTACTCATCATGCGAACCACGACTTAGTTGAATTCCTTCAACATGTGACTCCCGCTTACGGGAGACTCATGAAACAGATATTTTTGGAATTTTCTTTTCCATGTGACTCCCGCGTGCGGGAGACTCATGAAATAGGATTTTTGAATTTCCTTTCCATGTGACTCCCGCGTGCGGGAGGCTCGTGAAATAGGATTTTTTGAATTTCCTTACCATGTGACTCCCGCGTGCGGAAGGCTCATGAATAGGATTTTTGAATTTCCTTTTAGGCGTGGTTCCCGATTGCGGACCGCCAGTAGTTTGGCGAGTACTGCGACTCAGTCTTGCTGCTTCTTAGGATAGAAACCCTGGCGAGCGCGGACGCGGGCGTCGGCTCGCGACGGAACCGTAACGCGGATGCGCCGAAACTGCGTCGAAGGAACTTCCGTGTTTGCGTAGTACTGAAGTAAATACTGCCCACGCAACTCAGCCGCAATGCGGCTAAACACTCCCGCCAGATCCGCATCGATTTCCGGAATGAAAGTGGTGCCGCCAGTCGAATCAGCCAACCGCTGCATCCCCTCGTGACCCTTCCGCGTGATGATGTTCAAATGCAACGTATTTCCGGCTGGATTGATCGCGTAGAACACGGCGTCAGCTCGTTGCAGGTTGCGCTCGACCTCAATCAGCGCGCGCGCGGCAACGCGGTCTTTCACCGACAGCGAGACCGATGACTGCTCCTCGGTGGTAGTTCCGATCGCTTTCTTTATCACCTCGCTGAAGTTGTCGGCGCCGTCGGAGATGACTACTACAACGCGGCGGTGTCGTGCGGGAGTTTTTTCGAGATACTTTGCGGCCTCGACAACGGTATCGTAAAAAGCCGTCGGTCCTTTGTCGGCGGCGGGCGCAAACGCAAGAAGCGCATTGGCAGCCGCATCAGCCGTCGTACTCACTTGCTTGAGGATCGGCGTGCGATCGATCATGAAGAGCGATGCGCGATCGTCCTTCTTCAGGACCTCCCTGAGAAACCGCGCAGCCGCTGTCTTCTCAAACTCGAACCGCGTATGCGTGCTGCCGGAGACGTCGATGAGCAGCGCGATCTCCAGGGGCACCTGTTCGGGGTCGCCCAGTTCGGCGATCTCCTGCTGTTTGCCTTCCTCTTCGAGACGGAAGTCAGTCTTGACGAGTCCTTTCACAGGCTGCCCGTCGCGATCCGTCACTGAGACAGGCACCATCACGAGGTTCGAAGTCACGCGAACGACGTCGATCACTTCCTTCTCGGGCGGCGTGGGCGTAGGAGTCGGTTTCGCTTTCCACAGCGGCGGCGGCGCCGGCAGATCTTTCACTGACTGCGCCTGGGCCACCGACATAAACAGAAAAACGGCCAGCACTCCCAGCAGGAATGCCGGCCGCAAAAGTCTTTTTTCAACCCCGAACATCATGACTGACACCCTCGAGTCTTATGTATCATGCCGCCACTCGCGGCGTGACTGTTGCTATCCTACCGCGTTGGTGACGGCATGATCCAATCGACTCTTTGGTGCCACCTTAACTACGCGGAGTTGCACCAGTAGATGAAACTCCACGCTTCGCTTAGTTACCCGTGCCGGAGGTTCCCGGATTCATCGTCGGCGCCGGGGAGGTTAGTCCCTTGTTCACCAACAGCTTGACTTCGACGCGTCGATTCTGAGCGCGGCCCTCGCGGGTTTCGTTCTCAGCAACCGGATTCATTTCGCCGTAGCCATACGGCGTAACGATGCGACGGAGCGGGATGTTGTGGTTCTCAACCAGGTAACGAATAACGGCGTCAGCACGGCGCTGGCTCAACTCACGATTGCGCGCAATTGAACCGCGTGCATCGGCATAGCCCTGGACCTCGAGCACGTAGCCTTTGGCGTTCATCGCCTTGCTGGCAATGTCGTCGAGGGTCGTCTTCGATTCGGTCGAGAGCACGGCGCTGCCTGAACGGAAGTTCACGGCGGCGGTCGTCTGCGGAACGTAATCGTCGAGAGCCGAGATGCGCTCGTTGGTAGCCGTCACGCCGGCGACGGCGGCGTCAGCGGTTGCCTGGGCTGCTTTCGCACCACCGCGAGCGGCGTTTGAAACAGCAGCGAGCTCATCCAACTGGCCCGACAGGCGTTGCGCATTGGCTTCAACCTGGCTGAGCTTGGTCTCGGTGTCCGAGGCACGCTCTTCGAGCGGCGCAGCGCGTGATTCAACGGCGCGTGCGACGCGCATGTCTGACTCATTGAAACGGATTTTCTCGGCGGCCAATTCGCCCTGCCCGTTGCCGCGTCCTTCGACCTCCACGTTCAAGCCGCGCAGGATGCTGGTCTGGGCATAGTTAGTGCCACCACGCAGGAACCCACCTTTAGTCTTCACGCTGGTCCTGTCATCCAGGCGCACAACCGTATCCACGCCATTCATGTCACGCACGGTAAACGTATCGGAGTCACGTCGGGTAACGACACCCTTCAGTTTCATTTTTTGGCCGCTGACCACAGTGCGCGAGCCGGCCGGGTTGGTTGTATCTTGAGCCAGGACTGGGGAGGCTGAGAAGACTAACAGGCAGGTAGTAAGCACTGCCGGGGCAAACATTTTATGTTTAGTGAATACCATCGATTTATCTCCTTAAGCTAGTAACCAAATGTAACGCGTGCCTTGCTCGCGTTCTCTCTAACATGGCGAGTCCTCTCCTCGCCTCCCGCTCGACAAATTTTGCGGATGACATGTCTTAGACCTTCGCTGGAGCCAAGTCAATAGGCTTCGCTATTCTTCATCGAATCACCACTTTATCGCAATAAGATCAATGTTGTGAACAAAAAAGCAGTAACGAACTTCGCAAAGATCGTTACTGCTTCGTGTAGATCTTATTAAAAAACGGATACGTTACACACAGTCGCTACACGGAAAAGTCACCTGCTTCCAACTGGTCCTTGACGAACGCCAGGAAGCGTTCGGCATCGGCGCCGTCGATGACGCGGTGGTCGAAACTCAACGCGAAATAGGACATCCAGCGAATGCCGATAAAGTCGTCTCCGTCAGGCGAAGTCATCACCTTGGGCCGTTTCTCGATCTTGCCGACGCCGAGAATTGCCAGTTGCGGCTGGTTGATAATCGGCGTTCCGAATAGACCGCCGAAAACGCCGGGATTGGTGATCGTGAACGTTCCGCCGGTGACTTCATCGGGCTTCAACTGCTTGGTCCTGGCCCGATCCGCGAGATCGTTGGCCGCGCGGGCCAGACCGGAAATGCTCAAGTCGTCAGCGCGTTTGATGACGGGGACGATCAAGCCCCAATCGAGTGCGACCGCCATTCCGAGGTTGATGTCCTGTTTGTAAATAATCTGGTCGCCGCTGACCTGCGCGTTGAAGATCGGAAACTTGCGCAGGGCTTTGTTTATCGATTCGAAGATAAACGGCATGAACGTCAGCTTGGTTCCGGTCCGTTGGAAAAACTCGTCCCGATGCTGGTCGCGAAGTTTGGCGACGCGCGTCATGTCGATCTCGTAGACGGTCGTGACGTGGGCCGAAGTGCGGCGCGATAGGACCATGTGGTCCGCGATCTTCTTGCGCATCACGCTCATGGGCTCGACGCGATCGCCGACCTGCGGCTTCGGAGGCGGCGGTGCGACGACTTCCGGAGCCTGAGCCGGAGCTGGAGACGCTGCTGGTGCTGGAGTCGGAGCCGGTGCGCGTGGCGGTGCTTCGGTGGGCCGCGCTGCTGCTGGTGCGGCAGCGGGAGTTCCTGACTCGATGTAACTCAGTATGTCGTTCTTAGTGACGCGGCCGCTCATGCCGGTCCCTTCGAGTTTTGAAATATCGACGCCGTGCTCTTGCGCGATCTTTCTGACCAGCGGGCTCGACTTGGTCCGTCGCAGATCCTCGACCGTCTCGGCGGCCGGAGCCGTTTTTGTTTCTGCTGCTGGAGGAGGCGGCGGAGGAGGTTCGGGAGCAGGTGATGCTGAAGGAGGTGGTGGAGGTTCGGCTGGAGTGGGTGTTTCAACCACAGGTGACACGGATGAAGACTGATTGCCGTCGAGTACGGCCACGACGGTATTGACTTCGACAGTCTCGCCTTCCTTGAATCGAACTTCGGTCAACGTTCCCGCCGCCGGAGATGGAATTTCCGCATCCACCTTGTCAGTCGAGATCTCGAACAACGGTTCATCGCGATCGACGTGCTCGCCAATCTTCTTCAACCACTTCGTGATCGTTCCCTCCGCAATGGACTCACCCATCTGCGGCATTACCACTTCAGTACTCATCTTTTCTCCCTTTGAAATCTCAGATCCGAGATCTCAAATCTCAATACGCCGCGAGTTTGCGTGCGGCGTCAACAACGTCCTTGATTTGCGGCAAGTAGTAGTCTTCCATTGGCGGTGAATACGGCACGGGCGTATCGATCGACGCGATCCGGATCACCGGCGCGTCAAGCCATTCGAACGCTTCTTCCGCCAGCACGGCCGCTATCTCGCCGCCGATACCGCCTGTCCGCGAAGCTTCGTGCAACACGATCGCTTTGTTCGTCTTCTTCACACTCGCGAGAATCGCCGGCTTGTCGAGTGGGGCCAAAGTTCTCAAGTCGATCACTTCGACGTCCAACCCTTCTTTCTCGAGCTCTTCGGCGGCATCGAGGGCAGTCAACACCATCGCGCCAAACGTGATGATCGAGAGATCGCGTCCGGCGCGCGCGACGCGTGCCTTGCCGATCTCGACGATGTAATCATCAGCCGGCAGTTCTTCGCGCAGACGCGGCAGGCGATAGAGTTTCTTGTGCTCGAAGAAGAGCACCGGATCAGGATCGCGAATCGCGGCCTTGATCAGGCCCTTTGCGTCGTATGCCGTCGATGGTTCGACAATCTTCAGTCCAGCGGTGTTCAGGAAAAACGACTCCGCGTTGAGCGAGTGAAACGGGCCCGCACGAACTCCCGAGCCGCATGGTCCACGAAACACGACCGGCAGAGCGGCGCCCCAGCGATAACGGCACTTCGCGGCGTAGTTCGTCAGCAGATCGAAGCCGGCGGAAATGAAGTCGATAAACTGAAACTCCGCGATCGGTCTCATGCCCATCAGCGCCGCGCCGCAGGCCGCGCCGACGATAGCGCCTTCGGAGATCGGCGTGTCGACGACGCGCTCTCTGCCGAACTCGTCGATCAATCCGTCCGTGACTTTGAACGCGCCGCCGTAGTCGCCGACGTCTTCGCCGATGACGAACACGTCGGGGTCGCGTTCCATCTCTTCCCATATGCCCTGGCGAATAGCTTCGAC
>DASRIM010000305.1:0-2332 GCA_035649995.1 Pyrinomonadaceae bacterium | reverse complement strand
CGCTGGATCCGCGAGCGCAGCGAAACGATTTTCGATCTCGACAGGCGTCTCTACGATGCTGCGCTCATCAAGATCGCGGATGACAGCTTTATTCTCTACGTCAACCATCATCAGATCATCGGCGACGCGTGGGCCAGCTACCTGATTTACCGGCGGCTCTCGGAGATTTATGACGGCCGCGCCGCCGAGTTTCCGCCATTCCGCGAATACATCGAATTCGAACGCGAAAACCGCGGCTCGCCGCGTTATCAGAAGTCCGAAGCGTACTGGAAACAGCAGCTCCACGAGCCCGTGGACGATATGAAACTCTACGGCAAAGCACCCGGCGCGACGACGCGCGGCCGCCGCTTGACGACGGAGTTGGACCGTGAGCGTGTCGCAGCGTTAAGAGCGCGAAGCAGGGAAGTCTTCGTCGGCACGCCTGATCTTTCGTTGTTCGTTCTCTTCGTCTCGATACTCTTCGCGTACCTCTACTTGATCAGTGGCGCTCGCCGGCTCTCGCTCGGGATCATGCATCACAACCGCTTGACGAAATCGTTCGCCGAGACGATCGGGATGTTTACCGAGACCCTGCCGCTGCGCATCACCATCGCGGACGACGAAACGTTTCGCACGCTGGTCCGAAAAGTAACCAGCGGCGTGCTCGACAGTCTCAAACACGGACAGTTCACCACCGGCAACCCGATCCAGAACGCCAACTATCACGTCTCGTTCAACTACATCAACGCTTCGCTTCCGGAGTTTCAGGGCGCGCCGGTGTTGGCTGAGTGGATCCACACCGGCTACCAGAACGAGATGCTCGACTTGCACGTGCGCCAGCTTAACTCGGCGGGTGACATGGTGTTGGAGTTTGACCTCGACAGCGAACTCTTTAGCGAAGACGAACAGCGCGAAGCGATGCGTCACTTCGCGTTGATCATGGACGCGGCCGCGGCCAGCCTCGACGCCGCGATCGATCACGGGCTCCTCATGAACGAATCGCAGAAAGCGCGGTTCGCAGCATTACTAAGCGAAGCATCTTTCGCTTTCGAAGCCACACAGAAGTAGCCATAAAGAGGTAACCACAAGAGGCACAAAAGTCACAAAAGGCACAAAAGTGTTTTCTTAAGTGGCTTTCTCGTGGTTTTCCTCAGTTTCTGAGTCTTCTTTCTAAGTCTTTCTTTTTGTGCCTTCTGTGTCTTTTGTGCCTTCTGTGTTTATTCCTTTTGTGCGTTGAGGTTTTAAGGCAATGCAATCTGTAGCTATATCGCAGAGCGTCGTGACAGCCTCTAATATCATCGACCTGCTTCGGCTCAGGGCCATGCGGCAGCCGGCGCAGCGCGCGTACACCTTTCTCACCGACGACGAAGTCGAAGTCGATAACCTGACCTACGCCGGGTTGGACCTGCGCGCCCGCGCCATCGCCGGACTGCTCGAACAGCATTGCGCGAAGGGCGAACGAGTGCTGCTGCTCTATCCTCCGGGGCTCGAGTTCATTTCTGCATTCTTCGGTTGTCTCTACAGCGGAACGATCCCGATTCCGTATCCGCTGCCTTCGCAACGGCAGCTTCAACGCGTGCAGTTGATCGTGGCTGACGCCGGCGCGAGCACGGTGTTGACGACGTCGATGCTGCTGCCGGCCATCAGACGTCGCTTCGACGAGAGCGGCGGAACTGCTCTTCGCTGGCTTTCGACTGACGACATCCCGAACGAGTATGCCGACCACTGGCGCGAGCCGGTGATCGCGGGCGGGTTAGCGTATCTCCAGTACACGTCCGGCTCGACGTCCACGCCGAAGGGCGTGATGGTGACTCATGAAAACGTTCTTCATAACGTTGCTTACCTGGACCACGTTTTCGATCACGGATCTGAGTCGGCGTTCGTCACGTGGCTGCCGCACTTCCACGATATGGGGCTCGTCTATGGCGTTATCGTACCGTTGTTCAAAGGCTTTCCGTGCTATGCGATGACGCCGCTGTCGATCGTGCAACAGCCGATTCGCTGGCTGCGCGCGATCTCACGCTATCGCGGCACTCACACAGTCGGTCCCAATTTCGCTTACGCTCACTGCATTCGCAAGATCAAACCGGAGCGTTGCGAGGGACTGGATCTGAGCAGTTGGCGAGGGGCGATCAACGGGTCGGAGCCGGTGCGGCAGGAGACGCTGGAAGAGTTCACGCGCAGGTTCGCGCCGTACGGTTTCCGCAAGACGGTCTTCTGTCCCGGTTACGGTCTTGCCGAAGCGACGTTGATGGTGTCAGGCACGCGGCAACAAGACGACCCGGCCTTCTGCACGGTGCGGGCTGACAAGTTGCTCGAGCATCGTGTCGTCGAGTGTTCGCCTGATCACGAA
>DASRIM010000304.1:0-10342 GCA_035649995.1 Pyrinomonadaceae bacterium | reverse complement strand
GTCGTGATCATCAACGAGGCGCTGGCCCAACGTCTTTTCCCAGGCGAGAACGCACTCGGCCGCAAGTTGACATTGAAGACCAACGGCCCGCCGCTCGAGATCGTCGGCATCACGCGCGACGTGAAGCACCACGAGCTTACCGAGCCGCCGGTGCCGCACTTCGATGTGCCCGCGTTGCAGCGCGGTTACGACAGTTACACAAACGTCGTCGTGCGCACGCGTGGACCAGCGGCAGATCTCATTCCGACTGTCCGCTCCGAATTGCTCGCGCTCGATCCCGCGCTGCCGGTGAAGGATATTTCGGCCGTATCGGCGGACATCGATAACACGCTCGCCGCGACGCGTCTTGCGTCCACTTTGATCTCGATCTTCGGAGTGGTTGCGCTGCTGCTTGCGAGCATCGGCTTGTACGGCGTGATGGCGTGGATGGTCAGCCAACGCACGCGCGAGGTAGGCATTCGCATGGCGCTCGGCGCGCGTCCGGCCGATGTGCTGACATTGATCATCAAGCAGGGAATCGTACTGACGTTCGCGGGCGTCGTGATCGGGCTGTTGGCGGCGCTGGCCGCTACGCGGTTGATCGACACGCAGCAGCTCTACGGCGTCAGCGCTACCGATCCGTTTACTTTTGCTGCGATTGCGTTGCTCTTAACAACAGTTTCGCTGTTGGCCTGTTATCTGCCCGCGCGGCGTGCTACGCGAGTGGATCCGTTGAAGGCGCTACGCTACGAGTGAAGGAAAACACAGATTGGACAAATGGACATTCGATCCGGCTTACAGCACCGTCGAGTTCAGCATTAGAAATCTTTGGTTCACGGTGCACGGGCGTTTTGGCGCCGTTGAAGGTTCGATAGTGCTCGACCAGTCGGACCTCAGCCGCTCGTCGGTGACCGCTGTCATCAAGGCAGACAGCATCGACACCGGCAACAGGCGGCGCGACGCACATTTACGGACGCGGGACTTTTTCGACGTCGAAAACTTTCCCGACATCGAGTTCCGCAGCACGAAAGTGGAACGCGGCAGGGACCGCGATTCGCTCAATCTCGAAGGCCGTCTGACGATCAAAGGCAATACCCAAACCGTGAAGCTGGACGTCAACGAGATGGACCACAGCCGCTCCCCGCGCGGCGAGGAGTTTGTCTACTACAGCGCCACTACGGAACTCGATCGATTCGCTTTCGGCTTCGACTATGGACGCCTGTTAATTGGCCGCACCTTAAAGGTCACGATTAACGTACAAGCATCTGCGTAATTTGCTCAGGAGGTACTATGAAACTCATCAGCCGTTCCTTACTCAGAAAAGTCATCCTCTTAATCGCGCCGTTCGCGGCAGTGTTTCTGCCCTCAACGTTCCAGCACGGTTTTGCCCAGAACAAGCAGGACTCCGACCGCAGCGTCATGACCTGGGAGCACAGCGACGACGGCTGGCGGCGCCGCCTCGAGATTCGCGGCAAGGTCCAGTTCAACGACGACTACACTGACGTGAAAGACGTTTCGGAAGACGGCGTCGTCCGGATCGAGGAGATCCGCAACGGCCAGTCGCGCCGTTACGAAGTCAGGCGCGACGCCGGCGGGCAGTTGACGCGCGCTTACTACGTCAATGGCGAGAAGCAACAGATGGACGCGGCGGCGCAAACGTGGATCGCCCAGCTCGTCCTCACCGCCGTTCGCCAGGGCGGCATTGACGCCGAGAAGCGAGTGCAGGTCATTCTGAGCCGGCACGGCGTTGCCGGCGTGCTTCACGAGATCGATCAGATAAACAGCGACTATGCCAGGCGCCGCTACTTCGACGCGCTGCTCAAACACGGCAATCTGAATGAAACGGCGTTGAAGGACGTGTTGGCCCAGGCCGCGCGCCAGATCTCGTCAGACTACGAACAAGCGCAGTTGCTGATCGGAGTCGCGCCCGTGCTCGCCAACAAAGAAGGAGCGCTGCCGGCGTTCTTCCAGGCCGTGTCGTCGATCCAGTCAGATTACGAACACAGCCGCGTGTTGAAGACCTTGTTGAATCGCGTCAGCACCAGCCGTGACCTGCTGGTCCAGGTAGCGGCTTCGACGAAGAGCATCTCTTCCGACTATGAAAAAGCCGGAGTGCTCAAGGCCGTCGCCGCCGTCTATCTCGACGACGCTGCTTTGCGCGACATCTTCTTCCAAACAGTCGGCACGATCGGTTCAGACTACGAACACCGTCGCGTGCTCTCCGCGCTCGTCAAAACCAAGAACCTCAGCGAAGCAGCATTGACGCAAATGCTGGATTCCGCCGCCGGACTGTCGTCCGACTACGAGAAAGCCACGTTCCTGCTCGAGGTTTCGAACGCTTACACCGGCGACGCGCGTTTGCGCGGCGCGTTTCTGAAAGCTGTCGAGACGATCAAGTCGGACCACGAGCGCGGCCGCGTTCTGTCCGCGTTACTTAAAAACAAACAGATCGGGTAACCACGGATCATGGAAACAATTCTTCAAGATATTCGCTACGGCATTCGCATGTTGACGAAGAACCCCGGCGTGACCGCCGTGGCGGTATTGACGCTTGCGCTCGGTATCGGCGCGAATGCCGCCATCTTCAGCGGCGTCAGTGCGTTCACGATGCGGCCTCTGCCTGTTCCTGAGCCCGATCGCGTCGTACGTCCCGTCGAGATCGCGGAGGATCGCGGCATCAGCGACGAAGTTTCGTACCCGGATTTTTCCGACTATCGCGCGCAATCCACAGTGTTCGAAGCAATGAGCGCGGAAGACATGCTGCCGGTCGCACTCGATTCGGAGAACCAAAGCGACGTCGTGTGGGGCCAGGTGGTCAGCGGTTCTTACTTCGACGTCGTGCGAGTCAAACCGATGATGGGCCGCACGTTTCTTCCCGAGGAGGACCAGGCGGTTGGCGCGAATCCGGTCGTCGTCATCAGTCACAGTCTCTGGCAGCGGCGCTTCAGCTCGGATCCGAACATCGTCGGCAAAACGATTCGTTTGAGCAGTCGCGGTTACCAGGTGATCGGCGTCATGCCGCCGTCATTTGCTGGTTCGAAGTTCGCGCTGGCGATGGATTTTTGGGCGCCGATGGCGATGGTTGAAGATTTGAGAAGATCGCCGGGGCTGCTCAGCGATCGCGGCAGTCACTGGATGAACGTTCTGGCGCGTTTGAAGCCGGGCGTGACGATGGAACAGGCGTCACAGGAAATGCAGAAGATCGCCGTGCGGCTCAACCAGGCTTATCCGAACGAGCGGGCCAGTACCACATCAGCGAGAGTCGAAACCGAGATCGACGCCCGTTTCGAGGACGCGGCAACGGCGATGAAGAGCGGATCGGCGATCGCGATGGGCATCGTCGGTCTCGTTCTCTTGATTGCCTGCGCGAACGTCGCGAACCTCATGCTGGCGCGCGCCTCCGCGCGCCGCAAGGAGATCGGAATTCGTCTCGCGCTGGGCGCAAGCCGCGTGCGGTTGATCCGGCAGTTGTTGACTGAGAGCTTGCTGCTATCGTTGCTTGGCGGCGCGTTTGGTCTGCTATTGGCGTTGTGGGTCACGGAACTGTTGGAAGGCTTCGTTCCGGTACTGGAATACAACATCGTCGAAAACTTCTTCGCGCTCGACACACGCGCTCTCGTCTTCACGCTCATCATCTCACTCGCGACCGGACTCATCTTTGGCCTCGCGCCCGCGTGGCATTCGTCGAATCCGGAGGTGGTGCCGATCCTCAAAGGCGATCTTGCCGCGGGTGAACGGCTGCGCGGCCGCCGCTTTTCGTTACGGTCGGCGCTGGTCGTGGTGCAGGTCGCTTTATCGCTTGCGGTGCTCGTGTGCGGCGGTCTCTTCATCAAGAGTTTTCGCAAGGCGCAGACGATGGATCCCGGCTTCGGTACGAAGAACGCGCTGATCGTTTCTCTCAATCCCGAACTGGTTGGTTACGACTCCGAGCGATCGCGCAACTTCTTTCGCCAGGTAATCGATCGCGCCCAGAGTCTGCCGGGCGTGGAAGCGGCCGCGACTGCTCGGCTGATGCCGTTGGGAGACAGTTCCAACTCCAATGGTCCAATCCTGAAAGAAGGCGAGACGCTGGAGCGAGGAAGCGCCGGCCGCACGATCATGACGAACGTCGTCAGCGCCGGATTTTTTCGGACGATGCAGATCCCGTTTGTCGAGGGCCGCGACTTCGACGATCGCGATCAAGTGAAGTCACAACAGGTCGTGATCGTCAATCAGAAGATGGCCGAGATGTTGTGGCCGGGCGAGAGCGCCGTCGGCAAGCGTATCTTCATCGGAACGGACAGCCGCGAGCCGAATGAGGTTGTCGGCGTTGTGAAGACCGGCAGGTATCGCAACCTCGCCGAAGATCCGAAGCCCTATTTCTACTATCCGATGACCCAGCGGAGGCCGGCGCGCATGATGCTCGTGATGCGCACGAATGTCGACGCGCGCGGGCTGGTGGGCGCGATTCGCAAAGAGGTGCAGAACGTCGATCGCAGCGTTCCGGTGTCCGCGGTCAGGACGATGGACGAACACATGACCTACGCGCTCTGGGCGCCGAACATGGCCGCGTCGTTATCGCTCGCGTTTGGCGTGGTCGCGATTCTCCTGAGCGCCGTCGGGTTGTACAGCGTGATGGCGTACGTCGTTTCGCAGCGCACGCGCGAAGTCGGAATTCGCATGGCGCTCGGCGCGAATCGCGCGGACGTACTGAAGATGATCGCTGCGCAGGGGATGCGTCTTGCCGTGATTGGCGTGGTGATCGGTTTACTACTTTCGCTGGCAATGGCTCGCGCGTTGTCGTCGTTGTTGATCGGGATCAGCGGCTACGACGTGACGACGTTCGTCGTCGTTTCGTCGCTGCTGGTGCTGGTCGCATTGATCGCTTGTTACCTTCCGGCGCGGCGGGCGACGAAGATCGATCCGCTCGTGGCGTTGAGATATGAGTGAAAGGCCCAGGTCCAATGAACGTTCCCGTGTTCAAGGAGATCCAATACGCAGCACGCGCGTTGTTGAAGCGTCCGGGGTTTTCACTGGTTGCCATAATCACGCTGGCGCTCGGCATCGGCGCTAATACGGCAATCTTCAGCGTAGTCAACGCGACGTTGTTGCGGCCGCTGCCGTTCAAGGATCCCGACCGCATCGTGATGCTCTGGGGTTTTCTTCCGAAGCTGGCCCAGGTCAATCCGACGCTGCCGAACTCTGCCGCCAACTTCATCAACCTGGAAGCGCAGACCCAGTCGTTCGAACGTCTCGCGGCGTTTCGTTCCTGGTCATGGCAATCGACGGGCGGCGCGGAGCCGGAGTTGTTGCGTGGCGCGCGAGTGTCGGCGGACTTCTTCGAAGCAGTCGGCGCTGGTCCTGTTTTGGGCCGCGTGTTCACTCCGGAAGAAGACCTGCCGAACCGTGCGCCGGTCGCGATCATCAGTCACGGTTTGTGGCAGCGGCAGTTTGGCGGAGACGCAAACGTCCTCGGCAAAACGATCGCGCTGACGGGCCAGAACGCAACGATCGTCGGCGTAATGCCGGAAGGATTTCGTTTCCCCGGCGGCGCCAACATAATTCCCGCTCTTCAGTTCGCCTTGCAAAACGACGTTTGGATGCCGCTGGCGTTCACCGAGCAGGAACGGCAGCAACATGGAAACCTGAATCTCGCCGTGATCGGGCGGCTCAAGCCCGGCGTCTCGCCGCTCCAGGGCGAGAGCGAACTGCGCGCGATTCAACAAAACCTGCCGCTGGGCAAGATCGGATACACGCTCAGCGCCGTTCCGCTGCACCAGCAGATGGTCGGCAACATTCGCAAGCCGCTGTTGGTGTTGTTGGCGACCGTCGCGCTCGTTTTACTCATCGCGTGTGCGAACATCGCGAACCTGCTTCTGGCGCGCGCGACCTCGCGACAGAAAGAGATCGCGATTCGGGCAGCGCTCGGCGCCGCGCGGCGAAGAATCGTCGGACAACTACTCACCGAGAGCCTGTTGCTTTCGCTGATCGGCGGCGCGATTGGACTGTTGCTCGCCGTGTGGGGCAAGTCGCTGCTCGTGTCACTCGTTCCGCGCGAGGTGCCGCTTGTTCACGACGCCGGTCTCGACGCGCGCATTCTTCTTTTCACGTTCGCGATCTCCATCTTCACCGGCGTGATCTTCGGTTTGGTCCCGGCATTACAGGCTTCGCGTTTCGATCTGAACCGGTCGCTGAAAGACGGAGGGCGCGAGCCGGCGGCGGGCGTGGGCCAGAACCGGCTGCGCAGTATGCTGGTCGTGTCGGAAGTCGCGATCGCGTTGGTCCTGCTGATCGGCGCGGCGCTCTTGATGAAAAGCTTCGCAAGGCTGTTGGAAGTCCAACCTGGCTTCAATCCGGAAGGTGTGCTGACGCTTGAACTGCAACTCGCGAACCTGCCGCCGTCCCGGTACGAAAGCCAGGACGAGCAAACGAAGTTCTTCGAACAACTGATCACGCGCCTTCAGTCGCTGCCGGGTGTCGAGAACGCCGGCGGCGTGTTGTCGCTTCCACTCTCGGGCGCGTTCGAGAGCACCGACGTAATTCTCGACGAGCAGCCGGGGCCGGCGGGCACGCGTCCGGAAGCTGACTACACGATCGTCACGCCAACGTACTTTTCGACTTTGGAGATTCCGCTGTTGCGCGGCCGGCAGTTCACCGCGCAAGACAAGCGAGGCGCGCCGCCGGTGATCATCATCAACGACATTCTCGCGGCCCGCATCTGGCCTGATCAGGATCCGATCGGCAAACGTCTCCGCATCGGTTTTGAGAAAGAGCAGCGTGAGGTGATCGGCGTCGTCGGCAGTATCAAGCAGACGACGCTCGACGCAAAGGCGCGTCCGGCGATGTACATGCCGCACGGCCAGGCGCCGACAAACGGTTTGACCGTACTGGTGAGAACAACCGGCGATCCGATGGCTATGGCGGCCGCGGTGCGAGAACAAGTGCGAGCGATCGACAAGGACGTGCCGGTCACGCACGTGCAGACGATGGAGACAGTGCTGGGCGCTTCGGTGGCCCAACCGCGTTTCTCGATGCTGCTGGTCGGGCTGTTCGCGGGGTTGGCATTGATCTTATCGACCGTCGGCATTTACGGCGTGATGGCTTATTCCGTATCGCGTCGCGCACACGAGATTGGCGTTCGCATGGCGTTGGGCGCGGGCACGAGACAGGTGTTGAGGTTGGTCCTGAAGGACGGAATGTCGCTGGCGTTGGCCGGTATCGCCGCCGGTTTACTTGGCGCGTTCGCGTTGACGCGCTTGATGGCGAGTCTGCTGTTTGACACCAGCGCGAAGGATCCGATCACGTTCGCGTCGGTCGCCGTGTTTCTCGCGATCGTCGCGCTCATCGCGTGTTACATACCGGCGCGGCGAGCGACGAAAGTCGATCCGTTAATCGCCCTGCGGAATGAATGAGGACTACACATGTCACTGATCGCGAAAGAGATCGTTTACGCCGCGCGCACGCTGCTGAAGCGCCCGGGCTTTTCGTTGGTCGCTATCCTGACGCTTGCGCTCGGCATAGGCGCGAACACCGCGATCTTCAGTCTGGTGAACACGGTCCTGCTGCGGTCGATGCCGGTCGAGCAGCCCGGCGAAGTGGTTGCGATGAACATGCGCCGCAAAGACGATTCGATGTCGGCGATGTCGTATCCGAATTACCGCGACTTCCGCGATCGCAACGAAGTCCTGTCGGGTCTGCTGGTCTATCGCTTCGTGCCGTTGAGCCTGAGCCGTTCGGGCGCCAACGAGCGAATCTGGGGCTACGAAGTCTCCGGTAACTATTTCGACGTGCTCGGCGTGAAGCCGATTCACGGCCGCACGTTTCTTCCCGAAGAAGACAAGACGCGGCTGACGCATCCTGTTGTAGTGCTCAGTTACGACGGGTGGCAGCGGCGCTTCGCCGGCGATCCGAACGTCGTCGGCACAGACGTCCTCATCAACAATCATCAGTTTCGCGTCATCGGAATCGCGCCGGAAGGATTCAAAGGCACCGAGCAGGTTTACGCACCCGAATTGTGGCTGCCGATCGCCATGATGGAATGGGTCGAGCCCGGATCGAACTGGGTGGACCAACGCGCCGACAGTAACCTGTTCGCCGTCGGTCGTCTCAAGCCGGGAATCGACGCGATTCAGGCTGAGGCCTCGTTGAACCTGTTGGCGCAGCAGCTCGCGAAAGAGTATCCCGACTCGAACGAAGGACAGTCGGTCAAGCTTGGGCCGCCGGGATTCATCCTGCCGGAACTGCGCGGCGCTGTCGTCAGTTTCACCTGGGTCATGATGGCGGCGGTTGCGCTCGTGCTGCTGGTGACGTGTACGAACCTCGCCGGCTTGTTGCTGGCGCGGGCGACCGATCGACGGCGCGAGATCGCGATCCGCCTGGCGATGGGCGCCAATCGTTTTCGTTTAATTCGACAGTTACTCACCGAGAGTCTGTTGCTTTCACTGGCCGGCGGAGCGGCAGGCGTGCTGCTCGCGGTTTGGATGGTCAAATTCCTGCTTGCCTTCAAGCCGCCGATCGATTTTCCGTTGACGCTCGAGCTGGGGATCGACTGGCGCGTGTTGTTGTTCTCGCTGGGAGTGTCGCTTACGGCCGGAGTAGTGTTCGGACTGGCGCCGGCTTTGCAATCGACGCGTCCGAACCTGTTGCACACCTTGAAGGACACGGCGGCCCAGGGCGGCGCCGGCCGCACTCGCCTGCGCAGCGTTCTCGTGGTGGCCCAGATCGCAATCTCGCTGGTGGTCCTGATCGCTGCCGGCCTCGTCGTGCGGACGCTTCAGCGACTGCAAACGATGAACCCGGGTTTCGACCCGCAAAACGCGTTGACGATGTCTTTCGATCTCGCGTTGCAGGGTTATGACGACGCACGCGGCCAACAGTTCTATCGCGAGCTTCCGGAGCGAGTGCGCGCGTTACCGGGCGTGAAGTCGGCGGCCATTGCGAGCTACGTCCCACTGAGCCTCGAATACAACAGTCGAAACATTTACGTGGAAGGCGAAGCGGTGGAGCGCGGTGCGAACCAGCCGTTGTCGATGAACGCTGCTGCTGGTCCACGCTATTTCGAGACGATGGCGACGCCGGTTTTGTACGGACGCGAGTTCAACGAACAGGACCAGGCGAAATCCGAGTTGGTCGCGATTGTGAACGAACCATTTGTGCGGCGCTTGATGCCGGCGGTGAAAACGCCGGCTGAAGCGGTCGGCAAGCGAGTCAGTTTTGGTGACGCGAGCGGGCCTTTCATGCGCGTGGTCGGCGTGGTCAGGGAAGGAAAGTATTTCAACATCGCGGAAGATCCGCGGCCGTTCATCTGGACGCCGCTGACGCAGGATTACAGGTCGCATGGCGCGCTCGTGGTGCGCGCCACGGGCAGTCCCGATTCGTTGTTTGGAGCAGTGCGCGGCGAAGTCAACCGGCTGGATCCGAACCTGCCGCTGTTTGACGTGAAGACGCTGACCGAACATTTGCGGCTGGCGCTGTTCCCCGCCCGCGTTGCCGCGATGGTGCTGGGCGTTTTTGGTTTCGTCGCGTTGTTGCTTTCGGCGATCGGGATTTACGGCATCACTTCATACGCGGTGGCCCAGCGCACGCACGAGATCGGCATCCGCATGGCGCTCGGCGCGCAGGTGGGCGACGTGTTGAAGCTCGTGCTCACCCACGGGTTGAAACTGACGATGATCGGCGCGGCGATCGGTCTCGTGGGCGCTTATCTCGCGACACGCGCGATCACGAGCGTGCTTTACGGCGTCAGCGCGACTGATCCGCTGACGTTCGGTTTGGTGTCGGTGTTGTTGATTGGCGTGGCGCTGGTTGCGTGTTACGTACCGGCGCGCAGGGCCATGAAGGTCGATCCGCTGGTGGCGTTGAGGAGTGAATGATGGAAAACCTGCTTAAAGATCTGCGCTACGGCGCGCGCAGTTTTCTCAAGCGTCCGGGGTTTCTCGCGATCGCGGTCTCGACGCTCGCGTTGGGAATCGGCGCGACGACGGCGATGTTCACCGTCGTTAACTCCGTCCTGTTGCGGCCGCTGCCATTTCCCGAATCGGAACGGATCGTGTTGCTGGACAGCATCAACCTGCGGTTCGGAACTACCACGGGACTCATGTCGTCGCCCGACATATTCGACTGGCAGCAGCAGAACCAGTCGTTTGAACACATCGCCGGGTACGACGGGGGCGGCTGCTTTCTCACGATTGGCGACGAGACGGAACGCAGCCGATTCGCCGGCGTATCGGTGGATTTCTTTCCGGTGTTCCGCACGAACGCGCTTCACGGCCGCTGGTTGTTGAACGACGACATAAAAGAGAACAGTGAACGGGCGACAGTGATCAGTTACGCGTTGTGGCAGCGACGCTTTGGCGGCGATCCGAACGTGGTCAACGGCAAGATC
>DASRIM010000303.1:0-17805 GCA_035649995.1 Pyrinomonadaceae bacterium | reverse complement strand
CCAGGCGCGTCGCCGAGAGGTGCGGTGATAAGGAAAGCGCCGGAAAGGCACTCCTCATCCTCATCGAGGAAATGTGCGACCAACTCCCCGACGACGAGCGCCGCGAAATCGGCGCCCAGGCGAATCAACTACTCGCAAACTCCCAGCAACACGCCACCCGCGAACGCCTCAAAAAGTGCCTCGAAAAGATCGCCGAAGCCCACACCCGCCACGTCGCCCAACGCGAACAAGAAATTCACGCCCAAAAAATGGCCGCCCTCGGCGAACTGTCATTCGGCGTCGCCCATAACGTAAACAACACCCTCACCGGCATACTCGGCCGCGCCCAACTCATCCTCCGCAACAGCAACGACCCCGGCAAAGTCGAAGCCGGACTCGAACTGATCATCAAAAGCGCCGAAGACGGCGCCCACATCATTCGCCGTATCCAGGACTTCGCCCGCCAACGCCCAAGCCGCGAGTTCGAGACCATCTCTGTCGCCGAACTGCTCAAGGACGCCTGCGAGATGACCCGCCCACGCTGGGAGTCGCGCTCGGAGTTCGCGCCCATCCGGTTCGCCCTCCACGCCGACTGCCAGGCGCACGTCAAGGGCGACCCTGTCGAGCTGCGCGAGGTGCTCGTCAACATGATCTACAACGCCGTCGACGCCATGCCTTCCGGCGGCGAAGTCCGCGTCTCCACGCAGGAATCCCGCGAACGCGTCGTCATCTGCATCACCGACACCGGCACCGGCATGGGACCCGAAGTGAAGCAGCGCCTGTTCGATCCGTTTTTCAGTACGAAGGGCAAAGCCGGCACGGGTATGGGACTGGCCGTCAGCTTCGGTATCATCCGCCGCCACGAAGGCTCGATTGAAGTGGACAGCGAGCCCGGCCGCGGCACCACGTTCAAGATCTCGCTGCCGAAAGTCGCGCAGACCTCCACCGACGCCGCGCAAAATGTCATCACCGCCGCAAGCCGTGCAAGCGACGAAGACAAGGTGCGGATCCTGGTCGTTGACGATGAAACACACGTCCGCGAGGTGCTGATCGAAGCACTCGAAGGCGAAGGCTGCGAGGTCGTCTCAGCGCCGAGCGGCGAGATCGCGCTCGCACTGTTCGATCAATATGAAGGAAAGTTTGACGCGGTGTTTACCGACATCGGGATGCCGGAAATGAGCGGCTGGGAGCTCGTGAACGAAATTCGCGAACGCTCGAAGACGATCCCGCTCGCGATCGTGAGCGGATGGGCCGACGCCATCAGCGTTCAGACGAGAAACGCCGTGAACGCCGACTGGGTCGTTGCAAAACCTTTCGACATCAACAAGATTTCCAACATCGCGCAGGAGATCGCGAACCGAAGACAAACGGCGGTCGTCGTTTGAGAACAACGAACTTCTTAGGCACTGACGCTGAGGTCGTGACGCTCGAGTTTCAGGTACAAGCCGCGACGCGTAAGGCCGAGCTCGCGGGCGGCCCGTGAGATGTTGCCGTTATGACGGCGCAAGGCGTCGGCAATCATCCGCCGCTCAACTTCCGCCAACGCATCGGCCAGCGTCCCCGGACCCTGCAAGTTCGACGACGAAGGCATCGAAGCGATCGACGCCGCTGAAGGCGCGGTCGGCGATGAAGTCCGTTTCAACTCCGGCGAAAGCTGCTCGGGCGTGATCACCGCGCCATCTTCCGCGCGCGCGACTGTGCGCTGAATCTCGTTGCACAGTTGCCGCACGTTGCCGGGCCAGTCGCTCACCATCAAAAGGTCGACGGCCTGCGGGGTGATCTGAATGTCTTTGCGCCCAAACTTCGCCGAATAATGATTGACGTAATAATTCACGATCGTCGGAATCTCAGACCGGCGCTCGCGCAACGGCGGCACTCGCAAACGAATCACGTTGAGCCGGTAGTACAAATCTTCGCGGAAACGTCCCTGCGCCACCATCTCTTCGAGATCGGTGTTCGTCGCCGCGATGATGCGCACGTCAACTTTGCTCGGACGCTGCTCGCCCAGCGGCTGAATCTCGCCTTCCTGCAAAAACCGCAGCAGCTTCGGCTGCACGTCCAGCGGAAGATCTCCGACTTCGTCCAGAAACAGCGTGCCACCGGCGGCCGTGCGGATCACACCCTGTGAATCCGACACGGCCCCGGTAAACGCACCGCGCCGATAACCGAACAGATAACCTTCCGATAACTCCTTCGGCACTGCCGTGCAGTTGAACGGCACAAACACTTTCGCCCGCCGCGAAGAGATCGCGTGAATCGCGCGCGCCACCAACTCCTTGCCCGTCCCAGACTCACCCGTGACCAGCACGGTCACGTCCGACGATCGAATCTTGTGGACCTCTTCCACCAACTGCGTCATGGCCGGGCTCGAGTGAATAAAACCAGGCATCAAGCTCGTGCCCGCCAACTCGTCGGCATTCTCATGCGAGCCGCCCTTGTTCGCGCCCGCGCGCAGTGCGCAAACGTCCATGCCCAACTCGACAACCCGAAGCAGCGGCTCGAGCGCTACTCCCTTTGGCAACGCCGCCCGGCTGCGCGGCGCCAGATACAGAATCGCCGGCGGTGCATTCGCGGACTTCAACAGGATCAACTCGACGTCGTTCTTGCGACAGTATCTTTGCCGGTCCGCTTCTTCATGAAGACTGTCGAGCTCGAAAGCGATCTTCGCGCTATCAGCAGGCGAACAACCCATCGTCACAACGACTCGCGGCTCCTGTTGTTCGCCGCGTTCGCTGATGATCACGCGCTGTGCGCCAGTCTCCTGTCTCATCACCGCCGCGAGCTCGCGCAACAACAGTTCACGCGACGCAACAGCCTCCGCCAAACGCAACGTCAACAGTTGCGTCAGTGCCGACTGTTCGTGCACTCGCTCCGGAGTCGCGCGAGCGAGATCCTTCAGCTCCTCTTCCGCACGCGCCAGATCGACCGCCGCTCCCAACTCGCGAAATGTGTTCAACGCGCGGCTGAGATGTTCGCCGGCGCGCTCGGGCAGGATCTTTTTGTACGCGCGGCCCAACTCGAGGTGCGCGCGCGCAGCGCGAAAACGATCGCCCAACATGTCGAAGATCGAAACGCTGCTGCCGAAGTGCTGCGCCGCCGCAGCCGCGTCGCCGCGACGCATGTTCAGCATTCCGTTCAGCCGGTGCGACTCGCCCGTGAAAGCGAGATCGGTCGCTGAATCCGTCGTCGCTTCGCTGACTCGTTGCAGCTCGCCGGCGCAGTCGTCGAGATCGCCCGTTTGCAGGTGCGACTCAGCCGCGATCAGCCACGACTCGCAGATCGCCTGCCGATCGCCGATTTGTTCCGCAAGCGACAGCGCTTCTTTCGCTTTCGCCATCGCGTTCGACGGATCGCCGATCGCGAGATAACAACGGCTCAACGTTCTCAACGCCTGGCCCGCGTACCACTTGTTTCCGTTTTCAGTCGCCAGGGCGACGGCCTGCGTCAGATACTCTTTCGCCGTGTCGAGATCCCCGCGCAGCATGTGCAACTCGCCCAGCGAATCCAGAATCATCGGCACTTTCGCGCCGCGCTCGTCGACCTCTTTCGCCAACGAGAACGCGCGCTCCAGCGCTTCCTGGGCGCGTTCCCACTGTCCGATCAGAATCAGATTGATGCCGAGGTTGTTGTAACCGTCCGCGGCGTTTGTCTTGTGGTCCGTCCGCTCGTAGTAAGTGATCGCCTTTTTGAGGTAGTCGATGCCTTCCTGTGGACGTTTCAGAAACCAGCACGCGCCGGCCATGTTGGCGTAAGTACGTCCGAGGACGTACGCCGCTGGACGATCGCCAATCAGCTTCAGCGCTTGTTCGAGGTTTTCGAGGCCCGATTCGTAATTGCCTTCATGAATGTCTGCGACGCCCACGCCGAAGTACGACTCCGCCAGCCCGCGCCACTCGCCACTCTGCCGGAAACTCTCCAGCGCACGCTGCGCGAAATCGCGCGCGATCGGATACTCGCTGATGCTCCGATAAGTGCGAGACAAGGCGGCGTAGATATGGCCCAGATTCGCTGCGCCGCTATCCTGGTAGTCGCGCAACGTAGCCTGCAACATCGCGATCGCCTTCGGATGATCGCCGTTGTAGTTGTAGCCCAGTCCGATCTGAACGCGGAGATAGCTGACAGTCTGCGGATCCAGCTTGGCGCGCGACTCAGGCGACTCGTACATGGCGACAGCCGCGAGCGAATCGCGGTAGTGGCCCTGCTGTTCGAGCGCAGTCGACAGCGCACAGCGGGCCAGCGCCAGCACCGCAGGAAAGTTTCGAGCGTTGGAGATTAAAGTTGAAAGACGTTGCTTGGCTTCCGTCGAAAGACCCTGGTCCAGCAGCGAACGAATTTCATCGAGCTCATGGAGCAGCGATTCGTTTGTTGGCTTTCCTCGCGAGCGTATCCTTACGCGCGCATCGGCGAGATCAACCACACCTCGCTCACGCAGGGGCTTTTGATGGTCGCGGCCTGGGGGCCCGAGACCGACACGTTTATCCATTTAGTTCCTATAAAAGATCAATCAAGCCGACTTTTCAACGCGTTTTTTTTAATGGGAGGGAACCGTTTCAAATCTGCTCTCGAGCGCCGCGCAAACGTGTGTTCGGTGGTGAATTTAACACATGCGACGGAAGGCGTACAGGTACTTGCGTGAGTTTTCTATAGAAGGCGCTTTCCGCCACAGTTCGAGCGGTCGGGGGTTTTCAATAAAGTTATCAAAACACATAGGTTAGAAGGTGTATTACGGCGTCCAGTCGCCTTGACACCCCAAAAGTCGGCCGCTATCATTTCCGTTTCCGTCCGCAGCACGGAACTTCGCCTAGGGTTATGTTTGAGTCGCTCTCGGACAAATTAAAGCGGACTTTAAAGAATCTGCGAGGCGAAGGCGTGCTGACGAAGGAGCACGTCGACGCCGCGCTGAGAGAGATCCGTCTCGCGCTTCTGGAAGCCGACGTCAACTATAAAGTCGCCAAAGATTTTATAGCTTCGGTCCAGCAAAAGGCCGAAGGCCAGCAGGTCTGGCAGGAACTCAAACCGTCAGAACAAGTCGTCAAGATTGTTTTCGACGAGTTGGTTGAACTACTCGGCGGGCAATCGTCGCGGCTTGTTTTTACGAAACAACTGCCAAACACGGTAATGGTCGTTGGCCTGCAAGGCTCCGGTAAAACGACCTCGACCGGAAAGATCGCGCGCTGGCTCGCCAAGAACCAGGATCGAAAACCGTTATTGCTTTCGGTCGACGTTTACCGGCCCGCGGCACGCGAACAGTTGAAGGTCATCGCCAAGGCGACGGGCCAGCAGATCTTTGAATATCCGCAAAGCGACGACCCGCTGACACTCGTTCGCGAAGCGCAGAAACACGCGCAACAGACCGGGTTCGACACGCTGCTCATCGACACCGCCGGCCGTCTGCACATCGACGACGCGTTGATGGAAGAGCTCGTGAAGATCAAGGCCGAAACTCATCCGGTCGAGATATTGTTCGTTGCCGACGCGATGACGGGACAGGACGCGGTACGCTCCGCTGAGGAGTTTCACCGCCGCGTCGGAATCACCGGCGTGATCCTGACGAAGATGGACGGCGACGCGCGTGGCGGCGCAGCGCTCTCGATCAAACAGGTAACCGGTCAACCCGTGAAGTTTGTCGGCGTCGGCGAACGCTACGACGCGCTCGAGCCGTTTTACCCCGACCGAGTCGCACAGCGGATCCTGGGCATGGGCGACGTTTTGTCGCTCATCGAAGAAGTACAGTCGAAGGTCGATCAGGAAGAAGCTGAAGAGCAGCTCAAGAAGTTACAGAAGAACGAATTCACGTTAGACGACTTTCGCGCGCAGTTGCGCCAGGTCAAGAAGCTCGGTTCTTTCTCAAAAATCATGAAGCTGCTTCCGGACCAGTTGCTCGGCGGCATGGGCATGCCTCAGTTGAACGAGGAGCAGTCGAAGCAGATGGAGCAGGAGCTGAAACGCACCGAGGCCATCATCGATTCGATGACCTGGGAAGAGCGAAACGATCACCGAATCCTGAACGCGAACCGCAGGCGCAGGATCGCGCGCGGCTCCGGCACAAACGTCACGGCCGTTAACCAGCTCATCAAGCAATACGTTGAGATGCGGCAGATGATGCGGCAACTGACGAGCTCGGGGCTGTTCGGCGGCGGCGGGCTGAAAAGCAAGATGTTGAGAAAGATGACCGGCATACCCGATATGGCCGGTTTTTCGGGCGACGAAGGCGAGATGCCGCAGTTGCCGCCGGGCCCAGTCGGTCCGTCGCGAAAGAAACTCAAGAAGAAACGCAAGAAACGAAGAAGATAAACAGGACTGCCGTGCACGGCGCGGCATATCTGAAGGAGGAACGAGTTGTTAGCAATTAAGTTAATGCGCACCGGCGCCAAGAAGAGCCCGTCGTACCGCGTCGTCGTCAAAGAGAAACAGTCGAAGCGCGACGGTGCTTATCTGGAGAACCTCGGCACCTACAACCCCACCAGGAACCCGGCCGAGATCAAGCTGAACCTGACCCGCGTCAACTACTGGCTCGAAAAGGGTGCGCAACCCACTGATACCGTTAGCCGGCTGATCAAAGCCAGCAACAAAGCCGCGAGCGCGGCAGCCGCCGAAGTTCAAGCGTAGTGCGAGCGGTCGGTGTTTAAATAACCCATGAGAGACGCCATTGAAATGATCGTCAAGTCGTTGGTCGACGATAGCGAGAACGTTGACGTTCGTGAAGTGGACCAACGCAATGGCTCGACACTGATCGAGGTGCGCGTCGCGCCTAATGACGTCGGCAAGATCATCGGCAAGCAGGGAAAAACAATTCGCGCCCTTCGTTCCCTGGCGCGAATCGCCGGCGCTAAAAAGAATCGTCGTTACCTCCTTGAAATCGTGGAGTGAACGAATGCAGGAACCCGGCTCGGATTTGGTTTTGATCGCGCGAGCCGTGAAGATCCACGGGTTGAAAGGTCAGGTCGTCGCAGAATTGCTGACCGACTTTCCCGAGCGATTCGAAGAGCTCGACCACGTGGTCCTCGTTTCGCCAAAGGGCGAACAGAAACCAGGACGTCTCGAGGATTTCTGGTTTCAAAAAGATCGCGTCGTGCTGAAACTGGAAGGTTACGACGACGTCGATAAAGCCAAAGAGCTCGTTGGGTATGAATTCGCTGTCCCGGAATCGGAACGCGTTCCACTCGAGGCAGACGAATTTTACGATTGGGAGCTCGAAGGTTGCACCGTCAAAGTCGGCGACGAAAGCATCGGCCAGGTTCGTTCGGTGATGAAAACCGGCGGTGCGGAAATACTGGTCGTTAGCGACGAATCAGGTAAAGAACGACTGGTACCGCTGGCTGCGCCAATCGTGGTAGCAATCGACCCGGCAGCAAAAACGATCGTGGTCGATCCTCCGGAAGGGCTTTTTGATTTGTAGATCTTTGAGATGCTGCGCTGCGACGTCATCACGATCTTTCCCGAGTTCTTCAGCCAGTCGATTGACTGCGGGATTGTGAGACGAGCGCGCAACGCCGGGTTAGTCGACATCAAGGCGCACGATTTACGACAGTGGACCACTGACAAACACCACGTCGTCGACGATCGTCCGTTTGGCGGCGGCGATGGGATGGTCCTGAAGCCGGAACCAATCTTCGCAGCCGTCGAAGCGCTGACAGGCGTCGGGCGGAAAGAAGATTTCACGTCGGAGACGCGAGTTGTTTTGTTGTCCGCGCAGGGACGAGTTTTTTCGCAGTCGCTGGCGCACGATCTTTCAAACGCATCGCGGATCGTCCTTATTTGCGGGCGATACGAAGGCGTCGACGAACGAGTCGCTGACGCATTAGCGACCGATGAGATCTCGATCGGCGATTACGTTTTGTCCGGCGGCGAGCCGGCGGCGATGGTCGTCATCGACGCGGTGGTCCGATTGTTACCGGGCGCGTTGGGCAGCGACACGTCGGCCGTGTTTGAATCTTTTTCCGAAGGGTTGCTGGACTACCCGCACTACACACGGCCACCGGAGTTTCGCGGGATGAAAGTCCCGGAAGTATTGTTGAGCGGTAATCACGCGGAGATAGAACGCTGGCGCAGAGAAGCGGCGGCGGCAAAAACGCGGCGAAATCGTCCTGATTTATTGCAATAATAAGGAGCGTTGAGAAATGAATCGATTGGATAGCATTGAAGAAACCCAGTTGCGGCAGAACATTCCGCAGTTTCAGCCGGGCGATACCGTCCGCGTCCACGTGCGCATCAAGGAATCGGAAACAAAAGAGAGATTGCAGGTGTTCGAGGGTGTCGTGATCGCTCGCAAACACGGCGGCGCGCGCGAAACCATCACCGTCAGAAAGACGAGCTTCGGCGTCGGCGTCGAGAGAATCTTTCCGCTGCACGCCACGATCATCGATCACATCGATCTCGTGAAGCGCGGCCGCGTGCGGCGCGCCAAGCTCTACTACCTGCGTGGTCTACGCGGCAAGGCTGCTCGCATCCGTGAACGTGACACTCGTGGCCAGCAGAATGAAGACGCTCAGGCCACGGGCGCCGGCAAGTCGAAGTAAGCCGTCACCAACTTACGCGAGAACAACGAAAGGGTTCTTTGAACCTCCCTAAAATGCGTGTTTCTCGCTTGCACGAGGTCAGTGATAAAGGAATTTTTAAAAATTTCTTTCTACATGTGTTTCCCGCTTGCGGGACCGCAATAAACATAACGGAGAAACCGATTGCGGATCGCAATCGACGCTCATTCAGTTGGGACGAAGCTTGGGGGAAACGAAAGTTACGCCGTCAACCTCATCGAAACACTGGCGCAGATCGATGAAGTCAATGAGTACACTCTATTCGTAACGACGGCTGAAGCACGCGATCGTTTCCACCAGCGTTGGCCCAACTTCAAAGTTCGCTCAACTCTTCCTCACACTCCGTTAATCCGCATACCATTGACACTCAGCGCCGAACTGCGCAAGCATCCGGTGGACGTTCTGCACGTGCAGTTCACGGCCCCGCCGTTTTGTCCGTGTCCGGTGGTGGTCAGCATTCACGATCTCTCGTTCGAACACCTGCCGGAAACGTTTCATCGCCGCAGCCGGTTTCAGCTTCGACTGACGGTCCGCAACTCGGCACGACGCGCTGCAAAAATTTTGACGCTTTCGCAGCACACGCGGCGTGACATCATCGAGACGTACGGCATCGAACCGTCGCGGATCACCGCGATTCCGCTCGCCGCGCCGCGGCATTTTTACCCAGTCGACGACTACAGGGAACTGCAACGCGTGCGACATACTTACGGGATAGAGGGACAATACATTTTGTCCGTCGGTTCTATTCAGCCTCGTAAGAATCTGGCGCGTCTCGTTCAAGCTTTTGCTTCGTTGCGAGACACCCATTCTGAAACTGAATTGCCCAAGCTGGTCCTGGTCGGAAAACACGCGTGGCTTTACGACGAGACGCTGCGGGCCCTTGAAAAAACAAAAGTCACGGACTCCGTTATTCTGACGGGTTACGTGCCTGAATCGGATTTGCCGCCATTGTATTCCGGGGCGATTTGCTTTGTTTACCCGTCGTATTTTGAGGGTTTTGGTCTACCACCGCTGGAAGCAATGAAGTGTGGCGCGCCTGTGATTGTTGGTAATCAGACCAGTCTGCCCGAAGTCGTGGGCGACGCCGGCGTGACAGTCGATCCTTTTGACGTCCGTTCGATCGCTGAAGCAATAGAGAAGTTGATCAAAGATTCCGCCCTTCGCCGCGAGTTGAGCGTCAAAGGTCTCAGAAGAGCGGAAATGTTCGACTGGCGAAAGACGGCCCAACAAACGCTGGAGATTTACCAGCAGGTTGGGAGACGGAATTAAGTTATGCGTATTGCGATTTTGGGAACGCGAGGTATTCCGGCCAGTTACGGCGGGTTCGAGACGTTTGCCGAACACCTCGCTACGCGGCTGGTGGCCCGCGGACATGAGGTCACCGTCTACTGCCGCGCTCACTACGTCTCTCCACGACAACTCGAGTATCACGGCGTGCGGCTGAAAGTTTTGCCAACGATCAGGCATAAGTATTTCGACACTGTGGTCCACACCTTCGTTTCCGCAATTCATGCCGTGTCCCAGCGGTTTGACGTGGCGCTGATCTGCAACGCCGCAAACGCACCGTTTTCACCCATCCTGCGTCTGACCGGCACACCGGTCGCAATCAATGTCGATGGCCTCGAGCACAAGCGGAAAAAATGGGGCTGGATGGGCCGTCGTTACTATCAAATGGCCGAGCGTATCTCGACGATAGTGCCCAACGAGATGGTCACAGACGCACAGGTGATTCAGGACTATTACCTGGCCCGTCATAATGCCCCATCGACGATGATCGCTTACGGAAGCGAAGTCGAACGCCGGCCCGATCGCGAGATGGTTCGAAAGTGGCGAGTGGAGCCGAATCGGTACGTTTTGTACGTCTCACGGCTCGAACCCGAAAACAACGCGCATCTTGTTATCGAGGCGTTCAAGAAGGTACGAACTGCGTACAGGCTGCTGATCGTTGGCGATGCTCCGTACGCCGAACACTACATCAACAGTCTCAAAGCATTGGCGCGTGGAGACAAACGGATCATCTTTACCGGCTTCGTCTTCGGCCAGGATTACCGCGCGCTTCAGCAGAACGCTTACTGCTATGTTCATGCGACGGAAGTTGGCGGAACGCATCCCGCGCTGCTCGAGGCGATGGGCTACGGCAACTGCGTACTGACGCTCGCGACACCCGAAAACATCGAGGTCGTCGGGGACGCGGGTGTTCCTTATGCGGATGAGTATGATTTAGCCGAGAAATTGCAGCGGGTGTTGCGCGACGGCTCGCTGGTCCAGTCGTACCGCCATCGCGCGCAGGCCCGCATTCGCACCCACTACGATTGGGACCGAGTCGTCGATCAGTACGAACAACTCTTTGCGCGGATGTGCGGCAAACCGGCACACATTGGCCCAGAGCCGCGAAATGCTGAGGCTTTCGAAACGCTGCAACACGCCGCGAAAGACTAAAACCTCAAAAAAATTAAAGGTGTAAAGAGAGGAGCCCCGCCGGTCCTTTAGGGGCCGACGGGGCGAAAACTTTACGGCAGGGTTCGGGCAAATCGGGTGGCAGACAAAAGCATGTGAATCGTCAGAGTTCAGAACGACTCAATTCGGGCGGTTCGTTATGCGGGCGGAAAATAAAGCCAAAAAATAAAGCAGCCGCGCCTCAAACGCCGTCGCACACCCTAAAGCAATCTTTCAAAACAGCAAGAAATCAGACTACGGTTTTAAGTTGTGCGAAATTATACGATTAAACCGTGACCTGTCAAGGACATTATTAACTTTTTCGAAAAATTCTTGTGACACGTCGCCCGGAAATCCGTAGGTTCAATGGCCCGAACGGGCTTGAGCCAGGCGATACGCCTGCCGCCGCACGGTTTCCGAGACGTTTCGGTTCTGTGACAGCGTCTCGAGGTCCTTGGTCCGGATGCGTAGAAGGATGGTCATGACGGTCGGTATCGGAGTGCGCGGGTTTCTCGCAAGGTTGTGAATTATCGGATACTGCCGCGCCCAGGCGCGGTTCATGGCGATCAACCGGAGCACCTCGTCAGCCACCGTCCGCATCGAGGCGATGTTCTCGACCTCCTGCTCGGTGATGCGCGGGTTCTTAATGACGGCTGAACAGACGACCCTGTTCGAGTCGCGGATCAGAATACTGCGCGCTTCGCGGTCGCCCTTCAGCGCGAGTTTCATCCGGTCTTTCGCGTTCATGAACATCACGCGCCGGATCAGCGACACACGCTCAGCCGTAACCTCGCCTCCTTCAAGCCGCTCGTTCTCGATGATGCGCTGAACGTTCGCTGCCGTCTCTTCCGCAGTTTCCGCGATCAACTCTTCGAATCGTTCGGCGGGCAGCCACGACTCGTCGATGTCGGCGTCGGAGACTTCTATGTGCTGTGCGATCAGCCAGGCGTCGTCGAAATTGAGCTCACCGCTGGCGGTAGTCAGATCAGCGGACTCGAAAAACTCGGCGGCTGCCGTTTGACCGCGTGCTCGCAGCTCGTCGGCAATCTGCTTCGCGCCGCGCTCTTTTTCGAAGAACTCCTTGCGCGTTTCTGTGACGCGTCGTTCTGCTTCGCCGCTGCGCGCGGGATTCGCGAGGATCGCGTCGATGATCTCCGGAAAACGGACGAGACGTTGCTGGTTGATTGCGATCAGTTCGAGCAGCGCGCCGTTCGCCGTTGCAGCGGCTAATTTGGCGATAGCGTCGTCCGGCGTCTGATTGTTGAGGACGGCAGCTTCGTAAACTTCGCTGGTGCAGGGATGTGTTGCGAGATAGGCGAGCACGTTCGGCGACGTGTCGGCCGCCTTGGCGGCGAGCAAAAGATTATCGGGCGTTTCAGCTTGAAGCGTTTGAGTCGCCGCGGAGGCGATCTGATCGTCCTCGCTCGAGGCCAGCGCGACGAGCACCTCCAGCAGATCGTTTTGCGGCAGCGGCAACAGTCCGCGAGCCGCGGCGAGACGTGCCGGTTGCGGAGCTTTGCCAGTGATTATGGCTGCAACGACCGGGTTGGTGGAGGTTGTTTCTGAGCTCAAGAATGATCAGTACAAGTTGAAGTTGTATTCGACCTGCATGAACGTCGAAACGGGTTTACCGTTGAGGGTCGCAGGAACAAACTTGATTCGCTTTGCCGCCGCAATAGCAGCGTTTGTAAGACCGGTCGGTAACGACTGAAGCACCAGAATGTGTTTGACCTTACCGTCCGACGAAAACACACACCTCAAGACGACTACACCCGTGATTTGTTCCATGCGCGCTCTTTCCGTGTAGCTGGGCTCAGGTTTACTTAACACCTGGACCTTTGTGGTTACGTCTTTACTGCTATAGACCTGGGAAGCTCCGTCCGACTTAGCTGCCATGTAGAACTTCAGACTGTCCAGCTGCTCCTGCCAGATCTCCTTCTCCCGAGGATCGTTCTCTAACCTAAGATACTGCTCGAGAGCCGCCGCAGCCGACTGGTAACGGACCAGACGCTCACCCTTTAGTTCTCCCGGCTTCGTCACAATAGCTTCGCCATTGAACGGCACGTACGCCTGGCTCTTCATCAAGTAAGCCTCAGCCATAGCCGGGTCGACGGCAAGAAGTCTATCGGCATACTTCAACGCTTCATCTCGGTCATCCATGCGGAGACTGATGATGCCCATCGTGTAAAGCGCGTCGGTATTCTTCGGCTCGACCGACAGCGCCTTTTGCGCTTCCTCTCGGGCTTCTTTTAACTTGCTGCGGCGCAGCAACGCGTACGCATAGCCGGCGTGAGCGGGGCCAGCCAGGTCAGACCGGAGTTTAATCGCGGACTGAAAGGCGCTGGACGCTTTCTTGAAATCGCCTGTCTGAAGATACGCCACGCCGAGGTAGTACCAGGCTTCGCCGTCTGTCTTGTTTTTACCGGTGGCTTTTTTGAACGCGCCGACTGCCTCTTTGCTGCGGTGATCGCGCAGGAGTTTGACGGCCGCTGCTAATTCGGTATTGGCGGGCGGAGGAGTTTGATTTTGAGCATAGACGCTGCCGAGGGCGGAGGTGAAAAGAATCACCGCCACCGTCGGCACGACACGAATTCGATGAGTGATGTTCAAGCTAGGCGTTTATCCCGTGACACTTCTTGTATTTCTTGCCCGAACCGCATGGGCACGGCTCGTTGCGTCCGACCTTAGGCTGATCGCGAACGACTGTCTTGATTTTCCCGTCTTCCTCGCCGGCCGGCGCAGCGCCCTGGTTGGGACCAGTGAACCGCAGTGACGCAGACCGTCGTGCGGCCAGTCTTCGTTGCTGCAACGTCTCCGGCGGTTGCTCGGACACGACTTGGAGGTTGAAGAGCGATCGGATCGTCGTCGTGTCGATGCGGTCCAACATTTCCTGGAACAGATCGAAACTCTGTTTCTTGTACTCGACGAGCGGATCTTTCTGTCCGTAACCGACGAGACCGATTCCCTGTTTGAGGTGGTCGAGCGAGAGCAGGTGGTCCTTCCACTGCGCGTCGATGATGTTGAGCATGATGATGCGCTCGTAAGTGCGCATCGCTTCGGGACCGATCTGTTGTTCCTTGCGTTCGTAGTTGTACTTCAAACGCTCCCAGATCGCGTTGACCACTTCCTGCGAGGTCATGGTCTCGAGCATCAGGCCCTCAGCGTCGGCGTCGAAATCGTAGATGGTCTTGATCTGGATCTTGTAGTTGTCGACGTCCCAGGCGTCCGGCGAAACGTCGGGATTCAAATACTGACTCGTGATGTCCGACAGCAGATCGTAAGCAACACCAGCCTGAGGCGGATCGCCCATCAGGTACTCGCGCTGGTCCGGCTCCTCCATCAATTGGCGACGCAGCCCGTAGATCGTCTCGCGCTGCTTGTTCATGACGTCGTCATATTCGAGCAGGTGTTTGCGCGCTTCGAAGTTGCGGCCTTCGACCGACTTCTGCGCGGCCGCGATGCGTTTCGAAACCATCTTCGACTCGATCGCGACGCCCTGCTCCATGCCGAGCCGTTGCATCAACGCCTTCACTTTGTCGCCCGCGAAGATACGCATCAGATCGTCTTCGAGCGACAGGAAGAACCGCGACGATCCGGGGTCGCCCTGGCGTCCGGCACGTCCGCGAAGCTGGTTGTCGATGCGACGCGATTCGTGTCGTTCGGTGCCGACAATGTGCAGACCGCCGAGCGCGACTACTTCCTTGTGCTCCGCTTCCACGATTCGCCTCGCGCGCTCGTACGCGACGCGCCACTGTTCGTCCGTGGCTTCGTCCGGATCGATCTCCTCCGACTTCAGGAACTCACGCGCCATGAAATCCGGATTGCCGCCGAGCAGGATGTCGGTGCCGCGGCCGGCCATGTTGGTCGCGATCGTCACCATGCCTTTTCGGCCTGCCTGGGCCACGATCTCGGCTTCGCGCTCGTGATACTTCGCGTTGAGCACGTTGTGCGGGACCTTCTCTTTCAACAGCCGGCGCGCGATCAGTTCAGAGTTCTCGACTGAAACCGTGCCCACGAGTGTCGGTTGACCTTTCTCGTGACACTCCTTGATCTCCTCGATCACCGCGTCCCATTTTTCAGGCAGCGTGCGATAGATGACGTCGGAGAAGTCCGTGCGGACCATCGGCATGTGCGTCGGGATGACGATCACGTCGAGCTTGTAGGTTGAAGCAAACTCTGCGGCCTCAGTTTCGGCCGTACCGGTCATGCCGGAGAGTTTCTCGTAAAGGCGGAAGTAGTTTTGCAGCGTGATCGTTGCGAGCGTTTGGTTTTCTTTCTCGATCTCGACGCCTTCTTTGGCTTCGACTGCCTGGTGCAAACCGTCGGACCAGCGACGGCCTTTCATCAGGCGGCCGGTGAAGTCGTCGACGATGACCACTTCGCCGTCCTGGACCACGTACTGATGGTCCTTTTTATAAAGCGTGTGCGCCTTCAACGCCTGCTCGACGCAATGGAGCAACTCCATGTTCGACGGATCGTAGAGATTGCCGACTCCGAGCAACTTTTCCGCCTTCTCGACGCCCTCTTCGGTCAGCACGGCGGTGTGTGCCTTTTCGTCGACGACGTAGTCGCCGGTCTTCTTGCCGTCGATGTCCTCACCCTTTTTCAGGTGTTCAATGATGGCGTCCGCGTTGCGGTACTTGTCGGTCGCTTCGTCGGAAGGTCCGGAGATGATCAGCGGCGTGCGCGCTTCGTCGATCAGGATCGAGTCAACTTCGTCGACGATTGCGAAGTAGTGACCACGCTGAACGCAGGTGGCGAGGTCAAACTTCATGTTGTCGCGCAGGTAGTCGAAACCGAATTCGTTATTCGTGCCGTAGGTGATATCGGCGGCGTACGCAGCCTGCCGTTCGAAGTCGTCCATGTCGTTCTGGATGCAGCCGACTTCGAGACCGAGAAAACGATGGATCTGGCCCATCCACTCGGCGTCGCGCGAGGCGAGATAGTCGTTGACGGTGACGACGTGAACGCCGCCGCGTCCGGTCAGCGCATTCAGGTACGCAGGCAAGGTCGCGACGAGCGTCTTGCCTTCGCCCGTGCGCATCTCAGCGATTTTGCCCTGGTGCAGAACGATGCCGCCGATCAACTGCACGTCGAAATGGCGCATGCCCGTCGTGCGGACGCTCGCTTCTCTGACCGTCGCGAAAGCTTCCGGCAAGATCTCGTCGAGAACTTCTCGCTCGCGCTGTTTTAGTTTGTCTTTGTCGGTGATGCCGGCGACGGCTTGCTGGACCTTCTCCTTGAACGCCGCCGTGCGCGCGCGCAACTCGTCGTCCGAGAGCTTCTGCATACTCGGCTCAAGGGAATTAATTTCGGTAACTGCTGGTCCAATCGACTTCAGAAACCGTTGATTACTGCTGCCGAATACTTTAGTAAGGAACTTATCGAAACTCATGCCTGATAATTTACTCCAAATGGCGGGCGAGGAACCACTACGCACCGGGTTCCATCTGCTTCTTGATCATCTCTACGACGCTCTGGCGCGGCATTGTAAAATTCACCACGACCTTTTTGCCGTCCGGCGTCGCGCTCGTGTTTTTCATTATGATTTCTTCGTCTTTACCGGCCCTTGAACCAGCGCCGAAGTAGAGCAGGTTGTTGAGCACACCTGCCAGCGACTTGGCCCGTTCCGGCGACGTCGTTTCCGATTCCACTGAAGCCAGCACTTCACTCTCCCCCTGCTTCACCGTGATCTTCACGATCGAACCAGGATTGTCTTTGCTGATCGGCGAGAGATAGGTGAGAAATCCGCTATCGTTCAGCGCCCCGATCATCCGTCCAAAAAGATCGACGAGGTTTTCGTCGCCTTCTTTCTTGGTGAAACGAGGGTTCTGGAGTTTTCCATTCGCGCCCAGCTCGGCTTCGATCACGATTTCGAACGGCTTGTTTAGATCGAGTTTGCCCTGGTTCTTGAGGTCGTTCGCGTACGCCGCGAAGTCTTTCAAAACTTTCTTGTTGATCTGGTTCTCGTCAGGCAGCGGAACGTTGTTCTGCGCGGCTGTTTTTTCCAGCTCTTTTTGCGCATCTTCCTTGCTGAGCGGTGACGGGCTCGGAGTCGGACTCGCATTCTGCGCGATCTGCGGCGACATGGATGCGGATGCAGACGGACTCGCCGAAGATGCCGGGCTCGGGCCCGGGCTAATTTCCGCACTGGGCGACGGCGACGGGCTCGGCGACGCTTCCGGATCAGGCTCGTTCGGCCGCCACTGCGAGATTATCTTAGGCGCAAACGGATCGTTCGCCGCGGCGACTAACCCGCTTCCGGCTTGTGCGTCCATCGCAAAATAACCGTCCGGATAGCGAAACTTCTCGAGTTCGACAATCTGCACATCATCGCCGATCTGCGTCGCGACGTAGTCTTCATCGACAAACCGCGTACTCGCAATCAGCGCCGCGATATTCACCGTATCGCGAACCGCCGGCACGTAAATAACCATCCACAGCAACGCCAGGTGCAGCAGGGCCGACGCCCCAACCAGCCGCGAGATTATTGGCCACTTGGGGTCGCGATTAACTTCGAAGTTGTCGAAAAGCTCTGCCATCCTTATCTGAAAACGCCAGCCAAACTATTTTGTTTCACCGCACAGGCGCCGTCGGGTTTAGACGCCCGCGAACGTCGCCGCGTTGTGAACGGGGAATTGTAACTCTCCTGTATCGGGTTAGAATAATCGGCATGCGGCGAAACAGTAGAAAACGGAACACGGATCGGAGCCGCTGGCGGGGAGAACGTAAGAAAAAAGACACGAACAAGGCCCGTCCGCAGGAACACGCTCGTGGCCCTCTGCCGCAATCCGGAGAATTGAACAGGCTACTCGCCGGCATCGGAACGCCTCGGCCAACGCCGTTTAAACCC
>DASRIM010000302.1:0-5235 GCA_035649995.1 Pyrinomonadaceae bacterium | reverse complement strand
GACCGAGACGCGCAACATCATCACTCACAACAACAGTCCGGACGTCGGTTTCGACTACACCGTCAATTGTTATCGCGGCTGCATACACGGCTGCACCTACTGTTTCAGCCGGCCCACGCACGAGTACCTGGGCTACGGCGCGGGCACTGACTTCGATCGCAAGATCATCGCGAAGGTGAATGCGCCTCAACTGCTGCGCAAGGAATTGATGAAACCATCGTGGAAGGGAGACGAGATCGTCTTCTCGTTCACGTCCGATCCGTACATACCGCTCGAAGCGAATTACAAACTCACGCGGCGCTGTCTCGAGGTCTGCGCGGAGTTTCGCAATCCGGTTGGCGTGATTACCAAGTCGGCGATGGTCCGTCGAGACATCGACGTTCTCCAGGAACTCTCGCGCAACGCGAGCCTGGGAGTGTTTCTGACGATTCCGTTTACGGATGTTGAGGTCGCGCGCGCCGTCGAGCCGTACGCTCCGCTGCCGGAAGCGAGGTTTCACGCGATGGAAGCACTCGCGGCCGCCGGGATCAGCGTCGGCATCGGGATCGCGCCTGTGATCCCGGGTTTATCGACCGACATTCCGGTGCTGCTGAAGCGCGCGAAAGAGGCCGGCGCTCAACAGGCGTTTATCAACATGTTGCGCCTGCCGGGCAGCGTCGCTCCATATTTTGAGGAGCGATTGCGCGAGAAGTTGCCGACCAAAGCGGACCGCGTGATGAACCGGATCCGGGAAGCACGCGGTGGAAAGTTAAATTCCAGCGTGTTCGGCGAGAGGATGCGCGGCAAGGGCCAGTTCTGGGAAGCAACGGAGCGTCTCTTCAAAATTCACTGCGAACGGCTCGGCTTCAACAAGAGGAGGGAACATAAAACAGCCGCCAGCACCACCTTTCGCAGACCATCAGCGCAACCAAATCTCTTCGGTTAGGGTATAATACCCGCCACCCAGGACATCCCCAGCATCAGGAGGCCACTGGCGATGCTTATTCGCGACGTGATCCGTAATCGTGAGCCTTACTCGACCCGAGCATCTGCCACCGTGCAGGAAGCGGCGGAGTTTATGGCTGCGCGCAACATCGGCGCCGTGTGCGTGATGGACGAAGAAGGGAAGTTGCTCGGCGTCTTTTCCGAACGCGACGTGTTGAATCGCATCGTCGTGCCGCACCGCGATCCGATGACCGTCAAAGTCGGCGAGGTAACGAGCGAACTGCGCGCCGTGATTCAGTGTGACGAAACTCCCCATCAGGCGCTCGAACGAATGGAGATGATCGGCACCCGCCACCTGCCCGTAGTCGACGGTGAACGATGGGTCGGGATGCTCTCGATGCGCGATCTACTGCGTGTCGAAGTCGGCGAGCAGGGCGACGAGATCAAACTGCTTCACGAGTACATCCAACACTAAAGCCCCCCAATTCAGTCGTCCGGTTGATTCTTATTCGTATGAGATATTCTATTTTTGTGCTCGCTATAGCTCTGGCTTTTGGTTGCAGCCAGGCGCCGGCAGGCCGCGGCGCCGGCGAGATCGTCAGCTCGCCGCAAACCAACACCCAATTCAAAGTGGAAAAGGTCGTCGGCGGATTGGAGGTGCCGTGGTCCATCGTCTGGGCGCCGGACGGGCGGATGATCTTCACCGAGCGTGCGGGGCGCGTGCGCGTATTTGAAAATGGCGCTTTGCGGGAGAAGCCGTTGTTTGTCGTCCCTGACGTCGAACCGAGGGCCGAGAGTGGTTTGATGAGCGTTGCGCTTCATCCACAGTTCGCGACGAACCGTTTCCTTTATCTGTCATACGCCTACTCGAGCGGCGGAACGCAGGTGCGCGTCGTGCGATTTCGCGAGACGCCTGAAGGTCTCGTCGATCGCAAGGTGATCATCGAAAACATTCCCGCGGCCCAGTTTCACGCCGGCTGCCGCATTCGTTTCGGCCCGGACGGCAAACTTTACGTCACTACCGGCGACGCAACGCGACGCGAGCTCGCGCAGCGGCTCGACTCGCTCGCCGGCAAGACGTTGAGATTGAACGACGACGGCACCGTTCCCCAGGACAATCCGTTTGCCGGTCAAAAGGACGCGCGCCCCGAGATCTGGTCCGTGGGCCATCGCAACGCTCAGGGACTGGATTTTCAGCCGGGCAGCAACCTGATGTTTCAAACCGAGCACGGGCCGAGCAACTTCGATGGTCCGCCGGGCGGCGATGAAGTGAACATCGTCGAGAAAGGCAAGAACTACGGTTGGCCCACGATTCATCACAAGCAAACGGGCGAGGGACTCGAGCCACCGCTGCTCGAGTACACGCCTGCATGCGCGCCGGCGAGCGGCGCGTTTTACCGCGGCTCCGCACTGCCGCAGTTCAAGGGAAACTTTTTCTTCGGCTGTCTGCGCGGCGAACGGTTGATCCGCGTGGTGTTGGATGGGCGCCGCGTCGTGAGCCAGGAAGATCTGATGAAAGATTACGGACGGATACGCGACGTAGCCGAAGGCCCGGACGGGTTCCTCTACTTTTCGACGTCGAATAAAGACGGACGCGGCAGGGCAGCGAGTGACGACGATCGAATCCTGCGAATCGTTCCAGGATCTAAATAATCCGCGGTTAAACTTTCTGCGCCAGGATCGCGGTCTTGCTCCAACCGATCGCCTCTCGCCGCGGAAAACGGTACTGATGAACGATGCGGAAGTGGTGTTCCGTCCGGCCGATCACGTCCTTCGGCGGGTGGCTCTTGAACCGGAACAAGATCTCGAGAAATTTCCCCACTAATCCGGGATGCACCGGCAGGTGTAGCAAGTGACCGCCCGGGGCAATCACCCTCGCAAGCTCCGTCAGCCCGTCAGCCAACGGCACGTACTCGAGCGCGCCCGAAGTCACCACCAGATCCAGCGACTCATCGGCAAAAGGCAGGCATAAGAGATTTCCCTGGGCAAACGTGACGTCCCGTTTTCGTCCGTCGCTGTAATAAAGCGCCTTCCGCGCGGCCACGACCGACGTCTGTGACAGATCGAGCGCGGTGATGGAGACGGGGAAACGAATCGCTCGCAAAAGCGCCATCGTCAGCAAGCCGGTGCCGCAACCGGCGTCAAGAATGCGATGGCCCCGCGAGATAGGCAGCGGATGCGCCTGAAAATATTGATCCAATGAGCGGCCGTAACCATTGACTTTGAAGGTCAGGTCGTAAAACCGAGCGATCCGGTCGTAATAGGATCCCGCGCGTGCCTCGGTTTTGGTTGCGGTCAGAGCATACTCCATCAGTTTCTCCTAAGCCCTGTACTTAGTGGGAACAACTACGACAGCCTGTAAGTTTATTTCATCCCGGGATTGGCGGGCAATTGTAGCGTTCCCCTGCACTTAACTCAATCGAAAAACGGCTGCGAATGTGTCCCGTTAATGTAAGAAACCTCTTACAAAACTCAGGAAACGCAAGAACGGTTCCGAAAATCGTTCCAGAACTGGTCGCAGTCTGGTCGGGTGAGGAGGTTCCGATGAGTCGAGTGCGTATTCTGTCAGCGGGTCTGGTGTTTGTAGTGGCGGTGGGGCTCGGAACTGTTAAAGGGCAAGAGTCACTACCGGGAAGACGCGTCGTTGTCCCTAAACCGAGGTTTGAAGTCGATGTGCTGGTCGATGGACGGCCGCTGGCGGAGTACTACTCTCGCGGTGACGTCTATATCGAGGCGCTCAGGGGCGCGGAATATGAAGTGCGACTCAGAAATCCCTCGGGCAACCGCGTAGCAGTCGCGCTTTTCGTAGATGGGATGAATACAATCGACGCGAGTCGCACGTCAGCGTGGGATGCGAGCAAGTGGGTCATTGAGCCTTACCAAACAATCACTATCAGCGGCTGGCAAATGAGCTCCGACCGGGCGCGGAAGTTTTATTTCACAACTGAACGCGATTCGTATGCAGCTAAACGCGGGAACACAGTAAATATCGGGTTAATATCCGCGGTTTTCTTTCGCGAGCGACGTCGGGTTGTGCCCATCACGCCGCCGCGTCCAATCTATCGGGAAGAGACGGAATCATCTGTGGGTCAGTCGAGTGCACCGTCTGCGAAGTCGCGATCGAGGGACGATGCAGCGACAGGCATAGGGCGTTCGATCCGGCACGACGTGGACTATATAGACATGGACCTCGAGTCACGCCCGGCGGCTGAAGTCACGATCAGATACGAATACTGTGATCGCCGCTGTCGCTGAATTACTTGCGAACCAGGTCCGGCGTGTAGAGCTCGCGGTAGACGCGATAGTTTGACATTACCTTCTGGACGTAGCCCTTGGTCTCGTCGAACCCGACTTCCGCGGTGAACACGCCCGGATCTTTCTGCTTCGATCGTTTCAGCCAGCGCGCAACGTTGTCTTCACCGCCGTTGTACGACGCCGCAACCGGCTCGAGCATCTTCGGGAACAGTTCGGTCAGATACTCGAGGTATTCGGCGCCGACCGTGATTGACGTGTCGGGCTGATAGAGCTGAGTCTCAGTCACTGAGCGAAGTCCCGCGCCTGGTCCATACTTCACCGCCGCATCCATAGTGAGCTGCAACAGGCCGCGAGCGCCGGCGGGCGATTTCGCCGTCGGCTTGAACACGCTCTCCTGTTTGATCAACGCCAGAATGAAACGCGGATCGAGCTTGCGCGCTTTCGCCGCGCTGAGTATCGACTGGCGATATGGCGCCGGATACGAACCCGCCACGCTCGCGATCGCGCTACTGACCTGTCGCTCGCGATTGGCGACGATCTCCGCCCGCTGTTTTCCCGCGAGTGTTTCGAGTCGCCGCGTTGCCAGCCAGCCGTAATACGATTCGATGCCGTCGGGAATCGCGAGATACGCATTGAACGCGTCGTCTTTTCTGCCCGCCTGTTCGAGGCTGAACGCGTGGAGATACGCGACTTCGGATCGTGACGTGTCAACGGCTTTCGAAAAGGGTCGTCGCGATAGTTCGTCCGCGGTGCGTACGGCCTCCGGCCAGTTTTCTTCGGCGATGTGCAGTCGCAGCGCCGCGAAGATGGCATTGGTTTCGACTGCCGTGCCGGGGAAGCGCTGTCTTGTCTTCGCGACCCATTTGAGTGCTTCCGACGGGCGATTAGCTTCACGCAGCGTGTCGATCACGTTCAGGTGCGCGGTGTCGATGCGTTCACCGTTCGGGAAGCGCTCGATGTATTCCATGTAACGCGCTGCTGACTCGGCGAAGCGTCCCATGCGAAGGAGCGACGCGGCGCTGAAGTTCAACGCCTCGCGGCCTTCTTTCGTAGTGA
>DASRIM010000301.1:0-3652 GCA_035649995.1 Pyrinomonadaceae bacterium | reverse complement strand
TTTTTCGTAGTCCTTTCGCTTCATCTTCGACTTGATCTCAAGAGAGGATTTATTGCGCTTCATTACTTAAACCTTCCGGAAGCGCCACGCACTGATAGCGAACAGCACAATCGCAAAAAAGGCAAGTGCGGCTAGATTCGGCCAAAGAGCGCTCCACGGCGCGTCCTTCAATGTGACGCCCCGGACGATCGTTACCAAATAGCGCAGGGGGTTGAGATACGAGAGCTTCTGAAAAAACTCAGGCATGTTGTCGAGCGGGGAAGTGGCTCCGGAGAGCAGCGTAATCGGTGGGTTCACGAAGAACGTCAGCAATTGTGCCTGCTGCTGCGATTTCGAAATGGTTGCCACCATCACGCCGATGCCGATGCCCGCCAGCGCTGCAAATGCGCCCGCCAACGTGAACAACCACAACGATCCGCGCAACGGGACACCGAACACGAGCATGCCGACGCCGAGAGCGACGAAAAGTACGAGCATCATCAGCACGAAGACGGGTGACGTCTTGGCAAGCAGCATTTCGCCGGTCTGAGCCGGTGTCATCATTAATTGCTCGATCGTTCCAGTCTCCTTTTCTTTCACCGCAAGCGCCGACGCGACGAGCGAGGCGTTGATGAACATGATGATGCTCATCACGCCAGTAACGTAGTGCCAGGAAGTAATGAGACCCGGATTATAGAGATAAGCGGGCTGTACCTCTGGCGCGCCCGGTGGGGGTTCAGGGTGACCGGAGCGCACAATTTTGGGCCCCAGGCGCGACTTCTCAGCAGGAACGCCGCCACCTCCACCACCGCTGCTGTTGTACTCCTCTAAAGCCATTCGCAGGTATCCCTGGGCGATCTGGGCGGTATTGGCATCAACCGCATCGATCACAACCTGCACATTCGCCGGTTGACCTCGGCGCAGTGTCTTCGCGAAGTCGGCGGGAATGACCATGAACAGGTCCAGGTCTAGAGCTTTGAGCGCATCTTCGGCGTCCTCGGTTCGCAGATACATACGCTTCACATTGAAATTTACATTCTGCGACAGCGACTCAATAAAACCGCGGCTTTCGGTCGTACCACTTTCATCGACCACGCCCATGCGAAGGTCGCGAACCTTCGGGTTTAACGCAAAGCCGAAAATGATCAGGACGATTGTCGGAGGAAGCATCAACTGGATCAGCAACACGCGATTGCGTCGAAGTTGCTGCACTTCCTTGGTGGTTAGCGCGAGATAACGTCGTATGAAGGCACGCATTTTATCACCTACGCTTTGAACTGCATCTTTCGCATTTGAATGACATTCACGGCAAAGAAGACAAAGGCCAGGATGAGAAGCGCGATAGTTGGGCGGAGCGAAGTTCCCCAACCCGCGTCCCTGAGTACGGAATTGCGGACGATCTGGATGTAATGCGTTGCCGGCAGAAAGTCCGATATCCAGCGGATCTGCGAAGGTATGTTTGCCACCGCGAACAGATATCCAGAAAGCAACAGCGAAAGCAGAAAAGAACCCATCTGAACGCCTTGAATCGCCGCACTCTGGTTACGTGTCGCATTGCCCATCATCATTCCAAAAAACACTCCCGCCAGGAGATACAGGACGGTGGCAACCAGCATGATTGTCGGATCAGACGGAAAGCGAAATTCAAATGCAAGCAAGCCGAGAGAGAAGCAAATGACGAGATCAACCAGGCCGATCAGCACATAGAGAATGGCTTTGCCGAGAATCCACTGGACCGCAGTCAGACTGGAGGCGTAGGCCTGGATGATCGTCCCCACTTCATATTCCTTCGCGGTCGTCAACGCACCCAGCAACGCGGGAAATATGATGAGCATCAAGCCCAGTGCTCCGGTACCGAAATAGAGCCGATTGGACAGGCCAGGATTGAACCAAAGGCGCTGCTGCATAGTGACCAGCTTGGGTGGAAACTCGCCGATCCCGCTTCTTTGTGCGAAGACTGTATTGAGGGTTTGCGCGTAGTTACCTAGGGCGGTAGCCGCATTGGAGTCCGTTGCGTCGATCATCAACTGGACGACCGGCTCCGCCCCCCGCCGTGCATCCCTCTCGAAATTTGGCGGAATAATCAAAGCCGCACGACCCCGCCAGCTACTCAGCGCTTTCTCGGGTGACTCGCCGGGAGGGTGCGGAGCGAAGCGGAACGTCAGAGCGGCGCCATACGTCTCCACGTATGTGCGGCTGAGCGCAGAGTTGTCATAGTCGTAGAGCAGGAGCGGCACGTTGCGAAGCCGGAGCGTCTGCGTGCCTCCGGCCAAAGACATCAGCACGATCGGCATTAATACCGCGAGGAGGATCAGGAGTTTGTCGCGCCGGAACAGCATGAATTCCTTCCACGCTTGCGCCAGAATTTTCTTCACAGTGGAATCTCCGATCTACGTGATTCAATAAGCGCGATAAATACATCCTCCAGCGAGAACGGAATTGGTTTCTCCGAGGTAATCTTCACTTCTGCTTCTTGCAGCAGCGTGGCTGCCTCACGTCTCTGTTCCTCACTTTCCGAGACAAGATGCAGGCGATCCCCAAAAAGTGAAACTCTCGATGCCCCAAACTTCTTCTTCAAGACAGCCAGGGCGCGATTTGGCTGATCTACTTCGTATTCGTACAGGGAGCCTTTCATGTTGGCTTTAACTTCGCTCGGTGAGCCCTGCGAGATGATTTCGCCGGCGACCATGAATCCCAGCCGATTGCACTGTTCGGCCTCTTCCAAATAATGTGTGACAACGACAATGCCGGCACCGCGATCGGCACATGCATTGATCATTCGCCACATCGCGCGACGTGCGAGCGGATCGACGCCTGACGTTGGCTCGTCCAGAAAAATGGCCTCGGGCTCGTGCATAATTGCGGCGCCGAAAGCGACGCGCTGCTTCCAGCCGCCGGGAAGCGATTTCGTCAGCATTCCCGCCTCGCCTTTGAGCTCGGCGGTTTCCAGCACCCACTGCTTGCGCTCTTCGCGGACCGATTCATCGACGCCGTAGAGCCTGGCGTAAAAATCAAGGTTCTCGCCGATGCTCAGATCGTCATAGAGGGCAAACTTCTGAGACATGTATCCAATCCTGGAACGCACTTCCGCAGAGCGCAGGCCCTTCGATTTGCCTAACAGCGTGACGCTTCCGGATGTTGGATCGATAAGCCCACAGATGATCTTGATCGACGTCGTTTTACCGGCGCCGTTGGCACCCAACAGTCCGTAGATGTCACCATTACGGACTTCGAGTTGAAAATTCTTGACCGCCTGAAACGAACCAAAGCGCTTGTTCAGGTCTTTGGCGCCGATGACGATATCCTTTCGATTTAGCGGCGGAGATGGCTTGGGAAACGGCGGTACTTTTTGAGCGCCGCGCATTTTCCGCAACTGACCGACAAAAGCGTTCTCGAGGGTCGGCTGGGAGCGGACGATCTGGGTGATCCGCAGCCCGTTTTCCGCGGCAAGCCGCTGCAAGTCCGCCTCAGCTGCGTCAGGATGCGCAGCCATCACATCCAGCCGATCTCCGAATCGTTGCACGTCTTCGGCTTCGGACGATTTGGCGAGTACGTCCTCGGCGCCCGCCAACGGGTCGACTTTGACCTCCAGACGCGTGACCCCCATCTTCGAACGAAATCGAGCTGGTGTATCGATGTCGTAAATCTTTCCGCGTTCCATTAACGCCACGCG
>DASRIM010000300.1:0-14504 GCA_035649995.1 Pyrinomonadaceae bacterium | reverse complement strand
GTTCAATTCGTGCAGCCCATCGAATTCCCCGGCTACACCTACAACTACGAATTCGATCACACCGTTAAGAGTACCGCGTTTTTAGCATTCAAATAATCCGTGTTACCGCGGAGCGCCGTCGAGGAACGCCTTCAGTTTTCGCGAACGAGAAGGATGGCGCAGTTTGCGCAGCGCTTTTGCCTCGATTTGCCGAATGCGTTCGCGCGTGACGGCGAAGTGCTGGCCCACCTCTTCCAACGTATGTTCGGAGCCGGTGGTGCCGAGCCCGAACCGCATCTTGATCACCTTTTCCTCACGCGGCGTGAGCGTCGCGAGGACCTCGTCCGTAATCTCACGCAGGTTCGACGCAACGACAGCATCAGCAGGATTCAGAATCGACTTGTCTTCGATAAAGTCGCCGAGATGTGAATCCTCTTCCTCGCCAATCGGCGTCTCCAACGAGATCGGCTCCTGCGCGATCTTCAAAACCTTGCGGACTTTCGACACCGGTATGTCCATCTTGCGAGCAATCTCTTCACTCGTCGGCTCGCGTCCCAGCTCCTGGACCAACGAGCGCGACGTCCGGATCAGCTTGTTGATCGTCTCGATCATATGGACCGGAATACGAATGGTTCGCGCCTGATCCGCAATCGCGCGCGTGATCGCCTGCCGGATCCACCACGTCGCATACGTGGAAAACTTATAACCGCGCCTCCATTCAAACTTATCGACGGCCTTCATCAAGCCGATGTTCCCTTCCTGAATCAAATCCAGGAACTGCAACCCGCGATTCGTGTACTTCTTCGCGATCGAAACCACGAGCCGCAAGTTCGCCTCGACTAATTCACGCTTCGCCTGGCCAGTTTGCTGCTCGCCCGTGACGATCGCCAGCAACGCGCGCTTGATCTCGACAGGACTGACGAAATGATCGATCTCGATCTGCGCCAGACGCTTGCGCGCGGCAAGGATGCGACGCTTGAACTCCTTTTCGTCCTCCAGCTTGACGCGCTTCCGCGACGGCTTGTCGCTCAAGCTGTCGATCTCTCGTTCCGCTTCGCGGACTGTCTTGTGGACCGAGCGAATCGAGTTGATCAAACGCTGCCGCGCGCGCTCGGTGAGATTGAGACGCCCGATCTCCTGTGCGATCTCCAGACGATAGCGCGCGACTGACCGTTTGAGCTTCGTCAGCTTCCTGTTCTTCTTGCCGCGTGACGCTTTCTGCTCGTCACGAAGTTTCTCGAGCTCTCTCAAGGCGAGCTTCGCGATGCGATTGATGTTCTGAATGCCTTCGGTGGTCCAGGTGCGGTACTCTTCCGCCTTGTCTTCGTCGCCGGTCAACTCGGCCTGCTCGGAAAAGACGACCGTGTCGCGTATGTTGAGTTTGCCCGCTTCGAGCTCTTCGCCGATTTTCAGCAACTCGCGAACGGCGATCGGCGAACGCGCAATCGCTTTCTGAGTTTTCAGTTGACCACGCTCGATGCGTTTGGCGATCGCCACCTCGCCTTCGCGCGTCAGCAAAGGCACGACGCCCATCTCGCGCAAATAAAGACGGACCGGATCGTTAGTCTTCTCGAGTGCGCCGGCGGAGAGATCGAGCTCGATGTCTTCGTCGAGCACCTCTTCGTCGTCGTCGGAAACAGTTGCGGCCGCCTGCTCGAGCAGGCGCTCGTCCGAATCGGCGACGGGAATGTTCGAGCCTTCGAGTTTCTGGAGGACGTCTTCAATGTCGTCGGGAGAGACGACATTGTCAGGCAGCTCGCGGTTGAGATCGTCGAACGTCAAGTATTTCTTGTCGCCGCCGAGCTCGAGCAGCCGTTCCATTACATCGTCGCGATCCTTGTCTTCGATACTCACGCTATTAACCTGCCTGGGGAGAAGTCAGATTTCAGTTTGATGTGCTTCCGAGATCGGAATCAGTGCTTTCTGTCGCCGCTGAGAAAGCAGCATGTACTCGTTCGACAGTGCGGCGACTCGTTCGGAGTCTTCGGCTCTTTCGGCTTCGGCCAGTTCTGATTTCAACTGTTCGATCTGGTCGTGCAGCTTCATTACGCGGAAACTAAAAACGCACTCAGCCGGCGCCAGGCTCTGGTTGATCGCGTGCATCTCGCGCGTGTCCCATTTGCCCGAGTCGCCGATCATGACGGTCGCGATCACGCTCGGCGAGATGTTCTCGCTTTCGGTCTGCCGGCAAATACTGTCAAAGTCGACGCGTTCGCCATTTCGCGTGAGCTCGATCACAGCGCGAAAGATCGGGGCCGTCAGCAAGTCTTCGTAATCCTCGGGCTTCAGAATCGCCAGGATCTCGTCGCGTTTGCGCTCGTCTGCAAAGAGCAATTCGAGCAGCCGCTGTTCGGCTATCGTCGGTGTTGCCTGGCGGCGCCGGTTGAGCTTTTGCTGTGCGTCAGCGCGGCCGTCCGGGGTTCTCAGCGACTGCCAGAGCTCTCTGCGCAACGCGGGATCCGTAACGCGCAGCCCGTCCATCGCCATGTCAAAGTACTCGCGCTTCTGAATGCGACTGTTAATGGCCCTGATGTAAGGAAGAACTTCTTCAACAGCCTCGGCTTTTTCCGCGGGCCGGTGAAGGTTGCGGTCACGCAAGGCGTTCTCGATCACGAATTGTATGTGTGGTTGGGCCTGTGCTCGTCGTCGTTGATATTCAGTAACGCCAAACTTTCGGATGTACTCGTCGGGGTCTGCATTGTCGGGAAGCACCAGCACTTTCACTTCGATATCCTCGGCGAGAAGGATTTCGATTGACTTCTTTGCCGCCGTCACGCCCGCACGATCGCCATCATAGTTGACTACCACTTTGCGCGCAAACCTGCTTAGCAACTTTGCCTGGTCCGTCGTCAACGCTGTTCCCAAACTCGCCGCAATGTTTCGCACGCCGTATTGATAAGGCACGATCAGATCGAGAAAACCCTCGACCAGAATCGCGAACTCCTGGCGCCGGATCTCGTCGCGCGTCAGGTTTAGACCAAAGAGATTGCGGCCTTTTACGTAAGCCGCTGTTTCGGGCGAGTTGATGTACTTCGCGTCTTCATCCTTCAACGTGCGCCCGCCGAAAGCGATGGGCCGCCCCTGGTAATCGAACACCGGAAACATCAAACGGCCGCGGAACCGATCATAAGAACGGCCGGTGTCTTCTTTTTTTGCAACCAGTCCGCTGCGGTCGATCTGTTGTTGAGTCGCGCCCTGATGACGGAGATAGGTTGAGAGCGCGTCCCAACTGTCGGGCGCGTAGCCGAGGCGAAAAGTTTTCTGTGTCTCGTCGGTGATTTCTCTTTGATTTAGATACTCGCGGGCGATGCGCCCTTCCGTGCTCGATTCGAGCTGTTTCTGCCACCAATCGAGCGCCCAGGAGTTGAGTTGAACGATCTCGTCGCTTTCCTGCCGGCGCGCTTCGAAGCGGCTGTCGTCGACGAGTTTTGGCAATGGCATGCCGACTTTGTCGGCGACGATCTTGATGGCCTCGGGAAACGCGACGCGCTCGATCTCCATTACGAAGTTGAAGACCGAGCCGCCCTTGTGGCAGCCGAAACAGTAGAAGATCTCTTTTTGTGGGCTGACGGAAAACGACGGCGTCTTTTCTTTGTGAAACGGACAGCAGGCCATCCAGTTTGCGCCCTTTTTCTTGAGCTGCACGTAGTCCTGAATGACGCGGACGATGTCTGCCTGTCGTTTGAGATCGTCGATGAAGGTCTGGGGGTAACGCATTGGGAGAAGCTATTGTCTCAACTCGACTACGGTTGCACCAGTCCCGCCCTGATCGGGAGGCGCGGGCAAAAATCGTTCGACGTGAGGATGGCCGTCGAGCAGACCGCCGATTGCGCGTCGCAGTGCGCCGGTGCCGTGTCCGTGCACGATGCGCACTTTGGTCAGGTTCGCGAGTGATGCTTCGTCGAGGAATTTATCGACGGCGTCGACGGCTTCGTCGGTTGTCTGGCCGATCACGTTCAGTTCTGACTGCGCGCGTTGTTCGGCGGACGCAGTGACTTTGAGATCAGCCTTCGCAGACTGTCGCAGCTTTTCGAGTTTACCTTCTTTCGGTGTTTCGTCCTCTTCGATCAGTTCGAGGTTCTCGACTCGTTCTCTGAATCGCAGTGACTTCACGCGCACTTCGGCGAGGCCATGTTTGAGCTCGTCGACGATGCCGGTCGAGCCGAACGAGCGCAACCGCACTTTGTCGCCAACAACTATCTCGCGTGACGGAACCACGGATTTAACGGATACAGGTTGTGGAGTCTCAGTTTTAGTCGGTCGTTCTACTGCTCGTTTTATTTCGCCAACTTGTCGTTGCACTTCGCGCTCAGCGCGCACCCTTTGGGTGCGATCTTGAATCCGTGTTACTAACTCGCGCCCACGCTTTTCGAGGTCCGCAACCGTGCGTTGGACCAGCTTGTCAAAATCTGCTTGCCGTTCGCGTTCGCGTTTTTCCGCTTCCTTGTCGAGCGACGCGAACTTCTCCGCGACGGCAGTTCGCTCTTCTTCCAGCGCGCGGCGCTGTGCTTCAACGTCTTCCGCTTCGCGCTTGATGCGTTTCAGGTACTCCGAAGCCTGCAACGACGAGTCTTTAACCGAGCCGGCGGCGGCGTTTACGATCGACGCCGGAACACCGAAGCGCCGCGCGATCTCGAGCCCGGACGATGCGCCAGCGACGCCGACGATCAAACGGTAAGTCGGCCGCAGCGTCTTCTCGTCAAACTCGACGCTCGCATTGATCACGCCTGCTTCGTTGCCCGCGTACATCTTCAATCCGCTGTAATGCGTCGTGGCGATGACGTGCGCGCCGCAAGCACGGCGAAAGTGGTCCACCACGGCGACGCCGAGCGCGGATCCTTCTTCCGGATCGGTCCCGGTCCCGACCTCGTCGAGCAACACGAGCGCGGGCGCATCGCACAGTTCGAGCATGCGCGAGATGTTGGCCACGTGCGACGTGAACGTCGAGAGGTTTGCGGCGAGCGATTGATGGTCGCCGATGTCTGCAAGCACCGAAGCATAGAACGGGACCCGCGCGGAACGCGCCGGAACCGAGATTCCCGACAGTGCCGCCAGCGCCAGCAGTCCCGTGGTTTTCAGGACAACGGTCTTGCCGCCGGCGTTCGCTCCCGAGATCACCATCGCGTTCTTCTCGTCGTCGAGGGCAAACGAAACGGGCACCACTTCCCCACCACTAGCACGCAGATTTTCTTCCAGCAACGGATGCCGCGCTTCGAAGAGCTCGAGACGGCCGCTCGACAATAGCGAATCCGGGGCCGGGTCGATTTCGGGAATCACGCATTTGAAACGCTGGTGAAACAGTGCCTTTGCGTTCACGAAATCCAGCTCGGCGACTGCCTGCGCCGCCATTTCAATCGCCGGCAATTGCGCGCGCAGCTCTTCCGTCAAGCCAAACAGTATTCGCGCGATCTCTCGCGCTTCGCTTTCGCGCAAGCCCTGTAGTTCGTTATTCGCGTCGATCGTTTCGAGGGGTTCGACAAACGCCGTCGCGCCTGACGAGGAATACCCGTGTGCGACACCCGCAACGCGCCCGCGGTGATCGGCCTTCACCGGAATCACGAAACGATCGTTGCGCATTGTTACCAGTTCGTCCTGGATCGCTTCCGCGGAACGACGCATCACGTTTTCGAGCGAGCGCGTGATGCGCGAACGCAGCGACGTGATCTCGTGACGGATGTTCGCGAGCTCCGGACTGGCGCGATCGTCGAGCTCTCCGTCAGGCAGGATCTTGTTGGTGATGCGCGCGACGATCGTGTTCAGATCGCGAGGCAGCGTTTCAACCAACTGCCACAGCGCCGGAGCGTTCTCGCGCTCGTCGTAGATCACGGCGCGAGCCGACATCGCCTGTTCGCACAGGTGGGCCATCTGCAACAGCGCGAGCGTGTCCAGCGTCAGTCCTTCGACGTGCAAACGCGTGATAGTCTCAACCGGATCTGAGCTTTCGTTGAAGGTCCAGCGCGCGCCGCGATTTCTCAACGTGACGCATTCCGCGAGCGCCGTTAGCTCGCGGCGGAGTTCGAGCTGTTCGCCGATTGGCGACAACGTTTGGACGCGCCGCTTGCCGGCTTCCGTCTGCGCGTTTCGTTTTATCAGCTCCAGCAGGTGCTGATATTCGAGAGTTGCGAATGCCTGATCGTTCATGATCGATTTCTAAGGTTACAACGCCGCTGGACGACAAACAAATCCGCGACATATACAATGACGCTCATGGACGAATTCGATCAATATCGCGCGGCGATGAATGAAAAGCTGCTCGGCAGCGGCCATCTCGGCATCAAGCGCTTCTTCGCGCTCGACACACAGGCTTACGAAGACGGTGCTCTCGACAAGAAGACGAAAGAGTTGATGGGCCTCGTGGCCTCGACCGTGCTCCGCTGCGATGATTGCATCACTTACCACGTCAAACAATGCGTCGCGATCGGCGTGACGCGCGAAGAGTTTCTCGACGCATTCAACGTCGCGCTGGTAGTCGGCGGCTCGATCACGATCCCGCACTTGCGACGCGCCATAGACCGTGTAGATCAACTGCTGGAGCAATCGTGAAACACGGATTTTTAGCGCTGCTTTTTCTTTTAGCCGGGACGTTTGCTTTAGAACGAGGTGTTTCGATGTCTGCACAGGAAAGAACGCGTGTGCGCGCCCCCGAAATTCAGGGCGGCAGCGGCTGGTTGAATACTGACAAACCTTTGTCGGTGGCGGCGCTCAAGGGCAAAGTGGTGCTGCTGGATTTTTGGACCTACGGCTGCATCAACTGCATCCACATCATTCCCGATCTAAAGAAACTCGAAGCGAAGTACCCCAACCAGCTCGTGGTGATCGGAGTCCACTCCGCCAAGTTCAAGAACGAAAAAGAGACTGAAAACATCAGGCGCATCATCCTGCGTTACGAGATCGAGCATCCTGTTTATAACGATTCGGAGTTCGTGGTGTGGCAGCGTTATGGCGTGCGCGCGTGGCCCACGCAGGTGTTGATCGATCCGGCGGGCTACGTCGTCGGCGTCGCTTCCGGCGAGGGGAATTACGAGATCTTCGATCAGGCTATTGCCACGCTTGTCGACGAGTTTCGCAAACGGGGCGAATTGAACGAAGAACCGTTGAAGCTCGTGCTCGAACGAGCGAAAGTCGGCGACTTGCCGCTGGCGTTTCCGGGTAAAGTCCTCGCTGATGCCGCGAACGATCGGCTGTTCATCGCCGACTCGAACCATAATCGCATCGTCGTCGCCAAACTCGACGGCACTCTCGTTGAAACGATCGGCGCCGGTGAAGCAGGCGCGGCCGACGGCGCCTTCGACAAAGCGACTTTCTATCGTCCGCAAGGTCTCGCGTTCGCAGGCGACAATCTTTACGTCGCCGACACTGAAAACCATCTGATTCGCCGCGTGAACCTCAAGACGCGTACTGTCGAAACTCTCGCCGGCACTGGAAAGCAGTCACTCGAGTATCCGCCAAAAGGTGGTCCAGGGCGTTCGACTGCTCTCAGTTCGCCGTGGGATCTCCAACTCGTGGGCCGCACGCTCTACATCGCGATGGCTGGTCCACATCAGATCTGGAAACTCAATCTCGACACGAACGACGTCGACGTCTTTGCAGGCTCCGGAAGAGAGGCGCGTCTCGACGGATCGTTGCTCCAGTCGGGCTTCGCTCAACCTTCGGGGATTGCCGCGATCGACAACACGCTTTACGTCGCGGACAGCGAGTCGAACATCATTCGCGCCATCGACGTCGCGGGCGGAAAGGTTGAGACGCTCGTGGGCGGCGATCTGTTCGAGTTTGGCGACGCCGATGGCTCCGGCGACGACGTTCGTCTGCAACACCCGCTCGGCATCCTGTCCGTGGGCGACAAGCTGCTGATCGCAGACACGTACAATCACAAGATCAAAGAACTCGATCCGAAACGAGGCCGTGTCACGACACTGGCGGGCACCGGAAAGCCGGGACAGGCTGACGGCCGATCGCCGTCGTTCTACGAGCCGGGCGGGCTGACGGTCGCGAACGGGAAACTGTACGTCGCCGACACGAACAACCACGCCATTCGCGTCCTCGATCTGAAAACGAAAGAAGCCGCGACGCTGCGGATCAACGGTCTCGCGCCGCCGCCGGGAACAATGAAGTTGGCGGAAAACGCCGATGGGCCAAACGCCGACGAGACGAAAGTTCCGGCGCAACAGGTCCGCGCCGGCGCGAACGGTTTTCTGAATATCGACGTCCAACTGCCGTCCGGCTACCATCTGAATGCGCTGGCGCCGCAGCGTTACAGAGTCTCCGCCGAAGGCAATGGCCTTGCATTCGACGAAAAAAATGCCACCCGGACCGGGAAAGATCTGAAACTTCCGTTGCGAATCCCGTTCACATCCGCCGCAACCGCGGGAACGTCGAACGTTCGCGCTCAAGTCACGCTCTTCTACTGCCGTGAAGACAACACGGGCACGTGCCGGATAAAGACACTCATCTGGCAGCTTCCCGTAAACGTCGTCGCCGGCGCGTCGGCGCCGGCGGAAATCAAACTTCAAGGCAAGTTGACCGCGGATTAGTCAAATGAGAATATCCTTAGTCCCCTAAATTCATATTCCAAGGAGTGAGGGCCGTGGCCGATAAACCATTTCTCACTGATGTAAAAACTTTGCGCGAACGCGCGCGACAGCACATGGAAAATGGCGCTGTCACGCAGGGCTATTCCGCGGATCGCGAAACCGTTGTGAAGCTTTTGAACGAGGCGCTGGCCACGGAAATCGTTTGTGTCCTGCGCTACAAGCGTCATTATTTCATGGCCTCCGGCATTCATGCGGAAGGCGTGGCCGCCGAGTTTCTCGAACACGCCAACGACGAGCAGGGACATGCCGATCAGATCGCACAGCGAATAGTTCAGCTCAAGGGCGAACCCAATTTCAATCCCGAAGGACTGTTGATGCGCAGCCATGCCGAATACGTCGAAGGTGATTCACTGATCGACATGATCAAAGAAGACCTCGTCGCCGAGCGCATCGCAATCGACAGCTATCGGGAAATGATCACTTACTTCGGTAACGACGACCCGACTTCGCGGCGTATGCTCGAAGGTATCCTGGCCGTCGAGGAAGAACACGCCGACGACCTGGTCAGTTTGTTGGAGAAGATGGGTTAATCCGTGTCCTGGGCCGTTCATCCACAGTAGGAACACGGATTGTCTGAAAGCGAGTCAAACCAAACTAATCCCGGCCGGCCGACGATGTGCCGTAGTTGCGGGGCGATCGTAGGCGCCGGCGAGCCTCAATGCGCGGTTTGCGGTGCGCCCACCGCGAGCCACCCGGCGGCGACGCAAACAACCCGTCCTGCGGATCGCGAAACCATTCGCTTCGCACGCGCCATCCTCGATCGTCCTTACAAGTTCACGATCATTTTTCTCATCGCAAACTTCTTCGTCTTTCTGTTGATGTGGGAGTCGAGCGGCATGAACTCGCAGTCGATCTGGCAGGGATTTCCCGAGCCGGTGCTGGCGACGTATGGAGCGAAGCTCAACTACCTGATCAATCGGCCTTATTACCAGTGGTGGCGTTTCGTCACGCCGATATTTATCCACATCAACCTCCCGCATGTGCTCATCAACATGTACAGCCTGTGGATGGTTGGACCGTACGTCGAGAAGCTGTACGGTTCGGCGAAGTTTGTCGTGTTCTGGGTGTTGACGGGCATCGCCGGCGTCGTCGCGAGTTACCTGACGGTGCGGCCGAACCTGGCGGGCAGTTCGCTCGGGCGATTTCTCTTCAAGAGCGACGACCTGCCGTCGGCGGGAGCTTCCGGTGCGTTGTTTGGACTCGTAGGCGTGCTTTTTATCTTCGGGATCAAGTTTCGGCGTGAGTTGCCCGAAGGTTTCAAGCGGGCGTTCGGGACGGGAATGCTGCCGATCATCGTCATCAACCTGGTCATCGGTTTTGTGGGGCGGGGATTTATCGACAACGCCGCTCACCTCGGCGGGCTGCTTGCGGGAGCGGCGCTCGCGCTCGCGGTTGAATATCGCCGTCCCGGGGAACGGTCAAGCATCGCGGCGATCTGGAAAGTGTTGCGGGCGGTGTCGTTGATCGTGGTGGTGTTGAGTTTTTATAAAGTGGTGAGGAATTTTAACCGGCCGGTGCCGCCGTCAGCACAGCAGTTGGCGGACGCGCGGTTGCAGACGAGATTGAATTTCGTGCTGGCGATGGACTTGCTTCAGGACCAGGTTACGCGATTAGTTCATAACAAGGATGCGACTGAAGTTGAAGCCGTCGTTCAAAGAGCGCTGCAAACACCGGCGCCGGATTCACGCGCGGCGGAGTTGCGGGATCGATTGATGGACATTCTGACGAGGTCCGCGGCTGCGCGCGGCAATCCGCAGCAGCTCGAGAAGTTGGACGCCGAGTATCAGGCGTGGGAAAAAGATTATGGAGAATGGGTTAAAGGAGCGACGAATGGAGATTAAGAAAGTAGGCGTCTTGGGATGCGGGCTGATGGGCGCGGGAATCGCGCAGGTGGCCGCGACGGCGGGTTTTGAGACTGTCGTGAAAGAAGTGTCGGACGAGTTTATTGCGAAAGGGTTTGGCGGGATCGAGAAGTCGCTGGCGAAGTTTGCCGAGAAAGGGACGATCACGGCGGAACAGCAGACGCAGATTCGCGGGCGTTTGTCGGGCACGACGTCGTTCGAGCAGCTTGCCGATTGCGACGTCATCATCGAAGCGATTATCGAGAACCTTGACGAGAAGCGGAGCACGTATCGCAAGCTCGACGAGATCTGCAAGCCGGAGACGATCTTCGCATCGAACACGTCGTCGTTATCGATCACGGAGATGATGACGGCGACGTCGCCTGAGCGTCAGCGTCGTTTTATCGGGATGCATTTTTTCAATCCGGTGCCGTTGATGAAGCTGGTTGAGGTGGTGCGGACGATACTGACGGATGAAGACGTTTACGAGCAGGCGGTGGCGTTTGGGAAAACTCTCGGGAAAGTGCCGGTGCGGGCTGGAGACAAGACCGGGTTCATCGTCAATCGACTACTTGTGCCGTACATGCTTGATTCGATACGCGCGTTGGAAGAGGGTGTCGGGTCGATCGTGGATATTGATAACGCGATGAAGCTCGGGTGTGGGTATCCGATGGGCCCGTTCACGCTTGGCGATTTCGTTGGGCTGGACACGACGTATTACATAGCGGAGATCATGTTCAACGAGTTCCGGGAGAAGCGGTTTGCGCCGCCGCCGTTGTTGAAGCGGATGGTATTGGCGGGGTTGTACGGGCGCAAATCGGGGCGCGGGTTCTACGACTACACGAAGGACCCGAAGAACCCCACACCCATGAACCTGGTCTGACCAAAATAGCCACTTTCACCACAATTTAGCCGTTTTCAACACTATGCACAGGTGGGGTCGGTTGCTACAATTAGAGAGTCATGAAGGGAGACTCATGAGCGAAGACCTCACAAAGAAATTACCGAGGACCGACAGCGAGAAGATTACGTTAATCCTGACGACGGTGCAGAACCTCGAAGCTCGGCAGGACAATACGGATCTGCGGCTAAGCAATCTCGAAAAACGATTCGACAGCCTCGACCAGAAGGTCGAAGAGCGGCTCTACGACACGCGGCCGATCTGGCAGAAGGCCGTTGCCGCTATTGCCCAATTGCAGGAAGGGCAAACGCGATCGCAGGAAGGCCAGAATCGGCTGGAAGGCGAGATGCGTGACATCAAAATTTCACTGCGCAATGTAGTGCGTCACGTCGAGATACTGAATGACACGATGCTGAAAATTCAAGGCGAGTATAGAGACCTTAGCCATCGAATACTGGACGTCGAACTCGAGCATCAGAAACAGCGAAATTCACAAACTTGATGCGCCTCCGAGCATCTCCTATACTGCGACACGCGGTAACTATTCAGCTCGCGAGGTGCGAACGATTGCAGCCAACGGTTCACGAAGGCCGTCTTAACGCGGAAGGTTTTCGCTTCGCCATCGTCGCGAGCCGATGGAACGAATTCATCTCCGCCAGGCTCGTCGAGGGCGCGCTGGACGGTCTTGAGCGGTTAGGAGCCAAAGAAGGTCGAGTCGAAGTCTACCGGGTGCCGGGCGCATTCGAAATCCCGTTACTCGCGCTTCGCCTCGCGCAGTCGCGCAAATTTGACGCAATAATCTGTCTTGGTACTATCATTCGAGGTCAGACTCCCCACTTCGATTACATAGCCAACGAGGTCGCGCGTGGCATTTCACACGCTGGTTTGGAAAGCGGCCTGCCGGTCGTCTTCGGCATCGTAACTGCCGATACGGTCGATCAGGCGATTGACCGGGCCGGAGTTAAGCTTGGCAACAAAGGGTTTGAAGCTGCCATGACGGCGGTCGAGTTGGCTAATCTTTACCGGGAATCATTCGAAGCGTGATGAGCTCACCCGAAGCTCGTCATTTTAAAGGGGTGTTGGTAATACTTTATGGGTTCGCGACGTAAGGCACGCGAATGTGCCTTGCAAATGCTCTTTGCGGCTGACGTTGCCGAAATGCCTGCGACCGACGTGGTACGCGGCTACTGGGCTGAGCTCGGCGAGGCCGATCTCGACGAGACGGCCCGTGAGTTTGCGACGCGACTGGCAGCCGGAACGCTTTCAAACCTCGAATTGCTCGACGATCGCATTCGCTCGCGTGCTGAGCATTGGCGCATCTCGCGCATGGCCGTCGTCGACCGCAACATCCTGCGCCTCGCCGTCTACGAATTTCTGTACGAGCCTACGCCGCGGACTGTAGCCATCAACGAAGCGCTCGAAATTGCTCGCCGCTTCTCCACGTACGAGGCGACCCAGTTCATCAACGGCATCCTCGACGCAATCAAACGCGACCTCGACGAGCAGCAGCCGCAGCGAAACGTCCAACCGGAAACGGAAGACAGCGACACGGACGCTCCTGATGAATGACGACCTCGAGCACCGCTTTTCCCAAATCTCCGCAACAATCGATCAACTGCGGGCCACCGCAGGCAAAAACCGGCGCGAGTTGCTTGATGCCTTGTTCCGCCGTGTTCACAGTCTGAAAGCCGCGGCACACGCGAATGGGCTCAGCGACCTTGCCGCACGTGCTCACGAGTTCGAGGATTTACTTCACGCTATTCGCACCGGCCGGGCCTCACTCGACGAATTGCCGGATTTTGATCACCCTCAAAACACACACATTGAAAACGTGCTCCCTGCCGAGCTCCGTGATTCCCTGAAAGACGAAGAGCGACACCGTTTGGCTCAATGCGTCGCCGAGAATGCAAACATTTATCTGGTCGAAGAGAGTTTCGATCTCACGGACTTCGATCAAAAGTTTCAGCAGAAAAGGGAAGAGCTAAACAAACTTGGCGAAGTGATCGCGACGTTTCCGCGAACCGACGGCGACAAGATCAACTTTCGAATAGTTTATGCGACCCCGTCGCCTGTTTACGGAATGCTTCATCAGGCAGTGCGCGCGGGTCAGGCCGTGGCGGAGACGACAGGCAAGAACGTCCGTTTTTCAATCCATGTAGACGGTTCCCTGGACAAATCCGTGTGTGACGCGCTTGCAGACTCGCTGATGCACCTGGTGAGGAATGCGGTCGATCATGGGATTCAAAATAACGGTCGAATCGCTATCGAAGCGAACGAAAACAGGATCACGGTAAAGGACGACGGCCGAGGTATCGATCCCGCGGTAATCGACAAAATATTTCAGCCGGGTTTTTCGACAGCCACGGAGCTCACCGAGACTTCAGGCCGTGGAGTCGGACTGGACGTCGTGAAGAACGCAGTCGAAGAACTCGGCGGCACGATCCGCGTCTACAGCGAACTCGGTAAGGGTTCCACTTTCGAGATTACGCTCAAGTCCAATTGACCTTCGGATGCATCGTGTGCCACTGCGTCGCACGCTCAAACGCGAGCGCCACGCGCAACGGCGACACCTCGTCGTAAAGTCCGCCCGTGAACATGATCGCGACCGGAAGCTCGTTCACGAATCCGCACGGCAACACGACCGCCGGATGGCCGGTCAGGTTCGTCACTAACAAACTCGCGCTTCCCGGCGCCGGGCTGACAAACACGTCCCATTGCGACATCAACTTCTCCATCTCGTGCATCAACAGCCGCCGCGCCCGCTGCGCGCGCAGGTACTCGACCGCCGGAATGAAACGCGACGTGCGGAACGTGTTGGGCCAATCGCCCGGTCCCTGTCCTGACAACTGATTCACTCGCCCGTCGCGAGTGATGTCGTCAAACGCCGCCGCCGCTTCCGCCGACAAAATGAAGCGCAACGACGCCGCGGAAAACTTCGGCAACTCGATCGGCGTCAGCTTCGCGCCGGCTTTCTCCAGCGCCTCGAGCGCTGTTTTGTAAACTGCGCGCCGTTGTTCGGCCTGCTGCCGCTGCTGCGAATTCGGGTTCGGATTCGGCCCGCCTCCGCCTGTTCCTTCAAACTCCGCCTTCAGATAACCGATTCGCAGCGTGCTGATGTTCGTGTCCGGGTTCCAATTGAACGGCGCGTCGCCGACGGTGATGTCTTTGCCGTCGGAACCGTAGATCGCGCTC
>DASRIM010000299.1:0-7099 GCA_035649995.1 Pyrinomonadaceae bacterium | reverse complement strand
CTTCGATTTTGCCGCCGTCTGTTAGAAGGATGATTGGTTTGCCGGCGCGTTGCGTGCCGGTCGCAGGGCGGCCGGTCGATACCGGGTTCAGACTCGACGTCGTGTGTGAAGTCGCGGTCTGAGTGGGGGAAGGTTTTGGAGACGGCGAAGGGGAAACTGACGGAGACGGTAAAGGCGCCGGAGCGGGCGGTGCGGGAAGCGGCGCGGCTTCTGTTACGACGACGGGAATGTCCGGTGAAGATTCAGCAGAAGAGAACTTGTAAAGAGCGAAGGTGCTGAACGCTGCGACCAGAGCGACAACAATCAAGAGCAGTTTGATCTTGCCGCTGCGGCGGGGCTTCGTCGCGGCGTCGATCTCTGAATCGGCGACGACTACGAGAGGTGTGTTGTCGAAGTCGCAGCGTTGGTCAGATTCAGGATAAATGAAGAGGCATTGGGGGCAACGTTTCATATTTACTTTCGATAGGTACGTTCACCACAGAAGGCAAAAGACACAAAAGGCACAAAAGACACAAAAGGCACAAAGGGTATTTCAGAGAGGTGAGGCGCCCGAAGGTAGATACAGACAAGCACTCTCGATAATCACGTACTTTTTGTGCCTTTTGTGTCTTTTGTGCCTTTTGTGGTCGCATGGAGGATAGTTAGAACTTGAACGGCTTTTTGAGAATCTTGCCGGTCTTCTTGAGTATGGAACCGACCTTTGAGTCCTCTTTCTTCGGTTCGGGCGAGCGAACGGCGGCGGGTTGGGCCGTCGCTTTTTTGGCCGGAACGGCAGCCGGTTTCGGGTTTGTCGTAGGACGAGTTTCGCGTTTTTCCGTCTCGGGAGCTGGTTGAGTTGAATCAGGCGCCGGCTCGGCCGCAGGTGTTTCGACGGGCGGCTCAATGGGCTGTTGGACAGGCTGTTCGACTGCCGGTTCGGTCGAGACGCTGGTTACGCTCGCAGGTGAAATGTTGTCAGCCGCGTTGCTGCGCAGCGTCGTTACGTAGTAGACCGACGCTATCGCCAGCATCAGTATCAGCGTTGCAAAAGCAGGCACCATGCGGCTGCGACGCCCCTTTTCCGGCATCGGTGCAGACACGGTTGCGAGCGCATGAACATTCGGAAGTGTTCGAGAGTCAAAGACGAGGAGAACGCCGTCCATGTCGCACAGACTCTGGTCGTCTTCATAAATAAACTCACACTGGGGGCACCTCTTCATTTTCCGACGCTCCTGGATGCGGGCTGGTCTGTGATGGGGCCTGCGGATCGTGAAAGCCGGAGTGAGTGTCTCCGCAGGGCTCAAAGATACACCCTCACGCAACGGAAAAACAATGTTTTCCTTTAAACCGTCCGATTTTCACGCAAATTCGAGGTTTGTTCGTCGGAAATCGCCACTCCGAGGCCCATAAGCCACCAAAACATCATCGCTGCCTCGGCGTCGCCGTAGTTGTAATTGACCAGCGAACTCGCCAGAAAACCCGTCAGTGCGCCCAGAATCCCGAGCAGCAGGCCGTACGAGTGGGTGTCGCTCAGGTCGCGCGCCGACCTCTCGGCGTGGGCGATGCAGAGCCAGAACGCCGTCATCAACCAGAGCCACAGCGCCAGCATGGGAAGCCCGCGGTCGAACGCCAACTGGAGCGGCGTCGAGTGCAGGTGGAGCATGTCTCGGCCGGGAAAGCCCCACTCGTTCCAGTGGAGCTTCATTGCGTCCATTCCGTGGCCGAAAATCGGGTGGATGAGGATTCGGGAGAGCCCTACTCGCGCGACCTGCGCCCGCAGCGAAGAGCTCGGATCGCCCAGTGATAACGCCTCTCGGGCCCGCGTTTGCGACACGACGACTGCGCCGAACGCGAGTACGAAGAAGAGCGCGAAGGTGAAGACGATTTTGTACGCGCCGCGCAGCGACCGCCACGCGATCACGGCCGCGCCGATCGCGAAAGCAACGACGACCGTGCGCATGGCCGTGAAGACGATACCGGCGGTCAGCAACGCAGCAGCCGCGATTGCGGCCCGGAAATACCTGTTTGCGCCGTGGTTTCTGAGGTGGGCCAGTGCGAGCCCTAACGCGAGTTGGGCAATCATTTGCAGCATTTCGGCGAACGTGACGTAGTGGCGCGTCCAGCCCGAGGCGCGAAAACGGTGGCTGCGCTCGCTGCCCGTCAAACCTGAGGGTGATGCCTGGCGCTGCTCCTGCGCCGTGATCACGAGGCCGGGACGCTCGACGTTCTCGCCTTGCGAGATAATGCCGACGACGAGCGGCGTATTCGCCGGCGTTGTTTTCAGAAACTGGTCGATCTCCTCCGTGGAATAGACGCGCGTGCGGTTGAGCCGCCAGATCGCGTCGCCCGGTTGAATCCCGGCTCGATGAAAAGGGCTTCCCGGCGCGATCGACTGGACGACGACTCCACGCCCGCGCGCCAGATCGAACGCGCTGTAGATCGCGCCCACCGAGCCGGAAAGTATCAACAGTGCCGCGAGCCCGAGCGCCGATCGTTTCGTCACGACCGCGCGCGTCAGGTAGAAGAGAAAGACGCACCACGACGACCGCAGTTTTATCAAACTGATGCTCGGTTCTTCGGAGAGAACTGACGAAGCGATGGTCCAGAGCAGTGAAAGAACGATGATGAGGTCGAACTTCGATCGCCGCAGTCCGAAGCTACGCGTCGCCGCCGTCCGGATCAACCATCCGAGACCGGCGAGACCGACTCCGATCGCGCTCGCCGCAACTGAATGCGGTGCAAACGCGACGTAAAGTACCAATCCGGCGAGCGCCGTCCGCTGCCCTAACCGCGCTCCAAATCCGTGTTCCAAATCGTTGCTCAGCTTAAAATTAGGTTCGTTGACACCTTTATTTACGCATGTTAGCGTATCGTGCGGCTGTCTGCCGGAGTTGGAAGCTGGAGTTGTCGACAATTCGCTTATCCAAATTGTCCCGCTGCCCGCCCACTGCTGCGCTTACGTCGCAACCCGTACTAATGATACATAAGATTCCTGATGGCTTTCGATAAAGCTAAGGTCCTAAAGAACGCCGAGAAATTCCTTTCCCAGGGGAAGATCAACGCAGCAATCAAGGAGTACCGGCAGATCGTCGATAACGACGCCGACGATCTCACTGCCTTGAACATGCTGGGTGATCTATACGTCCGCTCCAACAAAAAAGAAGAAGCCGTCCGCTGCTTCGAGCGCATCGCCGAACACTACAGCGCGCAGGAGTTCACGCTCAAGGCGATCGCGATGTACAAGAAGATCGAACGCATCCGGACGCGCGATCCGATCATCGCTCACAAGCTAGCGGAATTGTACGCGGCCCAGGGTTTGGTCCACGACGCGCGGGCACAGTATCTCGTCGTCGCCGATGCTTACACAAAGGCCGGCGCGAACAAGAAAGCACTCGACGTCCTGCACAAGATCGCCGATCTCGACCCGAACAACACCGAGATCCGTCTAAAGCTAGCCGACGGCTACCTGAAAGAAGGCATGCGCCGCGAAGCCGCGGACGCGTTCATTCAGGCCGCGAATCGTCTTCATCAAATCGGGTCGAACGACAAAGCGCTCGAATCTTATTCGAAAGCGCTCGAATTGGTGCGCGACGATCGCGACGCGTTGCGCGGCATGCTCGACACGCACATCGCCCGCGGCACGGCTGACGAAGCCGCCGAAGTGCTCGAACGCGTCGTCGAAGGCCGCGACGAAGACACGGAACTGGTGTCGATGCTCCATCGCGCGCATCTCGAAGCTGAGGACGCGCGCGGCGCCGAACGCGCCACGTCGCTGCTGATGGCGCGCGATTCGTCCAACTATCCGCAGTTCCTTCCGGTCACGCGGCTGTATCTGAAGGCCGGCGAAGTAGACGAAGTCATTCGCATCCTCTCGACAATCATCGAACGGATGCTCGCGGGTCGTGAAGAGCGCGAGTTGCTGGAGGTCGTCAACCAGGTTTTGACGCTGAACCCGGATCACGTCGGCGCGCTGCGAATGCTGGTGCGCATTCACTGGTGGCAGCGTGATATGGACGCGTTGCGCTCCTCGCTGGAACGCCTGGCTGAGTCGGCGGAAGCGTCGGAACTGATCGACGAAGAGCGCTATGCGTTGACGCAGTTGGTGCGGCTGGCGCCGGACGAACAGCGTTACATGGATCGGCTCAACCTGCTCGGCGGTTTGCAGGAAGAGATTGCGGACGATCTCTCGACGATGCCGGCTCCCGAGCCGCCCAGCGGCGAAGTGCCGGAGTTCGAGACTTTCGCAGTCGTGCAGGATGAACCAGAAGAGAGTGGTGCCCATTTCGAAGTCACTGAGTTTGAGACAAACGAAGCGCCCGGATCAACGTTTTCCGATCCCACGGCCTCGTTCGCCGATCTTAACGAAGACGTTTCTGAATCGGTGTTCGAGACACCAGCGGCTCCGGCTGGTGAGCGCAACGAGGCCATGATGCGCCAGGAGCTCGAGAGCGTCGACTTCTACATCGCGCAAGGTTATTCAGACATCGCGGTCGATACGCTCGAGATGCTCGAACGACAGTTTGGTCCGCACCCCGAGATCCAGACGCGGCGCGAGAAACTCGCTCAAGGCAGCGCTGCGGCGCCGGAAGCGGCCGTGTTCGAGTTTGGCGGTGCTGAAGAACTGGCCGAGGCGACGCCGGTCGAAGCGATCGCTTTCGACGCGGAGACTAGTTTCGCTACCATCGCGGATGACGGCGACGGCGTGAGTCAGCAAACTGCGACGCCGGTCGTCGCGCCCGCGCGGAAGCCCGCCGGACCGCCGATCGATGCGGGGCTGGCCGAGCTGTTTGAAGAGTTTCGCGCGGCTGAGGAAGCCGATACCGTCCAGGAAGATTTCGAAACGCACTACAACATGGGTACGGCGTACAAAGAGATGGATCTGATGGACGAGGCCGTACAGGAGTTTCAAACTGCGGCGAGTTTAGTGAAACCCGGCGATGGCACGTCGCGTTTTTTGCAATGCTGCAATATGCTGGGACATTGTTTCATGCAGAAGGGCATGCCGGAGGCGGCGGTCATCTGGTTCAAGAAAGGTCTTTCCGCGCCGGGGCATAGCGAAGACGAGTACCAGGCGCTGCGTTATGAGCTCGCTACGGCGTACGAGCAGCTTGGCGATCTCCAGCACGCGCGCGAGTTTTATACAGAGGTTCACGCGGTCGACGTTTCGTATCGCGAAGTCGCGGACAAGTTGAGTCAGTTAAAGAACAAGTGAAGAAATTGCGAATTGGAATTGCGAATTTCGAATTGAAGTGAGGAAACCAGCTTCTGTAAAATTCGCAATTCGAAATTCGCAATTCGCAATTAGCCATGTCAGCTAAGCTCAGTGTCATTTTCTATATCATTCTGTGCATCGAGATCGGCATCTTCCTGACCGTGCTGCCCTGGTGGCCGCAGGGTATGTGGGGAATCAGCGACTGGGGCAACAACTACTTTCTGTTATATGCTGCGCGCAAGACAGGTATTCAAGGTCTCCAGTCGGTCGTGGCTTCCGGATGGGTGCGCGGCGCCGTGAGCGGCGTGGGAATTTTGAATCTCGGAATCGCGTTCTGGGAGATTTTCAACTTCAACCGAACCGTAGCCGCTCTCCAGCAACAGACCGCGCCGCGCCCGAGCAGATCCAGCGATGCCGCTCCAGCTTCCAATCACCTGCGCGATAACGTCCGGAGCGACGACAGCCAGAACAACTCCTGACGATCCCGAGTTCGCGCACGTACTGCGGCTCGTCGAAGCAGTCGTAGCCACGCAAGTTTCCTTCGTTCAAATACGCGAGAAAGCGCTGACGGCGCGAGTTCTATACGAACTTGCGAAGCGTGCCGTCAGCATCACGCGCGGTACGGCGACACGCGTGCTCGTCAACGATCGTTTCGACGTGGCGCGCGCTGCCGGAGCGGACGGCGTCCATCTCCCATCGAATTCGTTGCCTGCGGAGGTAGTTCGTGAAATCTGTGGTGACGATTTCGTGATCGGCGTTTCAACTCATTCGCTCGAGGAAGCGCGAACAGCTTCAAAAACGGGCGCGGATTTCGTCGTCTTCGGTCCGGTCTTCGCAACGGGATCAAAAAAGCCGCAGGGCCTGGAAAGACTGCGCGAGGTCACAAGCGCGTTGAAAGGTTTTCCCGTGGTAGCGATTGGTGGTATCGATCTAAACAATGCCGCAGATTGTGCGCGGGCAGGCGCGAGTGGAATTGCTGCGATTCGACTATTTAATGCGGACTTGAAATGAACGTAGTGCTGACAATCGCGGGGCTCGACCCGTCGGGGGGCGCGGGCATCGTCGCCGACATCAAGACGATATACGCGCTCGGCGGTTTCCCGGCGGCGGCGATCACGTCGATCACTTATCAGAACACGACGGGCGTCTTTGGCGCGGAGCATCAGACGGCTGCGACTGTGCGCGCGCAAGTTGAACCGGTGATTCGCGATCTCGACGTAGTTGCGGCGAAGACCGGGATGCTGCCGACGGCGGAGATCGTCGCGGAAGTGGCGCGGTTGTTTCGAGAGGAACCGCTGCGGCCGCCGGTCGTCGATCCGGTGATGGTCTCGACTTCCGGACACGATCTGATTGGCGACGAGGCTTTTCAGATTCTGAGGACGCAGTTGTTGCCCGTCGCGGGTGTCGTGACGCCAAACATTCCGGAGGCAGAGCGACTGGCGGGCTTTTCGATCGAAAGCGAAGCGGACATGCGTCGTGCGGCCGAGGCGATTCGCGATTTAGGCGCGCGCGCGGTGTTGGTCAAAGGTGGACATCGCGCGATTCAGAACCAGGCCGTCGACGTTTTGCTCGACGAAAGCGGGAGGTTCGTCGAGCTTCGTGAGAAATATATCGAAGCGGGTGAGATACACGGATCGGGTTGTACGCTGTCGGCGGCGATCGCCGTGAGTCTCGGCAAGGGAATGACGCTCGAAGATGCAGTGCGAGCGGCGAAAGAATATGTAACGAAGGCCATAAGAACGGCGCCGCGAATAGGCCACGGCGCCCGTCCTTTGTAATCAGCGGATCTGTTTTACTCGATCGTCACCTTCTCCATCTTCACTTCCTGTATCGGACGATCGCCGGCAGCAGTCGGTGTAGTTGCGATCGCGTTTACAACGTCCTGACCTTCCGTGACGCGTCCGAAGA
>DASRIM010000298.1:0-2951 GCA_035649995.1 Pyrinomonadaceae bacterium | reverse complement strand
GCGTTGAAGATCAAAACCAGCGGCGTGCAACAGCCAGTCGGATCATTGTCGGGCGGCAACCAGCAAAAGGTGATCGTCGCGCGTTTGCTTCACCAGGACGCCGACGTGCTGTTGCTCGACGAGCCGACACGCGGCATCGACATCGGCAGCAAAGCGCAGGTCTACGAAACGATCGCGGCGTGCGCGGCGCAGAACAAAGCGGTGCTGATGGTCAGCTCGTACCTGCCCGAGTTGTTTGGCATGTGCGACCGGTTGGGTGTGATGAGCCGCGGACGTCTTTCGGAAATCAGATCGATTGATGAGTGGACGCCGGAGTCAGTGCTGGAAGCCGCCATAGGGACCACGCCGTAAAACGGATCGCATCGCATCGTGGATCAGTCCGTTGCTGGCGAGCACTTTCGCGGTGTAGATGTCGAGCGGCTGATCGTCGAAGTTGGTAACGCGGCCGCGCGCCTCCTGGATCAACAACACGCCGGCGGCTGTGTCCCACGGATTCAATCCGTCTTCCCAAAATCCATCGAAACGGCCGCACGCGACGTAAGCAAGATCGAGCGCGGCTGAGCCGTCGCGTCTGACCGCTTGCGCCGTCATTGTGAAGTTGGTGAAGTCGCGGGCGAAGTCCGGGCGCTCGCGGACGTTGTACGGAAAGCCCGTGCAGAGCATGGCGTTGCTGAGTTGATCGACTTCCGAGACGCGGATGGTCCGATCGTTGAGCGTCGCGCCCTTGCCGCGTTCGGCGGCGAACATTTCGTTGCGGACCGGATCGTAGATGACGCCGATCTCGAGTACGCCTTCGTGTTCGAGAGCGATCGAGACGCAGAAGCACGGATAACTGTGCGCATAGTTGGTTGTGCCGTCGAGTGGGTCGATGATCCACTTCCAGTCGCTGCGTTTGCCGCCGACGAGGATTGCTTCGCCGGATTCTTCGGCGAGGATTCCGTGTTGCGGGTAGTAGGAGCGAATGCGTTCGATGAGCAGGTTTTCGGAAGCGAGGTCTGCTTCGGTGACGAGATCGATGTCGCCTTTGTTGGTAATCTTCGCCGCGCCGAGGCGTTGAATCAGAAGGCCGCCGGCCTCACGGGCGATCTGCGTCGCAAAGTTAAGCACCGTCACCCCGTTTCACCACAGAAGGCACAGAAGGCACAAAAGGCACAAAAGGATTTTTCTCAGGAAACGGGTTATTCATTGCTATGTGGGACGACCAAACCTTCTTTCTGATCTTCTTTTGTGCCTTTTGTGTCTTTTGTGCCTCTTGTGGTTAAAGGGATGTTGATGTGTTTTTCGCGTGCGGTGTGTTCAGCTTCTTCGTAGCCGGCATCGACGTGGCGCGCGACGCCGAGGCCGGGATCGTTCGTTAGAACACGATTCAGACGCCGCGCCGCTTCATCCGTTCCATCCGCGACTGAAACTTGTCCGGCGTGTAGCGAGTAGCCGATGCCGACACCACCGCCGTGATGAAACGAGACCCAGCTCGCACCGCTCGCCGTATTCAGCAGCGCGTTCAGGATGGGCCAATCGGCGACTGCGTCCGATCCGTCTTTCATGCCCTCCGTTTCGCGAAACGGCGAAGCGACGGAGCCGGTGTCGAGATGATCGCGGCCGATGGCGATCGGCGCTTTCAGATCGCCGCGCTTGACGAGATCGTTGATGGCCTCGCCCATCTCGGCGCGTTCGCCGTAGCCGAGCCAGCAAATGCGCGCCGGCAGTCCCTGAAAGTGGACGCGATCGCGTGCGAGCCGCAGCCAGCGATTGAGCGTGCGGTCTTCGGGAAACATCTCGAGTGCGAGATCGTCGGTCTTGCGGATGTCTTCGGCGTCGCCTGACAGCGCGACCCAGCGAAAAGGGCCTTTGCCTTCGCAGAAGAGTGGGCGAATGTACTCCGGAACGAAGCCGGGTATCTCGAACGCGTCTTTGCAACCCGCGTCGAACGCTTGTTTCCGGATGTTGTTGCCGTAGTCGAATGCGACGGCGCCCGCGCGTTTCAACGCGAGCATCGCTTCGACGTGCCGGGCCATCGACTCCATGGATCTTTCAACGTAACCCTTCGGATCTGACTCGCGCAGCTCGCGCGCTTCGTCGAGCGTTATGCCGGCAGGGACGTAGCCGTTCAACGGATCGTGTGCGCTCGTTTGGTCCGTGACGGCGTCGATTTTGACGCCGCGGCTGACCAGTTCGGGCAGTACTTCCGCGCAGTTGCCGACGAGACCGACTGACACGGCACGCTTTTGTTCGCGGGCGTCGTCGCAGATGTCGAGTGCTTCGTCTAACGATAGCGCGATGCGATCGCAGTAACCGGTGCGCACGCGGCGCTCGATGCGATCGGGATCGACGTCGATGCCGAGAAATACGGCGCCGTTCAGTGTTGCTGCGAGTGGTTGAGCGCCGCCCATTCCGCCCATGCCGCCTGATACGACGAGTTTGCCGGAGAGGTCGCCGCTGAAGTGGTTGTCGGCCATGGCGGCGAACGTTTCAAATGTGCCCTGGACGATGCCTTGTGTGCCGATGTAGATCCAACTGCCCGCGGTCATCTGGCCGTACATCATGAGGCCGCGGCGTTCGAGATCGTTGAAGTGTTGCCAGTTGGCCCAGGCGCCGACGAGGTTCGAGTTGGCGATCAGAACGCGAGGGGCGTATTCGTGAGTGCGAAAGACGGCGACTGGTTTGCCTGATTGGACCAGGAGGGTTTCGTCGTTTTCGAGATCGTGGAGCTCGCGGACGATGGCGTCGAAGCAGTTCCAGTTGCGTGCCGCTTTTCCGGCGCCGCCGTAGACGATCAGCTCGTCGGGGCGTTCGGCGACGTCCGGGTCGAGGTTATTCATGAGGCAGCGCAGCGCGGCCTCCTGGTGCCACCCCTTGCAGTTCAACTTCGCCCCGCGCGGCGCATGGATTACTCGGTTATGCATTCGAGAGTTTAGTTGCTATTTAGAATTCCTGTTCACGAGTCTCCCGCA
>DASRIM010000297.1:0-8346 GCA_035649995.1 Pyrinomonadaceae bacterium | reverse complement strand
TGTCAGACCAGCCGCGAACGCGCTGAAAGCCTCGGCGCGTTACGGTGGCACGGAGCTCCGCGCTGCAGAACAGGCGAGGGCCGAGCGGCGAAGGGCCGTGGTGCGCGAGCTGCAGAACCGCTTCGTCGATGGTCCCGTCCTCCTCGTTCCGTCAGGCGGCGGCGCAACTTTCAACGCCGTAGGAGCTACGCCCATCCCCGGCGCCGGGACGGTGTACTTCTCGATGTACCGCACCAAGGGTGAGTGGGGCACGTTGGAGGCGACGAAAGGCGTCCTGATAAGCGATGATGGCAGGCGACGGCTGCCTGGCCCGGTTCGCATTGAAGGCGCCAACATCACTGGCGACGGCTGGACCGTGACCGTCGCCCCAGGGTGGACCGTGCGTCGCGGACCTCGGTCCGACGATTACCAGATCATTCGCGACCCGCGGTAGATGAATCGGAAACACCAGACAGGGCGTGGCTAACCACGTTATTGATCACTCCACATCTGGTGAGTCTCGGACGCGTTTGACTATCGTAAGAACTTAAAACTCATCCACTATGTCGCAAAAACCCGGATCGCCAGACCGTTCTCTCAAACGCGGTAAAACCTGTGGAAAAAACCTTTGCCATACTCACCTCCTTTGTGACGCAAGTCACAAAAAGAGCCGCGGTTTTTGGGGATAGTGGGACAATTACACCTTGCGACAAGCTGCAATCGGGAGAATCCTGATTACACAAAGTCGAGCGTCAGGTTCGTTGGCATCAATGCCGTTGGCCAACATTTTCAACGCTACTGAATTGTCGCTTTTACTGAGTTGCCTGATCTCCGAACACCAGATCGACTGAGGCTGACAACTCTTGACTGTATTCGACTCCGCTGGCGAGGTTCGTGTACACCACAGTGAGCTTAATTAATCCGGATGTTCTGCAAGGCGGTTTCACGTCGACCAGGAATAAAGCATGATCCTCGTAGCCGGGAGGAATTACAATGTTCATCTGGTTGTTGCTCTTAAAACCTAAATCGCAACCACTCGAAGGCAAATAGCTTTTAAGTGTCGCCTCCGTTAGTCGGGCCGAAGTATTTCCATCATTTCTGAAGCTAACAACAAGGAGTGGAGATTCCCAAGGCATATGCTCTCGCCCTTTAAACGGTAGTAAGTGATCCGCTTTCGCGCTGGCTATACTCAGCACAGGTCGATCATTTCCGTCGTCGACGATTTTGCGTGCGACAGGTTGAGGCAGTTGGAGGACCATTCGTCGCCAATCAGGTAAGCCGTTCACGATAACGTAAGCGGCAAGCTGTACCAGTAGCACAGCAGCCCAAACCACTATTGTCCGTTTCACCTTCGTGATGCTCGCTGGGTAATCGACATCGTGCGTGACGATCGATCTGTTGCTGTACAGCCACCAGGCGCCATAGGCAAACGCGATGAATGAGCATACGACTAAAGATTCGGTCAGACTCCGATCCATATAAAGGTTGAAAAACGCCAATGCCGTCAGCAGCAGCGCAACGCGTGTAGAAATGCTGAACGTGTTAGCTTGCGCAACCGCTGTGGTGACTCGCTGGCTTTCAGTAAGGAGTCGTTGCGCAGTATTTGCGTCGATCGGCAAATGGCAGAATCGGCAGTCCGAGGCGTCAGCCGAAATCGTCTCGTTACATGCGGGACACGGATACATCCGGATGTGAGTGCGTCCCTCTTTCCAGAACGAGGAGAAGTTAACCATTCTCTTTACCAGCGTTAATCAGACTTGCATTCTTCTGAGGACAAGTGAGAATGCCTTCGCGACCTTTAAAGGGCAAGTTATATGCCGGTTTATTATGAAGGAAGAACCGGTCTAAACGCGAGGTTTGGCCGAAAAGATACGCATCAGTGTCCATTTTAGTAGACATCATAGTGAACGTTTGGATACTTCCCAACGTTTCGTGGCCTTTGATTCGTCGAGAACATCACTTATAGTCCACCGCCATGCGACCTCTTCGGTATTCCATCAACGTGACATTGGACGGGTGCTGCGATCATCGCGCCATACCCGCCGACGAAGACCTGCATCGTCATGCGGTCGAGAACCTCAACCGGGCCGATGCTCTCCTTTTTGGCCGGGTGACTTATGAAATGATGGAGGCGGCGTTTCGCTCGACGCCGGCGCGGACGGAAGCGAGACCTGATTGGACCGAACCTTTCGCCCGAACGATCGACGCGGCAAAGAAGTACGTCGTGTCGAGCACACTGGAACGGGTCGATTGGAACGCGGAGCTCGTGCGCGGTGATCTGGCGAAGGCCGTTCAGCAGCTCAAGCAGGAGTCCGGTAAGGGACTGTTCGTGGGAGGCGTGAAGCTGCCGATGGCGTTAGCGGAGTTGGGATTGATTGATGAGTACGAGTTGGTGGTACATCCCAGGCTAGTGGGCCATGGCCCAACGTTGTTCGCCGGGCTGTCGAAGCCTCTCGACTTGAAGCTCGTGAGCCGGCTGGAGTTCGACTCGGGGGCCGTAGCGATGTGGTATGAGCCGAGATGAGGTTTTGTGAGGCTCATGATCACTTTGAAAACGCCGCGTTCTCGATCTGCTTCAACTTTTGCGTCAGCAGTTCCTGTTCGCGCAGATTTTTCGTCATTGCGATCGCGCGCTGAATTTCCTCACGCGCCTCAGCGAAGTTGCCCATTTTCATCAGCATCTCTCCGCGAACACTGTGAAGCAGATGGTAGCCGCGAAGGGCAGAGTCAGTTGCGGGCGTTGCGATGCCATCAAGGGAATCGAGGGCATCGAGTGCTTCAAGCCCAGCAGCCGGGCCGTGCGCCATACTCACCGCGGCTGCTCGGTTCAGCGCCACGACAGGAGAGGGCGCGGTTTGCATCAGAGCATCGTAGAGAAGAACGATCTGTTCCCAGTCAGTCTCTTCGGCTGTGCGGGCTCGCATGTGACATGCGGCAATCGCTGCCTGCAAAGCATAGTATCCAGCGCCGCCACCGAGTCTTTGCGCGTGTTCGAGCGCGGACATTCCGCGCTGAATCTGCGCGCCGTCCCACAAAGAGCGATCCTGATCCGGCAGCAAGACCGCCTCACCGTTGCTTCCACGGCGAGCCGCTGTGCGCGACGCATTGAGTTCCATCAGAGCCAGTAGTGCGTGAACTTCAGACTCATGCGGAAGGAATTGCGCCAGCATGCGTCCGAGCCGCAACGCCTCATCGCAGAGTGCGGCCCGCATCCACTCGTCTCCCGAGGTCGCGGTATGCCCCTCATTGAATGTCAGGTAGACCACGGAGAGTACTGACTTCACCCTGCGGCGCAACTCGTCGCCGCGCGGCGTCTCAAACGGAACATGCGCTTCCGAGAGAGTCTTCTTGGCGCGAAAGATCCGCTGTCCGATCGTTTTCTCAGGTACAAGAAACGCGCGGGCGATCTCCGCCGTAGTGAGGCCGCCGATCAAACGCAACGTAAGCGCGACGCGTCCTTCTACCGGTAGTATCGGATGGCAGGCGGTGAAAATCAGCCGCAGCACGTCGTCGTCGATCACCTGATCCAGTGCGTGGTCCATCGCGTCTCCGAGCCGCTGCTGTTGCACCTTCAGCTCGCGAGCAATTTCTTCGTGCTTTGGTACAAGCATCTGCGCGCGGCGTAGACTATCGATCGCACGGCGCTTTGCCGCCGTCATCAGCCACGCAGCGGGATTTTCGGGGATACCTTCTTCGGGCCATCGCTCGAGGGCCGCAACCAGTGCATCCTGGGCAAGTTCCTCGGCGATGCCGACATCGCGGGTGACGCGGGCAATCGCAGCGATGAGCCGCGCAGACTCGACCTTCCACACCGCCTCGATGGTCCTATGGACATCGCTCATATTCGCCTGACTCCATCTTAATCGTCGTCCCGGCAAACAGGCTACTGATGTACATGAATCGGCGATTGCGTCGCGGCCACTATGACGACGAACGGCGGGGCCGGAATTCTACAAAGTGTTCTCAAATTTTTGGTGGGCAGAGGAGCTTGAGTGACAGCGACGAAACTCGCGGAGTTAAGCGTAACCGCGGATTCAGAGAATGAAGGCGGCCCTCGCGAGCCGCCTTTCATTTTCTAGTGCGTTCGATCGGAGCCGTGGAGCTTGACGATCTTGTTGTAGACGCCGAAGAGCAGGGTTTTCAGTACGGACCTGTACCGTCACTACTAATGTGTACTGTCAGGAAAGCTTTTGTGATGTTTCCTCGGTCGCCCGCGGTGATCGACTTCGCCACAAGAGGCACAAGGCCACGGAAGAGAAAGTTCTTGACACTGGTCGCGCGCGAATCCTACTCTGGGTCAAGACGCTACCCGCGTTCCTCAGCCCCGAAGCTCACCTCGATAGCACTCATGATTTGGGACAATACTAAACTTCTCCTTCGCCTACTCTACCGACCCGTGTCGTCGATGGGCAGGATTATCGATGAAGGCCACTGGCTGTACGCCGCCGTGGTGGTGGCGGCGCTGTCGATGGTCTTTCACGCGACCGTCACTTCACTCATTTACAACAATGTAGAGGCCGTCTATCGCGAACTGCCGCCGCAACCCGCCGCGCCGCCGGAGCCGGAAGCTTATTACGAGGAAGACTTCGAAGCCGTCGCGCGACCCCATTTCGTTTACGATCGACATCCATTACCTCTAGTCGGAGACCGTGGCTGGTGGTTTGTCTCATTTGCGCCGCCCAATTTCTTTACGGCTGTGATGGGAATGGCGATCTTATACATTCCGTGTCTCATTCTTTTGGTCGCAATGGCTGGTGTAAACGCGAGTTTCAGCGTGCTTGTGCGGCGCGACTACGGCCCGTTGCTCACATGCGGCTTGATGGCCTGGGCAGCAGCTCACTTGCCCTTCACACTCGCGGGATTTGCTCTCGAACCGCTGGGACTGAGTGAAAAGGCGGCACTCGGGCTCTGGGCCGCAAGCGCCCTGTGTTTCGGATTATTAATGGCGGTCGGACTGCGCATGCTCTTTGGTTTGAAGTACTCAAAAGCGTTGCCGCTCGTCGCAATAGCGGCGCTCGCGCTATCAGTGCAGGCGAAATTGTTTGCGACAGTTTCACCGTTCCTGTTCTCGCCATTTCTGCTCTTCTACGCGTTTAGCATGTTTCGCGGTGACCTCGGCGATATCGGATTCTCGCTACGACAGCGCCAGGGTTTTCGTCGCTCGATGGAAGCCGCGACCATCAACCCGCGCGACGCGAGCGCGCACTATCAACTCGGTCTCATCTACCAGTATCGGCGCCAGTACGCCGAAGCCATCTCGCGTTTCGAAAGAGCAGTGCAAATCGCGCACGACGAAACCGATGCCCACTTTCAACTCGGCCGCATCGCCCGTGAACAGGGACGACTGCAAGATGCGATAAATTATTTCGCTGTAGTACTCCAGCAGGACGAAAAGCACGCGCACAGTGAAATCTGGCGTGAGATCGGCGCGACTTACCTTGCGGCGTCGATGTTTGGTGAAGCGAAAGACGCGCTCGAGAAATTCATTGAGCGCCGTCCTTACGATCCCGAAGGGCTTTACTACTACGGCAAGACACTCGAAGAACTTAAGCAGCATGATGCAGCGCGCGAATTGTTTGCTCGTTGTGTCGAGGCAGTGAAGACTATGCCGTCGTACCGTTATCGAGAGCACCGCAAGTGGGACAAACTCGCAAGGGAGCGGGTGTGGCGCTCACTTTCTTCAGCGGATACCGCGGATACACCGAAATCCCCACGCTATTAATTGTTTAGCACTAAGGTGAACTCCTCATGTGCGGATGATGGGAGCTCAGTTTTTCGTGACCCAGCTCCTAAGTCTTTGTAGGTCACACATTTGAATCTATACTTGCTAGGGTGCGGCCGGCGACTTCGACTTGTATCCGGAGTTGCGTGTACCCAGAACCAGCAGGATGCCCCGGTAGATGCCAAGAAAGTCCCCCAATGCCCTGATTCCTCAGGAACACCGCGAAGCCGCGCCTTCCGCCTGGCCGGAGATCCAGGACGGACTGGCCGAATCCGGCGGGCTGGCCGTGCTTCTCGTCGAAGGCCATCAACCTCCCGCGATCGCAATCTCAAACAACAACTCGATCTGCCACACGCTCCAGACTTCGCCCGATCACGTGACGCTTTGTGATCCGTATTGCGGCGTCGCGCACTCGCGCGCGATGAAAGCAGGCGCAACGATCGAGTACCAGTGTCACGCCGGACTACATTGTTTTGCGCGGCCGGTTGAGATCGGCGGCAAGCGAAAACTCGCGGTGATCGGCGGGCGCGCGTTCGTGAAGAGCGCCGACTATCAACAACTGATGGAACGCTTTCGCACCGGCGACCTGCAAAGTCTCGCTTCCGAACAGGCGTTCTCAAACATCATCTTCGCGGAAGAGCAGCGGCTTCACGAACTGGAGGAAAAAGTCGAGCGGGCCGCGCGGCGATTCCGCACCGCGAACTCGAACGGATCTGCGATCACTGAAGCGCCACCAGCGGCGCCGCCAACGCCGCCGCCGGCGCCACAACCGGATCTCGAAGTTGAACTTCAACGCCTGAGAGCCGAACTCGAATATCGATCGCGTTTCGCCGACTCGCTGCAACACTTTCTCGAACGCATCATCGGTCCGAACCCGGAGAACACTTACAACTCGATCGTCAGCAACTCCAAAGACCTGCTCCAGTCCGAGCGCGCGTCGTTGATGTTGCTCGACGCAGAATCAAACGAACTGATCCTCAAAGCCGCAAGCGGACTGGCGACGGATCCGTCGCTGGTCGGTCCGATCAGCGTCGGCGAAGGTGTTTCAGGCGAGGTCATCGACAGTGGCAAGCCATTGGTCGTCACCGATATGCGCAGCTCTGGACGCAAACCGGCGCCGCCCGAGCGCTCGTACAAGACCGAGTCGTTCATCAGTTATCCGATCACTATCGGCGGCCGCAAGGTCGGCGTGCTCAACGTCACCGACAAGTCGAGCGGCCAGCCGTTCAACGAGATCGACCTGACGTTGCTCGACATGATTGGACCACAGATGGCGGTCGCACTCGAACGCGCAGAATGGCAGGAGCGCGCAACCGAGTTTCAATTGATGTCGATCACCGACGCGCTGACCGGTCTGCCGAACCGCCGCTACCTCGAAGAACGTCTCGCGGAAGAACTGAATCGTTCGAAGCGCTACGATTATCCGATGAGCTTTCTGATGATCGACATCGACGACTTCAAAGCTTATAACGACAAGAACGGGCATCAGGCCGGCGATCTCGCGCTACAGATCACCGCTCATTGCCTGAAAGCAGCGTTGCGCGCCGCCGACGTTGCGTCGCGTTACGGCGGCGAGGAGTTCTGTATTCTGTTACCGCAGACAGCACTGGCGGAAGCAGGCACAATCGCAGATCGCATCAGGCATCGCGTCAACGGCACACACTACCCGCACGGCAAATCGCAGCCGTTGGGCCGGGTGACGATCAGCGTCGGCGTCTCGACGTTTTCGCCGATCGTCAACACGTCCGAAACGATTATCGCTGCCGCCGATCGCGCGCTCTATCACGCGAAGAGCCTCGGCAAAGACCGCGTCGAGTTTTATCTCGACGACGGCGGCCTCAGCCATGAACCGAACAAATGAGCAGCCGCAGTTCCAGTGAAAACTTCCGGCGCATCCTCGGCCGCGTGACGCACAGCGATTTCGTCGGCCGCGCGGAGGAGCTCGACCGGATCATGGCCCACGCTCAGCCTGCCAACGCAGGCCGCGGTCTGCTGCTGTTGATGGAACCTTCGGCCGGCGTCTCCGAGCTGCTGCGCCAGTCCTACGATCTGATCTTCAATCGACGTTCAGACGTCATTCCCATCTACTTTGCGTTCACGCGAAACGAGACGACCGCCGTCAGCGCGGCGATAGAGTTTCTGAACACATTTCTCCAGCAGTACATCGCTTACCGGCGCAACGAGCCCGTCGTCTCGCACTCGACGCTGACGTTGCAGGACCTGGTCGAGCTCGCGCCTGGCGCCGATCTCGAATGGATCGAACAGTTGGTCGACTCGTACAAGCGTCTGCGTTTCAGCAACGACGACAAGGCGCTGGTTCGTTTCTGCCTCGGTGCGCCGCAACGCATACCGCCGGGGCGCGGGCGTCCTCTCGTGATGCTCGACGGCTCACAACTCGCGGAGTATCTCAACGGCGCCGTCGTGCTGGGGACTGAAGTATTGCGAGTGTTCGGCAGCAGCGGTTTTTCGTTCGTACTCGCCGGGTTACGTCGTCAGATCGTCGCTGCCGCCCACGAAGCAAAGTGCAACTTCGAATTGATCGACATCCTGCGCCTGCGTCAACTCGACGCAAAGGAAGCAGCGCTGCTCGTCGAGCATGTCGCGCGGCGCCAGCACGTCACGACCAGCGAAGCCGCACGCGATCT
>DASRIM010000296.1:0-9999 GCA_035649995.1 Pyrinomonadaceae bacterium | reverse complement strand
TGAGCGACTTTCAGGTTACGATTCCGGAGATCGGCACGATCAGGGCGACGCATCGACCTCACGTGATCCTCACGTCGAATCGCTCGCGCGATTTGTCTGATGCGCTCCGTCGCCGCTGTCTTTATCACTGGATCGACTATCCGTCGCTTGAGAAAGAACTCGCGATCGTTCACGCGCGCGTGCCGCAGATTAGCGAGTCGCTGTCGCGCGACGTCACGAGCGTTATTCAAAAGACGAGGACGATGAGCCTGTCGAAAGTGCCCGGTGTCGCGGAGACGCTCGACTGGGCCGCGGCGCTCGTGGCGTTGAAAGCAACGCACGTCGATCGCGAAGTGCTGAACGAGACGATGGGATGTTTTCTCAAAGACGAGACGGACATCGCCGTCTTCAATTCGCAGTTTGATTTAGAGCACGGATGAAACGGACTGATGTTGTTTTGTTGGGCCGCGCGTTGAGAGATCATGGTGTTGCCGTGACGCCGTCGGAGGTGGTCACCGCGGCAACAGCATTTCAAGTGATCGATCAGAACGATCGTGACGAAGTTTTCCTGAGCTTGCGCAGCGTGTTCGCGTCACGCGTGGAAGACTTTGCGATATTTGCGGAGCTGTTTGAGAGTTTTTGGGAGAAAGGCTCCGAGCGCAAAGCTGTGTCGTTGGTGCAGACCAGGCCGGGCGCGCCGCGCCGCAACCTCGCGTTCTTTCTCGAAAACTGGGCCACGTCGCGCGGCGAAGAAGAAGGCCGCGAACCGCTGAAAGTGCCGGGCGCGAGCGAGACCGAGGCAAACGCCGAAAAAGATTTAAGCGCCTATGGCAAAGAGGATCTCGACGAAGTGGCGCGGCTCGCTCGCCGCATGGTCCGGCGACTCGCGAAGAACCCGAGCCGCCGCTGGCGTCCCGTACGCCGCGGACAGCGAATCAACTTGCGCCGCTCATTGCGGCAGTCGTTGAAGACCGGCGGCGAGATCGTCGAGCTGTCTTACAAAGAGCGCAAACCGAAACGAACGAAGCTCGTCGTGATCTGCGACGTCTCCGGATCGATGGACATCTACTCGCGGCTGTTGTTGCAGTTCATCTACGGTCTGCAAAATAGTTTCGCCAGAGTTGAATCCTTCGTCTTTGCCACCTCTCTTTCGAGAATCACCGGATACCTCAAAAACAAGACCTACGAACGCGCACTCGAACGTCTGTCATCGAAGGTACACGGCTGGTCGGGCGGCACGCGCATCGGCGAGAGTCTCGCCGGTTTCAACGCCGAGTGGCTTCGGCGCATCGACAAGCGTACGGTAGTAATCATCCTGAGCGACGGCTGGGACACCGGCGAGCCGCAGCAGCTCGCGACCGCGCTGTCTCAGTTGCAGCAGCGCGCGGGTCGATTGATCTGGTTGAATCCGCTGCTCGGCAATTCTAGTTACGAACCGTTGACGCGCGGAATGCAGGCGGCTTTGCGGCACATCGACGTGTTCGCGCCGGCGCACGATATCGCGAGCCTGCGCGCCCTCGAGCCGCACCTCGTGTTGTAATTGAATGGACGAACTGTTTACAGACCTCGAGAAACTTGCACGCGTCGAGAAGCGCATCGCGATGGCGACGCTCGTCGCTACGCGCGGCACGACGCCCAAGCGCGAAGGCGCGAAAATGTGGGTCGGCGAAGAGGGACGCATCCTTGGCTCTGTGACGATCGGCGGATGCGTTGATGCGCGCGTGATCGTGGATGCGGAGAAGGCGCTGGCGTCGTCGCAGCCGCGCTTGTTGCAGGTCGATCTTGGTGACGAGGACGCATGGGAGATCGGCCTCTCGTGCGCCGGCAGTCTCGACGTTTGGATCGAGCCGTTTGATCTTATTGATCTGGCCCCTGTTTATCAGGCAGTACGCGCCGCGATCGACGACGGCAAAACCGTCGCCATCGTCACTCGTTTGAGCGACAGCGCATCGAGGATCTTAGTGACGGAGGACGGCGCAACGTCAGGTCCTCTTGACGAAGAGCTCCGCAAGATAGCGCTTGAACTTATTAGAAAGCGCAAGTCGGCCACCGTCTCAGTTGGCGATCAGTCCGTGTTCTTCGAAGTGCATGGCCCACCGCCGGCGCTGATCATCTTCGGCGCGGGACATCTGTCGATGCCGCTCGTCAGCCTCGCGCACGATCTCGGGCTCAAGACGATCGTCGTCGACGGCCGCCCGCGTTTCGCGACGCGCGAGCGTTTTCCGGAAGCTGACGAACTGCTGGTCGGCATCCCTTCCGAGATCGCGCAAACACTCGCGTACAACTCGTCGACGTTCGTCGTCCTTACCGCGCACGACTACAAATACGATCTGCCGGTCCTCAAAGTCGTGCTGCCTGCGGGCGCTGCGTATGTCGGTCTCCTCGGGAGCAAGCGGCGTGGTAAGTCGATCAGGGAGTTTTTGAAAGAGGGTGGGATGGATCAGTCGCTGCTGGATCGCCTGCACGTGCCGACTGGTCTCGACATCGGCGCGGAATCAGCAGCCGAAATCGCGTTGAGCATTCTTGCAGAGGCAGTCGCGATCAAAGCGGGCCGGCGCGGTGCACCGCTGAAAGAGAAGGTCTGACTCGTCAATGCCCGCGCTTTACAGCGAAACGCTCCTGGACCACTTTCGCCGACCGCGCAACTACGGCGCTTTGACCGCGCCCGACCTCAGCTACGAGAGCTTCAATCCACTGTGCGGCGATCGCATCCGGCTCGAGCTCAAACTCGAAAACGAAACCGTCACGAAAGCCGGGTTCGTCGGCGACGGGTGCGCGATCAGCATCGCCGCGGCCTCGTTGCTCACGGAAATGCTTCTCGACACTGACGCGCACGTCTTGCAAACAATCACTGACGATCAACTCATCGCCGCGCTCGAAAGCGACATCAAACCCGCGCGCATCCAGTGCGCTCTCCTCCCGCTCGAAGCCCTCCGCGCCGCCTTAGCCGCAAGAACGTAAACCACAAAAGGCACAAAGATAAAAGGAAGAAAAACAGCCCTTCACCTTCCTTTTCCTTCTGTGCCTTCTGTGTCCTTTGTGCCTTTTGTGGTTACTCGTCTCGCCCCCGTGGATAGCGATCGCGGGCGTTCTTTACCTTCCGCGCCAGAAAACTCACGATCGAGTATCCCGCGACGAACGCCACGATCAACGCCAGCCACATCACCCACTTGTTCGTGATACTTTCACCTCCTCGCGCTGGTCCGAAAACGCAACCAGTTCGACGCCCGGACAGTCCGGACACTCACCGTCGCTCACAACAAACTGAACGCCGCAGCGTGGACAGTACGCGATCGATTCCCCTTCACGCTCGACTGGACCAAGCACAAACGCGTCGCCTGCTCGCTGCACCTGCGCGAGACTCGCTTTCAACTGTTCCGCAGTCGCCCAATCGATTGTCTCCATCGCCGTCGCGTCCGTTACTTCATGCTTCAACGGATACTTCAAATCGAGCACGAAAGCGCGCAAGAACTGCTGCTCATTCGCCGAACCCGACAACACAGTCGCGACCACTATCGGACTGTACTCGGCAAGCAGGTTCCTGGTGAGAATGTCCGCGGCGCGCATCGACACCGGCGGACACAGAATCATCTTCACCAGGTTCTCAAACCGTTCCTGCGTCTCCGCCGGATACAACTTCCGGTGCAACTGAAAAAACATGACGCCGATCAGCACCGCCAACGCGATCATCACCGCGCCAATCGGAATCAGCAGTTGCTGCAATCCGAAAATCATGACCATGGTTGGCGACGCCACAAACAGAAACAGGAACAAGATCGTGCAGACGCCCTGAAGTTCACCGATCGCCTCCTCAGCTTCATGCCACAACTTCTCCGCCGCACGCGCGTCGAACTGTTTCGCGAGCCACGATCGCACGATCGTGTCCCGACGCGAAGCCTTTGCCTCCGCTGCCGACGTGATCACGCTCGCGAGAGCTTTCGCCTGTTTCGGCGTCGCACACTTCGCGAACTTCTCGCCGTTCAGCAGCAGATAAGCACCGTCACTTCCGGCCTTATTGATCGACGGAAAAGGAACGAACTCGCCCGTCTGCGTCGCGGGCCGCGACCCCGTCGGCAAGATCTGTGAATTGAAAGCACAAACACCCGCAGGTGAAATCGAAACGGGCAGCAGATGCGAGAGGACGATCCGGCCCGGCGGAGGCAACGGATTCAGAAACAGCATTGCGCCGTTCGCGTTCCCGAGCCAGGACTTCGGCGCGGCCAGACGCCACCGCCGTCCCGACGCCGGAACGAATGCTACGGATTGCTTCTTCACCCAGACGAGGCACTCCGTCAAATACAAGAGCACCAGGATGAACAGCAGCGTTTGACCGTCACTGATGAAGCTGAACACCGATTTCTTTAGACGGCCCTCTCACGCGAGAAGAGTTTCTTCGCCAACGCGCCGAGGCCGACGACAGCAGCGACGATCACTTTCCACAGCCACTTGAACGCGCCCGTCTTGACCAACGCCGCGGTCGTTCCGCCAACAATCAGGCCCGTGAGTCCGTAGGCCGCAGTCTTGTCGCCCGGTCGAAACTCTGAGTACTTCTGTCCCGAGTTGAAAGCGAAACCCGCCATCATCGTCTTGAACTTCGGCAACGTCTCGGCGAGCAGCGCCTGATCCGTTACCAGCGTGACTTCCATCACGCCGCCGCGGCCGAGGATGCGAGTGTTGTAGTTGATGACCGGCTGCCCGTCGCTCTGCGCTCTGACGGCCCATTCGAGATTGTGCGTCGTTTCGTTGTAGCGGGGCGGCGTCTCCCAACCGAGAATCGTCAGCGGCGGCCAACCACGCCGCACGCGCTCTTTGTTGCTCTCCTCAGTGCCGGCTTTGATCGAATCGAGCAGGGCGTCGGCGTCCAGCGAGTCTTTCTCGTCGTCTTTGACGTAACCGACGGCGTCGTATTCAAACACCGCGAACCAGTCTTCACCGCCTGGCGCGACAAAACCGACTTCTCTGCCGGTCGTGGGATTGTGAGTAGCTTCCATGAGTGTGCGCGTGTCGGTCGCGTCAGCAAACACGAAACCGGCGGGTACCTTGACCTGGCCCGTCGTGCCGAGATCGCCAACCCCCGGCCCCTTCAGCCAGGTAACGCCTTCAAACTTCTCCCATCCGAACTGAGGCTCCGGCGAGGGCGACGGTGAGGCGTTCCTGCGTTTGTTTTGACCGACCACGATGAGCGCGCAAACGCACACAACGAGGAGAACAATTAACGAGCGCTTTTTCATTTAAGTACCTCCTGGGCTGAGCTTACCTTGGGAAATGACTAAGCAGTTTCAATGAGTGAATCAAAGTGAGTTAACTGCGACGGGAAATCGAGGTCGCGAAGCAGTCGATACGCCCGGCTGGGCTCGGGCGAGTATATACCAAGGTCCGGCTGGTTGTAGCGATTATTTTTGCGAGTATTCGATGTAAATCCGCGTTTCTGCTACCATTGGCCGCATGCGAGTCTTGAGTTTGAAATTAGCCTGCATCCTCGTTCTTACAACCTTAGCGCTTCCACAATTTGCGGTCGCTCAAGCGCAAAATCCCGCAACCGACGTGGTGATGGTGCTGCCGTTTGAAAACACCTCGAATCGCGCTGAGTACAACTGGGTCGGCGAGAGTTTCGCCGACGCGCTGGCGGAGCTGCTGAACAAGCCGGGACTTGTCGTCGTCTCCAGCGACGAGCGCGAGTTGGCTTATCAACGGTTGCGACTGCCCGAAACAGTCATTCCGTCTCGCGCGACGGCCATCAAGCTGGCCCGCCAGGCGAAAGCGACGATGATCGTCGTCGGCAGTTACTCCGTGACGCCGCCCGCGACCGCGCCCGCGGCAAATGCCGACAACAAAGATCAGGTACCAAGCGACGCCTACGTCCAGGTCACGTCACGCGTGATCAAGGTCCTCGAAGGACGCACGCTCGGCGAGGTGATGGACGGCGGCTGGGCCACGCGCCAGTTTGATTACGGCGGCGCGCTGACGACGCTTCAGGACATTCACGGACGCCTCGCGTACCAGATTCTTTACCAGCGCGACAAAGCGTTGCCTTACTCGCAGAACCAAATCGTCCAGGAAGCGACAAAGATCCCGCAGAAGGCTTTCGAAGCGTACGTGAAAGCCGTGCAACTCGATCTGCGCTCTGAAGTACGCACAAACTATCTCAAGAATGCGCTGCACTTTTACGGCGAAGCACTCGGCGGCGCCGTTTATCCGCAGGCCGCTTTCGAGTTGGGGCGCAGTTACATGAGCGTCGGTAACTGGAAGGAAGCGACCGAGTACTTTTCGAAGTTGCAGAAGAAAGAGCCGCACTACGCGGAAGCCGCGTTCTACGCGAGTCTCGGGTACACGAAGTTGGGAGACTACGGACGCGCGCTCGCGACGATCGTTCCGCTGTCCAGCGATCTGCCGCTGATCGGTGTTTACAACAACGCGGGCGCGGTCGCAGTGCAAGCCGCGCGCGCAAACAAGAACGAAGCGGAACGCAAGCGGCTGTTGGCGCAAGGCAGCGAGTTTCTCGCGCGGGCGTCGGAGTCCGCGCCGAACGACCAGATGGTCCACTTCAACTACGGCTACGCGCTGTTTCTCCAGGGCAAGTACAACGAAGCCGCCGAACACTTTCGTCCGGTAATTACCGACAATCAGCGTGACGGACAGGCGTATTTCCTGTTTGCCAAGGCGCTCGCGAAGGTCGGAAAGACCGAAGCTGCAACGGCCGCTGACGACATGGCCCGGCGTTATCTTCAGACGTCGTATGCGAAGTGGGAGACCGAGTGGCAGAAGTCACAAACGACCAGCGGCGTGAACCTGCGAATGCGCGATGTTTTGAACCGTGAACAGGTTTTCGATCTGGAACGGACGAAGACGTTGGCGTCGAACGCTGAGTCGCCGAGCTCGGCCACGCAGGATCTGCTGATCAAGGCGCGCGATCTTTATCAGGCAGGGCGCGACGACGAAGCGCTTCCCGAGCTGCATCGCGTCGTCATGATCGAGCCGACGAACGCTGAGGCGTATCTGTTGAGCGGGCGAATCAATCTTCGCCGCAGCGATCAGGAGGCAGCGATCGCGGCACTGAAGACGGCGATCTTCTGGGATCCGAAACTGATCGACGCGCACATTCTGTTAGGTCGAATCTTTCTCGATCGGGGCGATAGGGGCGAGGCGCGAAAGTACGCGCTCAGTGCCATCACGATCGACCCGAACAATCAGGAAGCGATAGCGCTACAGCGGCAAGTGACGATGGGAAACTGAAGGTGTTTGCCGATGTTTGGCACGCGAGGTGCTCAAGGAAGAACCGGCACGACACGGAATACACGAAATTAGTTGACCGTGCCCCCGCCGCCAACATCCCCTGAGCGCCGCCTGCCGCTGCGCCAGCTACCTTCCGAGCGACCCTTCAGTGCTTCCCCCCGATACGCGGACCCGGTCAGAAATGGCTGGGTCTTCCCGCATTTTTGATTCCCTATAGCACTTACCAAATCGTCGACAACGCGAGACCAAATCCGTAAGCGCGTTTGCGTCAGGGGACGAAATTTGTCACTTTCGCGGTGACGGTTTCTGTCTTTTTGAGTCAATTTCAACCGAATTGACTACCTTCAATCACGCTCAGTCACCGTGCTGAAAAAATTTTTTTTGGCTACACTCTCAGCGCAGTGCGGCAAGTGTTACCTACATGGTCGGAATGGGGCGCGGCAGGCGCGACGGCCCTCCTACTCATCCTCGCGTTTCCAAATTTTGAGTTTGGCTTCCTGGCGTGGATCGGTCTGGTTCCGCTGCTCGTGGCGGTGGCCCGACGGCCATCGCCCGCGCGCGCGTTGATTCTCGGCTGGGCGGCAGGGACCGTTTTCTTTTACGCGACCTGTTACTGGCTGACATATTCGATGATTCACTATGGCGGACTGCCGCCGGTGGCTGCGTATCTGTTACTGGCGCCCGCCACGATCGTCGTCGGGCTCTTTCCCGGCCTCGCCATCGCGCTTTTCGCGCTGGCGATCAAGCGGTGGGGCCAGTGGGCCGTCCTGCTCGCACCGATATTCTGGACGGCATTCGAATGGGTTCGCCTCGGAGTAACGGGTCAACTCTGGAACGCGCTCGGTTACTCCCAGGCCTTTTATCCGTTGCTGATCCAACCGGCCAACTGGGGCGGCGTTTACGCGGTCAGCTTTCTGATCGTCGCCGTCAATTCAGTAATCGTTTTGGTCGTGACTAAGCCCGACGCACGGAGAATCGCGGCCGCGATAGGTCTGGGATTCTGGATAGTGTTCGTCATCACGTTGTCGTCGCTTCTTACCGAATCGCATTTCTACTCTTCCGACCCTGTGCCGTCCGTATGCGTCGTTGCGGTCCAACCAAACGTGCCCATGACGATGATCAAGAGCCCGGAGGAAATGAAGCAGTTACTCGAGCGGCATTTATCGTTGAGTCTGGAGGGGCTGAAGCAGTGTTCGGGAAAGTCTGATACACGGTTGGTGATCTGGCCAGAGTCACCGATGAACTTCACTTACGCCACCGACAAGACACTTCAGCAACTGGTCACGAGGTTCTCACTAGAGAACAACACATACCTTCTCTTCAACTCGTTGGAACCCGCCGCGAATGACGGCGCGTACAATTCAGCGGTCCTAATAAATGGAGACGCCGCGATAACTCAATATGATAAGATTCGCCTAATGCCGTTCGGCGAATATGTTCCGCTCCCTCAATGGTTACCGGGAGCTTCTTTGATAACTGGTCTCGTCGGCGATTTCACTCCGGGCGACAAGTACACGCTGATGTCAGTGGGAAATTATCGCGCGGGAGTCTTTATCTGCATCGAGTCGGCGTATCCGTGGATCGCGCGCCGCATGACGCAGGAAGGCGCTGACCTGCTGATCAATATCTCGAACGACGGGTATCTTGGTCCAACCGCCGTGATGCGACAGCACCTCGCGAACACAGTCTTTCGCGCGGTGGAAAATGGCCGGCCGCTGATGCGCGTTACGAACACCGGCTTGTCGGCACGTATTCATCCCAGCGGCAGGATTGAAGATGTAACAGGTCCGTTTCAGGCCGGCGTTCGAGTCTGGACTTATTTGCCGATGGAAGCGGATACGATCTACACCAAACGCGGCGACTGGTTCGTCCAGGTTTGCGCTGCGATTTCGGCGATTCTGCTGATCGCGCTTTTGGTAAGCAGTAGAAGGAGTTTTAGAGATTTAAGATGAACGACACGTTGTCACTTCAGGAGTTGCGAGTTTCTTTTGACGGCCTTCGGGCGCGAGTTGAACAGCTCGGGAGGTTTCTTTGATGTCCCTGCGAGTCGCGAAGAGTTGAACCGTATCGAGGCCCAGGCCTCCGCGCCCGACTTCTGGAACGATCAGGAAGCCGCCCAGAAACTACTCCAGAGCCGCAGCCGTCTCGAAAAGAAGATCGAGCGCCAGGAACATTTTCAATCGCAGATCGACGACGCCGCGGTGCTCTTTGAGTTTGCCGAAGAAGACGAGAGCTCGATCGGCGAGCTCCATCGGCTGCTCGAACAACTCGAACACGAGTTGAGCCAGGCCGAAACTGAAATGCTGCTCGCCGGTGACAACGATCGGCGCAACGCCATCTGCACGATTCATCCCGGCGCCGGCGGCACCGAGTCGCAGGATTGGGCCGAGATGCTGTTGCGCATGTATTTGAAATGGGCCGAGCAGCGCGAATTCAAAACCGAAGTGCTCGAGTATCAACCGGGCGAGGAAGCCGGATTGAAAAGCGTGACGTTCAGAGTTGAAGGCGAGTACGCCTACGGTCTTTTGGCCGCCGAAGCGGGCGTGCATCGTCTCGTGCGCATCTCGCCGTTTGATCAGGCCGCGCGGCGGCATACGTCGTTCGCTTCACTGTTTGTCTATCCGGAGATCGACGAAGACATCGAAGTCGATATTCAGGACAAAGACCTGCGCATCGATACCTATCGCGCCACCGGCGCCGGAGGTCAACACATCAACACCACCGACTCTGCCGTACGCATCACGCATCATCCCACCGGCATTGTCGTTTCCTGTCAAAACCAGCGTT
>DASRIM010000295.1:0-17662 GCA_035649995.1 Pyrinomonadaceae bacterium | reverse complement strand
TTACTACGAGCTTGGCTGGGGCGGCTGGTGGTTCTGGGATCCGGTTGAAAACGCTTCGTTCATGCCGTGGCTGGTCGGCACCGCTTTGATCCATTCACTGGCCGTTACCGAGAAGCGGGGCGGCTTCAAGAGCTGGACCGTGCTGCTCGCGATCGCGGCGTTTTCGTTGAGCTTGCTCGGGACGTTTCTCGTGCGCTCGGGCGTGCTCACGTCCGTACACGCGTTCGCGACGGATCCGAAGCGAGGCATCTTCATTCTCGCGTTTCTCGTGATCGTGATCGGCGGGTCGCTGTTCCTGTACGCGTGGCGTGCGAAGCAGGTCGGGCTTGGCGGCAAGTTCGACGTGATCTCGCGTGAGTCGCTGCTGCTGGCGAACAACGTCCTGCTGGCTGTCGCTTGCGGTTCAGTATTGCTGGGGACGCTTTATCCGCTGATTGTCGATGCGCTAGGCATGGGCAAACTTTCCGTCGGTCCGCCATATTTCAATATGGTATTTGTGCCGCTGATGGCGCCCGCGATGTTCCTGATGGGCGTCGGGCCGATCGCGCGTTGGAAGAAAGCGAGCGTGCCTGAGCTGGCTGTGAGACTTCGCTGGGCGTTTGTAGTCAGTTTGATAACCGCAATCGTGCTGCCGTTCGTCGCCGGTCAATGGAAACCGCTCGTCAGTCTCGGACTGTTGCTGGCGATCTGGATCGTGACCACGATTCTGCTGAACTTGTGGGAACGAGTGCGCGTCACGTCAGGGCAGTTGACGATGTTCCAAAAGTTGCGGAGCCAGAGCCGTAGTTATTACGGAATGCAGCTCGCGCATCTCGGCGTTGCGGTGTTTGTCGTCGGCGTTACGCTGGTGACGGGTTATCAATCGGAACAGGACGTGCGCATGGAGCCGGGCGGCACAGTGAGCGCCGGCGGTTACGAGTTTCGCTTCATCGGCGCGACGAACGTGGCTGGACCAAACTACCAGGCTGCGCGCGCGGAGATCATCGTCAGCCGCAACGGCAAAGAGATCGAGCGCATGTATCCCGAGAAACGCAATTACACGGCGAGCGGGAACGTGATGACGGAAACCGCGATCGACAGCGGACTGTTTCGTGACCTGTACGTCTCGATGGGCGAGCCGGTCAACGCCGGCGCGTGGAGCGTGCGTGTTTACTACAAGCCTTTTGTCGGTTGGATCTGGTATGGCGCGGTGTTGATGGCCCTCGGCGGCGGGCTCGCATTGAGCGATCGTCGCTATGCTCTGGCGAGACAAAAAGATCGAGCGGCGAAGGAGACAGGAGCGAAAACGCCGGCGGAACCTGCTGTGCAACCGTCCGTGGTTTAAAGATGCTGCGTTACTTGATTCCACTCGCTGTGTTCACCGTACTGGTCGTGTTTCTCGCGATCGGTCTAACCCGCAATCCGCAGGAAGTACCGTCGGCGTTGATTGGCAAACCCGCGCCCGAGTTTCGCTTGCCGCAGCTCAAAGATCCGTCGCAGACTTTTTCCGCGTCCGAGATGCGTGGAAAGGTGTGGATGATGAATGTCTGGGCCTCGTGGTGTTTCGAGTGCAGCAAGGAGCATCCGGACTTGTTTAAGTACGCACAATCGGGAGTCGTAGAACTCATTGGTCTCAACTACAAAGACAGACGCGAGGATGCGCTGGGCTGGCTGGGAGATCTCGGTGATCCCTACAAGTTGAGCGCCGTGGATCTCGACGGCAGGGTAGGAATGGATTACGGAGTCTATGGCGCGCCGGAGACGTACATCATCGACAAAAGTGGCACAGTTCGACTCAAACATGTCGGGCGGGTGACGCCGGACATTTGGAACGACAAGATTCTCCCCTTAGTTCAGGAATTGAATCGGCAGTGAACAACCAGATGACTCGTTTCTGTTTCGCAGTATTGTTCTTGCTCTGCCTGCTGCCATTGGCGGCGATCGCGCAGGTGCAGGAAGAAGAGAAATCAAGCGGCGATCCGGTTATCGAAGCCCGGCTCGCAAAACTGTCGCACGAGCTTCGCTGTCTCCAGTGCCAGAACCAGACTCTGGCTGACTCGCCCGCCGGTCTTGCCGCGGACATGCGCCGCGAGATCCGCGAACAGATGAAAGCGGGCAAGAGCGATCAGGAGATCGTCGCGTTCCTGACGGATCGTTACGGACAGTTCATCCTTTACAAGCCGCGCGTGACGCCGGTCACTTATCTGCTTTGGTTTGGTCCATTCGTGTTGTTGCTTGCCGGTTTGGCGGTGCTCTTCCGTTACATCAAGAGCCGCCGCGACACGATCGCGGAGAAGCCGCTTACTAACGAAGAGCGCCGGCGCGCCGAGGAGTTACTGCGCTCATGATTCTTTTCTGGGTGATCTGCGCCATCTTGATCGTGATCGCGTTGGCCTTCGTCATGCCGACGGCGCTGCAACGCAACGAAAAGACGCGCCGCGCTGCTGCCGACGAGCTAAAACAGGCAAACGTCGCCATCTATCGCGATCAACTGTCGGAGCTCGAGGCTGACTTGCAAAACGGTATCGTCAGTCCCGAGCAGTACGCACAGGATCGCGAAGAGATCGAGCGCCGTCTGCTCGAAGACACAGCGACAACGACAACGCCTGGAACTCCGCCGCCGCGCAAGGCGGCAACCGTTCCGCCGCCGAGTCGAAGCACTGCGTACGCGCTCGCCGTCGGCCTGCCGCTCGTCGCGGTGATCTTATATTTCCAAATTGGCCAGCCGAAGAGCATCACGGATCCGGCCAGCGCTGCCCGTCCCGCCAGTGTTGGCGGACCGATGCAGGGCGGTGAGCGTTCACAGGAACAGATCGAGGCGAACGTCGCCGCGCTCGCGAAGCGTTTACAGGACAACCCGGCGGACGCGCAAGGTTGGACCATGCTGGCGCGCTCTTATAACTCCATGGAACGCTACGGCGAAGCCACGGGAGCTTACGCGAAGGCAACCGAGCTCCAACCGAACGACGCCGACCTCTGGGCCGAATACGCATTCGCCAGTGCGATGGCCGGCGGTCAACGTCTGGACGGCAAACCGACCGAGCTCGTGAACCAGGCGCTGAAGGTCGATCCGGAGAACGCGAAGGCGTTGCAGCTTGCGGGCAGCGCCGCGTTTCAAGCGCAGGACTACAAGAAAGCGGTTCAATATTGGGAGCGCGTGTTGAAGAAAGTTCCGCCGGGCTCGGAAGTAGCGGAAACTATTACGGCGCGTATCAACGAAGCGAAGTCGTTGGCTGGTAGCAAATAATTTATGTCGAGAGAAAATCTTCTTTTTGGAATCATCGGAATCCTGCTCGGGTTCATCGTCGGGTTCATGTTTGCCAGTTCGATGAGCCAGAAAACCCAGCAGGCGCAGGTCGCGTCGGCCGGACAGTCGCTGCCCGCGGATCATCCGCCGGTGGGTGCGCAGAATCCGACGGGTAATCCGGAAGAGGTGCGCGCGCAGGTGACAGAATCGCTCGAGAAGGCGCGCAACGAGCCGAAGAACTTCGAGGCGCAGGTCAAGGCGGCCGAGCTCTACTACCAGATCGGGCGCTACGATCAGGCGATTGAGTTTTTGCTGAAAGCGAACCAGTTGAATCCCACCGACTACCGTACCGTCGTGGTTCTCGGCATGGTTAACCTCGACGCCGGCCGCTTCGACACCGCGGAGAAATGGTACCGAGCGGCGATGAAGATAAAGGACGACGACATCATGGTCGCTGCGGGACTCGCGGAAGCGACGCTTCAGAAGGGCGACGCAAAAGGCGCCGAGGAAGCGATCGCGAAAGTCGAAAAGATCGATCCGAACAATCAGGATCTGCCGCGGTTTCGCGAGAAGTTAACGAGCTTGAAATCGAAATAGTAGTTTATGGCGCGATTTGCATTCTCACCACATTCGCCAGGAGTATTCGATTGATCTTGCCGTCCTTGCCGGTCACGACGACCTGACCGTTTTCTATCGTCACTCTTCTGATTCCACTCATCGAACGGTTGATCAGTGTACCGTCGTTGGTCTCGATGATGAGCCTTGGTCCAACTTCGGCTTCCGGCTCAGGCGCGGGCGCGGCTTTCGGCTCTTCGACAGGAGGCGGAGCGGGTTCTTTCGTGCGTGCCGCGGGTTGGCGGCGTGAAGTAGGAGGCGGAGATGCTGGTCTGCTGCGGCCGCGAGTGTTTCGCGGCGTGGTGCGCGCGGTTTCCGGTTCGGTGCGTTTTTCAGTCGTGACCGCTTTCGGTGTCTCAACGGGTTTTACTTCGGGTGTAGCCGCTGGAGTTGGTTCCGGAGTCGCCGCTGCGACTTCCTTTGGCGGCGGTTCCGGTTCGGCGATGCGCGCGCCCACTGAGTTAACGCGGCGTGTTCCTTTTCCGGTGACGGCGGGTTTTTCCGGCTCCGTCGTCGTTTCAGCTTCGGCGATGTCCGGACCGCCGGCGACGGGTTCGAAGGAGCCGCCGAAGTACAGGCGATAACTTCCTTCCTCATCGTTGGGGCTGCGCGCTTCGATGCGCACGATCAGATCTTCGCGCTTGCGAAGGTAGATTCCCTTCGTGACGGGCGCTGTGCTTTCGGCATAGAGGCTCAGCTTCAACAACGGCCGCAACGTGACTGCTGTGAAGACGTCGATATCGCCATTGAGGTTTGTGCTCTGAACCGTGATCAGCAGATCGCCGGGCGTGCCGGTGAACGCGTAGTAGTGATCCGTCAAACGCGAATCGCCAAGATCGCGGGCTGCGATGCGGCCGGTGACGGTGTTTGATCGCACCGGCGTGGGAGCGCCGACATCGAGCGACTGTGCGAAAGAGACACTCGCACTTACAATAAGAACAACAAGGAGGAAACCGACTTTACTTACCATGTCACGCCGCGTTACTTACCGTTTTGCCCGCAAAGCATATCAGATCTGCGTTCTGGCTGTCTGTGTTACATCAGCGAACGCAGCATTCACAGCAAACACGGATTGGACGGCCAAGCTCGACAAGGACGTCCGTTTCTATCAACCGACGGAATTTGGCGTCGTCCTCGCGGGCACGGAGAAATCCTTGTACGCGATTGACGGCTCGACCGGCGAGACGCTCTGGCGTCGCAAAGACATATCACTCGAGGAGACGGACATCGCGCCCGTCCCTGGGACGGAGTTACTGCTGCTGAATCTCGAGAAGAGCGACAAGTCGCGCGTCGAAGCCGTCAACCTCTTGACGGGCGATTCGATCTGGCGCAGCGACAAGATCAAAGGCTCGGTGATGCAGATCGCCGTCGATTCGGAGCTGAACTTAATCGCCGTCGTGCTGGTGAAAGACGCGCGGAACCGCGCTCGCGAAGGTTTCAAGCGCCGTCCGCTCGTTCATGTGCTCGATTTGAAATCGGGCGACGAGTTGTGGAAGTACGAAGCCGGCGAGGTGGAGATGATGCCGTCGCGCTGGTTCGAAGACTCGGACAAAGAGGTCGATTACACGCTCGACAATTACTATCCGCCGGCGTTCATCAGCGGCCGTCTTTATGTTTTCTACGAAGGCGTGACGTCCTTCGACGCGCGCAACGGCAAGGAACGTCTGCGCGAAAAATATCGCGTCAACGAGGAAGGCCTCGCGCTGACAGAGGCGGATCCGATCTTCGCCGACGCGTTCATCTACGTCTCCGGGCGCGGGCGTGTGCGCGCGATCTCGCGTCAGAGTGGTGACACTGAGTGGGAAGCTAAAGACCTCGGGCTCACGCCGGAGATGTTGCTTGTGGGCGACGTGCTTTACGTTCGCACCGGCGGGCAGTTTACGCGGCTCAAAGATGGCGACACCGTCGAGCGTGGTCCATACGGCGTGAGTGCGATCGACGCTGCATCCGGCAAGGTGCTTTGGCGTTACAAAGGCGCGGACAAAGGCATCACGAACCTGCTGCTGCCGGATCGAAATATGATCGCCGTCGCCGATCGCGACGATCTGATGATGATCGATGCGACTCTGGGCAAGCGTGTGTTTCGCACGTCGCACAAGATCGAGCGCGCCTCGTTTGGGCTCATCAACGATAACGGCGACATCGTCATCGGCGGACAATCCGAGATCGCGGCGTTCGATCGAGAGAGTGGACGCCAACTGTGGCGCGCGCGTCACACGCCTCCGGGCCGTGGGATACTTCGCACGGTCGGTTCGATTGCGGCTCGCGCGGCGTCGCTTTACTTTCGTTACGGCGGCACGGCGACGACGGCGTTTCGCGGCGTTCAGGTGGCGCGAACGATCAGCGGCTTGAGCTGGTCGGGACTGTCGTCGCGTTCGTCGATCTCGAACTTGCAATCACTCGCAACCGCGTCATCGCGTAGAAGCCGCGGCTCGCGGCTGCAATCCAATATCGTCAACCGGATCGATCCGGCGCACCAGCTCGAACGCCTGTCGCGTTTCCTCTGGCACCGTGAACGTCTCGCTACCTTGCGCGGCCAGTGGATGTACTTCTACACGGACCTGAAAGGACGGGACGGCAACGGCCTCGCCGGCGTAAACGTGAACAACGGCCGCACCGAACGCGAGATCCGCCTCTCCGACCTAGACGACCGCTTCGTCACCGACGAAGCCTTCAACGTCCTGTACTCGGCGTCCGGAAACAAATTGTTTGGTCGCCGGCTGAACTAGTTCAGCCGGAAGATCACGACTTCGCCGCCCGAGCTGTCCACGATCGCAAAAGCACCCGCGAGCGGTCCGGACGTGATTGCGGCAACGTCGTTGCGCGTGATCAGTCCAAACCTCACGCGGCTGTTGAACTCGCCGAACAAAGTACCATTCGGTCGACGAGAATTTCCGTCGAGATCCGTGATGATCATTCGTCCTACGGAGGCGATCACGAGTAAACGGCCGCCGCCGCCCTGCGGATCTTCGAAGTACTCGACACCGTTAACGGACGCAATGCCGGTCGCGGCGAGATCAATCGTGCGAACGAGCGTGCCGGCTCGTGAGATGACCCGAAGCCGTAACCTCTCCAACGTCTGGGTCGCAGGTGTGCCGTTAAAGCCGACGACGAATTCATCCGTCCCCGGCAGATACGCGAGCGCTGTCGGTTGTCCGAGGTTCTCACCGAGACTCGTGGGACTCAGACTGATCTGACTGTTCAGTGTTCCGTTCGTGCTGAAGAGCACGATCGCGCGATCATTTACGGCGCCAAACCGTAACACGGCGATTAGATCGTCCTGCGGCAAATAAGCTGTCTGACGGGAGAATCCGAACGGACCAGGAGCGACAATCGATGTGGCGCTGTTAAGCGTGGTCGATAAACCTGAGACGCCGCCGACGAGGCCCAAAGTTGAATCGTGCGTGACCAGCAGCCGGTTCGCATCGCTGTCCCAGGCAATACCGTTGGCCACGTTGAGGTTCACACCGATAACGTCCTGCCTGTCGTCCTGCGGCTGCCGATCCAGGTTTTTGTCGAACAGCAGCAGATTTTGCGGATAGTTGCTGGCGACGACGCGTCCATCGTCAAGTCGTGTGAGGCCCTCGCCCGTTCCAGCGGCGCCCGTGGGCACAGGTCCTGACACGATATTGCCGGCGAAATCTATGATCCAAAGACTGTCTGGGTGAAAAGCAGAAACAAGCAGACGATTTGGCGACAAGTACATTACGTCGCCGACTCCGCCTTCCGATAACAACTGAACGGGCCAGTCGAGCCGATGAATTTCGGCTACGACCACGCCGTCGCGCCTCATGATTTCAAGCCGCACATCGGCGGCGCCCAGGGCGTCCCAAACAACCATGATCAGATGATCGGGAAACAGGGGTGAATCATTTGGAATGTACGTCATTCCCTCGACATGACCGGGCCGGTAATTACTGTCGAGATACTGAATCGGCCGTGTGCCTTTGAAGCCGCAAGCCTGATCGAAGAAGAAGAGCTTATCCGGATGCGGCGCGTTGTTCATCGCGAACAGACCTTCAGACGGCACAAACGTGAACCCATTCACAAATTGATCGAGCTCGGGGGTGTCGATTCTACAGATTCTGGTGAGCGCGCTCTTTTTTATCATCTCGACAGCGTGCAGTTCGTAACCGTTCGTCATTACTACCTGGCCTTTCAAAGCGCCGGAGTTGACGAAAGTGATGTCTTCGGCGTAGCCGCCGATGCGCGCACGATTGACGATGGTCTGGGCGTTCAGGTCGATAGCCGCAAACGCGGCGATGAGGGTTAACGCGAAGATTTTGAGTAGTTTTTTCATAGTTGGGTCCTCAATTGATTGAATGAGGAAGAGCGAGGTGATAAATTGCGGCGCTCTTCTCAAGGTGTCCTGGTTTAATAGGCGTGATTCTTGTCGAAACTGGAGGGTTCGCCCGCTCTCTCGTGCCAGGAAACATCACACATCTTCTGCTCCAGTGGCGTAGCGGGGATCAGTCGGCGCTCGAGCAGCTCATGCCGCTTGTTTACGAGGAGCTGCGACGACTCGCGCGCAAATGCATGCGAGGCGAGCGGCCTGGACACACGCTGCAAACAACCGCACTCGTCAATGAGGCTTATCTTCGTCTGGTGAATTCCAGCCGAGTCCACTGGCAGGACCGCGCACACTTTTTCGCCATCGCCTCGCAGCTCATGCGGCGCGTGCTCGTAGACGAAGCGCGCAGACGCCGCAACCTCAAACGTGGAGGCGAATACACCCGCATCGAGATCGATCAGATGGAATTAAGCACCCAGCCGCGCGATCTCGATCTGCTAGCCCTTGACCACGCGCTCGATAAGCTTGCGGAGTTTTCTCCGCGCAAAGGCAAGGTGGTGGAGCTTCGTTTTTTTGGCGGCCTGAGTATTGAGGAGACGGCGCTTGTGTTGGCGATTTCGACCGACATCGTCAAACGAGAATGGCGCACGGCAAAACTGTGGCTGCTTCACGAATTGAGTGAATCGACTTTCGAGGCTTAGGCTGTGGACCGACAACGGTGGTTACAAATCGAAGATCTCCTGCAACAGGTACTCGACGTTCAACCGCGCGAACGCGATGCTTTCCTGAAACAGGTGTGCAACGGCGACGTGACGTTGTTGTCGGAAGTTGAGGCGCTGCTGAAACGGGAAGCTGTCGCCGGCAGTTTCATGGAGTCGCCGGCCGTAGCTGCACTACCGCGCGTTGAGCCGCCCGCGCAGATTAGTCATTATCGAATCGAGAAACGTATCGGCGCCGGAGGAATGGGCGAGGTCTTCAAAGGCCACGACGAAACCTTGCGTCGTGTAGTCGCGCTGAAGATGTTGCCCGCGGAGTTCACGTCCGATGACGAACGCGTTCGCCGTTTTGAACAGGAAGCGTTAGCTGCCTCTCGTCTTAACCATCCAAACATCGTCACTATCTTCGAGATAACGCACACGAGCGACTCGCACTTCATCGTCGAAGAGTTCATCGAAGGCAAAACTTTGCGCGAGCTGTTGCGCGATCTTGTGTCGAACAAACAGCGGCCACTGGATTTGGATCACGCCCTGGATATTGCGATTCAGATCGCGCTGGCGTTGAAGGCCGCGCACACGGCGTGGATCATCCATCGCGACATCAAGCCTGAAAACGTGATGGTGCGTGACGACGGGCTCGTAAAAGTGCTCGACTTCGGCATCGCGAAACTGGGCGACGAACGCGACGACATGTCGTCCGCGGTATTTCAATCTCACGAATCGTCCTTGACCGTTCCCGGCGCAATCATGGGCACGGCCAGTTACATGTCTCCCGAACAAGCGCGCGGCGAACCACTCGACGGCCGCACGGATCTGTTCTCGCTTGCGCTTGTGATTTATGAAATGGTGACCGGCGTTCAGCCAGGTCCAGACATCAAGGTCGACAAAGCTCCGAAACAACTGCAACGCATTCTCCGGCGCGCCTTACGCGGCAACCGCGACGAGCGCTACGCGTCGGCAAGTGAGTTTCTCGAAGACCTGACGAAACTGAAACGGAGACTCGAAAGCAGGACTGCCCGAAGGATCGCCCTCATCAGCGCGCTGTCGGTGGTTGTGGCGCTGGCAGTCGCCGGCATCGCTGCTTTTCTTTCAGTCAACGAAACCTGGGATGAGACAGTCTTCCGCGATGGTCACACGGCCGCTGCGCGACGCGCTGTTTTCTCACCGGACGGCAAGTTGCTCGTCTCAGTCGGCGAAGACCACAAGGTAATCGTCTGGGACTTCGCGCGGCGCATGCGTTTGAAGACGCTCACGGAACACACTGGCCCGGTAACTACAGTTGCTTTTTCCCCAGACGGCAAATGGTTTGTAACCGGCGGTCAGGACCAGACGGCCATACTTTGGAATGCCGCAGACCTGAAGGAAGAACTCGTGTGGAGCGATCAGGCCGGACCAGTGATTACGGCGACTTTTTCACCCGACGCGGCGCTTCTGGCCTATGCAACGGCTACGGCTCTGATAATTCGAGAGACAAAATCGTGGGACAAAGTGCGAGAGATACCCGGCGGAATCGGTAGTCACGGCAACTACGTCTTTGTCGACAACAGCCGCCTCATTGTCAATTGTGGCGGCAACGTTTGGGAGGTGGCTACGGGACACCGGAGAAGCACAAGTCATGCGAAGTGGGCCGGCAATTGGTTCGCATTGGCGCCGGACGGGAAACGCGGCGCCGCGATTGATCCACACGGATACCTGAAGACGTTTGATTTCTCGCACCAGGAATCGGTTCTCAGTCAACATGCGCATCACGATCATGGACGCGCCATAGAATATTCGCCCGACGGCAAGTTAATAGCATCGGCCGCTGAACGAGTCTTGTTGTGGGACGCAACAACTGCCACCAGAATTGCGCCGTTGGAATACGAGTCGATAGTTTGGTCCGTTGCTTTTTCGCCTGACGGACGCTGGTTGGTTTCGACTCACGGAGACGGTTCGGTTCTCATCTGGGACGTCGTCAACCGCGAATTGGAAGCAAACCTGAGACAGCATAGCGGTGGTGTGCGTGCTCTTGCTCTTTCGCCGGATGGAAAGCGTCTGGCATCCGCCAGCGAGGACCATTCGATAATTATTTGGGACGCGGAAAGTGGACGAAAACAGTCGGTGTTGAATGTGCACCAGACTCGCGTTGGAGCCGTGGCGTTTTCGCCTGATGGAACCTGGCTTGTATCGTCAGATCAGTCGGGCGAAGTTATCCGGCATGAGTTCGGGCGCGCTGGACCGCGGTGGACTGCCAATGTACTGAAGGACCTGGCGTCTTATTGTCTGGCACTTTCACCCGATCAGCGCTTCATTGCCACTAGCTTTGCCGTCTATGGCGCCGATACTGGAGAGACTGTTCTTTACGATATTAACTCTGCCTGGAGAGGTGTCTATAGTGCGGCGTTCACGAGCGACGGCACGCGGTTGGTCGGTGTAACTGATAAAGGTTACGTAGTCGTGCTTGATACGCGCACGTGGCAGTTGGTAGCGCAAGAGAAGTGGTGCAATGACCCCATCGTCGTAATGAGCGTGTCACCTGACGGAAGTCAGATTGTGACAGGCGACGATGGCAAGATGATTCGTCTGGGAACGATCAGCCCGTTACGACAAACCGCTGTCATCGGACAACACACCGCGCGTGTTAAGGCGGTCGCGTTCTCGCCTGACGGAAAGCAAGTGGCGTCAGCAGGTGACGACAAGATGGTGGCGTTATGGGACGTGAACCGCCGCAAACTCATTACGACGATCGGAACACACACGTCGCCCATCTACGTGCTGGCCTTCTCGCCCGATGGGACTCGGTTGTTTACGGGCGAACACGATCGCTCGGTCCGGCAGTACACCCGCCGCCGCAGCCTGTGGGGCTTTTCGTTGGACTAGATCTTGGCGCCTCGGAGCCGCAGCGCGTTCGCGATCACGGAGACGGAACTGAAGCTCATCGCGGCGGCGGCGATCATGGGGCTCAGGAGGATTCCGAAGAAGGGATACAGGAGGCCCGCGGCGATGGGGACGCCGAGAGAGTTGTACACAAATGCGAAGAAGAGGTTCTGTTTGATGTTGCCCATCGTCGCGCGGCTGAGGGCGCGTGCGCGGGCGATGCCGCGCAGGTCGCCTTTGACGAGTGTGACGTCTGCACTCTTCATCGCCACGTCAGTGCCTGTGCCCATCGCGATTCCAACGTGCGCCTGCGCCAGCGCGGGAGCGTCGTTGATGCCGTCGCCCGCCATCGCCACGACGCGGCCGGAACTTTGAAATCGCTTGACGACGTCTACCTTCTGATCGGGCAACACCTCGGCAACAACCTCGTCGATTCCCAACTTTCGAGCAACAGCTTCCGCGGTTGTACGGCTATCGCCAGTCAACATGGCGATGTGAATACCCTCGCCATGAAGTTGTCTGACGGCATCAGGCGTCGTCGACTTGATCGGATCGGCAACACCGAGCAGCCCCGCGGCGCGGCCATCGATGGCAACAAACATCACTGTCTGCCCCTCGCCTCGCAACTGTTCAGCCTTAGCCGCAAGATCGCCCGGCTCGATCTTGAACTCTTCGAACAGCGCACGATTCCCGAGCAACACCCGTGAACCGTCAACTTCACCGCGCACTCCCTTGCCGGTGATCGAGTCGAACCCGACCGCCTCAACCAACTGAACGTTACGCTCACTCGCCCCACCAACGATCGCAGCGGCCAACGGATGCTCGCTGCTTCGTTCAAGACTCGCCGCCAACCGCAACAACCTCGCTTCATCAAATCCCGGCGACGTCACAACGCTGACTAGCTTCGGCTTCCCTTCCGTCAACGTCCCCGTCTTGTCGACGACCAGCGTATCGACCTTGCGCAGCACCTCGATGGCTTCCGCATTCTTGAACAGCACTCCGCTCTGCGCACCCTTCCCTGTTGCCACCATGATCGACATCGGCGTCGCCAGTCCGAGCGCGCAAGGACACGCGATGATCAGCACCGCGACCGCGTTGACGAGACCGTACGTCATTTGCGGCTCAGGTCCCCAGATGCTCCAAACGATGAAAGTCACGACCGCAATCGCCACCACCAACGGCACGAAATAACTCGATACGACGTCGGCGAGCCTCTGAATCGGCGCGCGGCTGCGCTGCGCGTCCGCGACCATCTGCACGATCTGCGCCAACAGCGTTTCAGACCCGACACGCTCGGCTCGCATCACAAACGATCCGCGGCCGTTCACCGTCGCTCCGATGACGCGATCACCCGCATGCTTCTCGATCGGAATCGGCTCACCCGTCACCATCGACTCGTCGACGGCGCTCGATCCTTCGAGTATCACTCCATCGACCGGCACCTTCTCGCCCGGCCGCACGCGCAGACGATCGTCCACGTGTACGTGGTCCAACGGCACGTCTTCTTCTCGCCCGCCGTGGCCGAGACGGCGCGCTGTCCTTGGCGCGAGACCGAGCAGCGCCTTGATCGCGTTTCCTGTTTGGCTGCGTGCGCGAAGTTCCAACACCTGGCCCAACAGCACCAACGTCGTGATTACCGCCGCCGCTTCGAAATAGACAGGCACCGCGCCGCCGTGCCCGCGAAAGGACGCGGGAAACAGTTGCGGCGCAACGACGGCGATCAGACTGAACACATAAGCAACCCCGACACCCAGCCCGATCAGAGTGAACATGTTCAGACTGCGATTTAGAATCGACTGCCACGCGCGAACAAAGAACGGCCAGCCGCCCCACAACACGACGGGCGTCGCAAGCACCAACTGCAACCACCCCAACACGGACGGCGAAACGCGATGCTGCAACGGTTGACCGGGAATCAGATCGCTCATGCCAATCGCAAAAACAGGAATCGTCAGGACCAGGCACACCCAGAACCGCCGCGTCATGTCGACGAGCTCGGGATTCTCCTCGTCTTCGAGCGAAACGGTAACGGGCTCGAGCGCCATACCGCAGATGGGACAACTTCCTGGACCATCGCGAACGATCTCCGGATGCATCGGGCACGTGTATTTCTGACCTGGTTTTGTTTCGACTTTGGCAGGCGGCGGCGACTCGGGTTTCGCGATGAACCGTTCCGGATCTTCGCGGAACCGATGCAGGCAGTGCGAGCTACAAAAGTAATAAGTCTTTCCCTGATATTCGAACGATCCGGCAGCCTTAGCTGGATCGACTGTCATCCCGCAAACGGGATCTATTTCCGTTTCAATCTGTGTCATCTGTGTTCCAATATCTTATCGCCGTGATCGGTCCTTCAACTGCAACCGCACCCGCGTAACCTGGTCCAACCTCGACGTTGGCCATCGACCAATGCTCGTGCGGACCTGCATCCGTGCGCAACAACGCGGCGCTCTCGCCAGGGCCAAGCGTGACGTCGAATCCGTCAAGCGACTGCGACAAACCGCGCCCGGTCGCCTTGATGTACGCTTCCTTGCGCGTCCAGCAGCGGAAGAAACTTGCGACCCGCTCTTCAGCGGGCAGCCCGCACAGATTCTCAACTTCCAAGGCGGAAAAGAACCGGCGCGCGATGTCGTCGCTCGTAAAGTCGGCGCGAACGTATTCAACGTCGACGCCGACGTCGCGTCCCTCAGTGAACGCGTAAAGCGCGATGCCATGCGAGTGCGACATGTTGAATCGCAACAAAGCCTCGCCGGGCAGCGCCGGTTTTCCATAAGCTCCGTAAGTGAACTTCAACTGTTTCGGATCAATTTGCAAGTAACGCCCGAGCAGGACGCGCAAAAACCCCCGCGCAACCATGAAATGGTTGCGATCTTTCTCAAAATGAAAGCGATTGGCGCGCGCGATCTCCTCAGCATCCAGCAGATCGATAAAGCGGTCCGCCGGTTGTTCCAACTCGAGACGCCAAACGTGTACTTCGCCTGTTTGCAATGAAAGCGATGCCGGCGGCGAGGACCATATCGAAGCGGCGCACATCAAAACGCAGCGTTGCCTCCGGCGTATTGCAGTAGACGCGCAAAGTCAGTCGCGGATTGTGGACGCTCCTCCGGATCTTTCGCGAGTGCTTGCATGATGGCGGCCGATACTCGCCGCGGTATTCCCAGCGACGGCGACAACGGCGGCGGCGCTTCGTATAGATGTTTGCTGATGACGCCGGAAACAGTCTCCGCACCGAACGGCCGTTTGCCGCAAACCATTTCGTAGAACATCGCGCCGAGACTGTAAACGTCCGAACGCGTGTCCAGCGGCTCGCCCATGCACTGTTCGGGTGACATGTAGAACGGCGTTCCCATCACCGCAACGTTGTGCGCCAGATCAGCGTCAGCAAGTAACTTGGCGAGACCGAAATCAACCACTCTCACACTCTCGAACTCGTAGTCGTCATCAGGCGCGACGACGAGAATGTTCTCCGGCTTCAGATCGCGATGGACCACGCCCTGACGGTGCGCGGCGCCGACTCCGGCGCAGATTCCACGCATCATTCGCAGCGCGCGCTCCACCGGAAACTGGCCTTCACTCGCTAACAGATCCCGCAGCGGCGTCCCCCTTACGAACTCCATCACGATAAAAGCAGGCGCGTGCTCGTCGTCAGTCTCGCCGAAGTCGTGAATCGTGATCACGTTCGGATGATGCAGCATCGCCGCCGCGCGGGCCTCGCGGCGGAAACGCGCGAGCGCCGCGTCGTCTTTAACAAACTTGCCCATCAGGATCTTCACCGCCACGTCGTCGCCGATGCGAACGCGGCGCGCGCGATAGACCACGCTCATGCCGCCCTTGCCGAGTAGCGCCATCAATTCGTACTTACCGTCGAGGACGCGCCCTATGAGCGGATCGGGATCGACGAGACGGATCGTCGGTAGCGATCCCTGGTAGTGACTCTCGTAATACGGATGCGTGCCGCTGGAGCCGGGCAACGTCAGCGGCAGGCCACACTCCGCACAAAACATCGCTTCCTTGTTGAGAAACAACTCGCACTGCGGACAAAACGGGAGCCTCGCGCGCAGTTCCGTCAGCAGGCGGTCGAGCTCGTCGTCGGCCTGGTCCAAACCTCTCGCGCCGGTGAACGAAGCGCGCATCGTGCCGTCGATGTCGAACAGGTAATACGCGGGCAGGACGTCTTCGCCAAACGCGCGTTGGAGCTTATGTTCGTTGTCGAGCGCGCAAGGCTCGGTCAGATTGAGCCGCGTGATCGCGTCGCGCACAGCGCGTGGATCTTTCTCCGCTTCGGACTGCGGTGAGTGGACGGCGATCACGCGCAAGCCTTCGCGCTTGCGTTGGTCGCGCAGATCCGAAACCTGCGCCAGGTTGGTTATGGATGGTTCCGAGCTAAGTGACCAAAAATGAACGAGCGTCGGCCGGCCCTTTGTCTCTCGCCTGATCACGTCGGTCGCGTCGGTCGCATCGGCCGAGTTGGGCTTCTCGCGATTGAGCCAGTCAGTGGCCCCAACAAATGAAGGTAGCTGGAACTCGACTTTCATGCGATGCTGAATATTAGCACGTGCCTCAATATCTCAACTCCCACTACCCGAGGGACGTGACGGGAATAAAAGGTGCCCTGGCCGATATAACTCTTTTGACGGAACCTCCCAATCCGAAAAACGACGCCATAATGGTCAAAAATACTCCACAAACAGGCCGTGCGCGCCGGTGGGAGGCGTTCGAGGCGGAGGCGCTGCCGCACCTGCCTGCTCTGTTTCGCCTCGCGATGTGGCTGTTGCGAGACCGGACTGAAGCCGAAGATCTTGTCCAGGAGACGTTTACGCAGGCACTTCAATCGTTTCACCGTTTCGAGAAAGGCACCAATTGCCGCGCCTGGCTAGTGCGTGTCATGTACCACACCAACAGCAACAGACGCCGCGCGAATGCACGGCTCCAGTTTGTCAGCGACACCGATGAGCGTATCGCCGAAACAATTGCTTTCGACCCACCAACACCGGAGGGGCTGACGGCGCAGGAAGTTCTCCGAGCACTACGCAATCTGCCGCCACAGTTCGAGGAAGTGGTTCTACTGTCAGACATCGAAGACATGGCCTACAAAGAGATTGCCGAGACGCTGGGCATACCCATCGGCACGGTGATGTCGCGGCTATATCGCGGCCGGAAACTGATGCGCTCGGAACTTGCAAGCTATGTTAACTCGCGTGGCAGCGGTGGAAAGAATACGGAGAAGCAGGCTTCCGCTTCGTCCGCGGACAAGTAGGAGGAATCGATGCAATGTCGAGATTTCCGTGAGGTTGCGGATTCGTATCTCAGCGACGAGCTGTTGGTTGAAACCAACCACGAGATGATCGCGCACCTTGAATCCTGCGCCGAGTGTCGACGTGAGCTGGCTGCGCGACGCGAGATGCGCACTACTTTGCGCGCCTCGTTCGCTAATGCGGAAAACCTGGAAATTCGGGAGCAGTTCGCCCACCGCCTGAGCGCCGACCTTCGCGCCACGGCAACTACTGAAAGGTCGCTTATCTCGCGCCGCGGCGTGTGGCTGGCAATTGCGGCCGCTCTCCTTGCAGCCGTAGCGTTAGGCGTATTCCTCGTGTGGCAACGACGAGCGGAACCGCCGGAACCAATCGCCTCCAACCAACATCAGCAACCGAGTGCCGCGGAGATGAAGCCCTCGGATATTCAATCGGGCGGGGCTGCTATCACCGGAGAGGCAGATCTGATGGTCGCCAAGATGTCCGAACTTGCGGCCGGTGATCATCGCGATTGCGCGATCAATCACCGCTTGCCAGACCGTCCAATCGATCTGGATGAGGCCGGACGTAAGTTCGATCAAACGTATCTGGGTTTGACCAAGGTGGTGAAATTGCACTTGGGCGAATTTAACGACCAGATAGAGCTGGTTGCGTCGCATGCGTGTCTCTTCAAAGGACGATGGTTCGCACATGTCATCCTCAGACATCG
>DASRIM010000294.1:0-2475 GCA_035649995.1 Pyrinomonadaceae bacterium | reverse complement strand
CCAGCTTGTCGCTGATTTCCTGATAGGTGGGCTGATTCTGACTGAAGTAAAGGAGATTGATCAGAGCGCGGCACCGATCGGGCAGCTGTTCGAGGGTGCGTTCAATGGCGTGCTCGTGTTCGATCGCCTGAATGACGTCGTGCGCCTGACCTAATTCCTCCATGTCTTCATCACTGTTTGACGTCGGTATTCTGGCTCTCAAAACCGCAATGGAACGTCGGCGCGTCACCGTGATCAGCCAGGCTGGAAGCGCTTTGATGTCGCGCAATAAAGGAAGGCCTTTGTAGAGGTCGAGGCAGGTCGCCTGAAATACGTCCGCGGTGTCGTCCGGATCGGGACATAGCGCGTACGCCACCGAATAGACCAATCGCTGATACCGGCCGATCAGCTCCGACCAGGCGGCTTCGTCTCCCTGCAGGCAGCGGCCGACGAGTTCGCTGTCGGAGGCGGCGTCTTTTTCCACGCGCTTAGCCATCCGTTCTATCTTACTGATGAGACCCTTGTTTGCGCCCGAATTCGTCGTTCGTTCCAAACGATGCCACGGCACCCTTGTCAATCGGCACCTTACTGCAATAAACTTAATGGTTTCTAATTTACAGAGAGCTCATAGCAGGGCTGTCCCGGAGGGAAGAAAGTGGCGCGAACCAAGATGACTCGTCATGAACTTAAAGAACAGGACGAGATCACAACATCATTACAGAAATTTACGGAGGTCGCCTACTCCAGGAAAAAGGAAATCATCACGGCCGCTTCTGCATTGCTGGTGGTTATTCTGGCAGTCCTCGGCTGGCGACTGTACGCGGCGAACCGCGATGCCAACGCGCAAAGCCAGTTGGCACATGCAATTAGCGCTTTCAATGATCCAAATGTAAAAACGGACAAGGAGCGGTACGAGAAAACGCTGGCGGAAGCTCAGAAGACACATGATGCGTATCCGTCGCATACGGCCGGAGCGATCGCGTTGTATTACATGGGGCTGAGCAACGATGGCCTCGGAAATACCGCCAAGGCCACTGAGAACCTGCAGCAGGCAATTCAGAGCGGCGATGCGCAGGTTGCGGGCGTGGCAAAGTTCGCGCTGGCGGGACTTCACAAGAGACACGGAGACAACCAGAAGGCGATCGATCTCTATAAGCAGCTTTATGAGACTGGTGGCTATTCGAAGAGTGCGGCTGTAATCGAGTTGGCGAAGCTCAGCGAAGCGACCAACAAGATCGACGACGCCAAGACGTACTACCAGAAAATCATAACGGAGTTTCCGGAATCGCCGTTTCGCCAGGAAGCCGATCAGGCGCTGAAACGATTGGGCGTGCCGCCCACCGAGCAGAAACCCTCGTAGATTGCGAAAATTGGGGTCAGACGCACCCTCTCCCTCTGGGAGAGGTCGCCCGAAGGGCGGGTGAGGGTTCGTCACGTGCGCACTTTCAAACCCTCACCCGGCGCTTCGCGCCGCCCTCTCCCAAAGGGAGAGGGGCGCACGTCTGACCCCAATTTTCAAACTTATGACCAAGTACTTCGTCGATCTTAAGGATCTCACTCAGGAAAAGCTTTCGCTTCAGGGTTCGTTTGAACCGGGCAGGATTGACTTTTCCGCAGACAATATTAAGCAGGTCGAACCGCTGGTCTGGAATGCGACGGTGGAGCGACCGGGTCTGGAGCTTCGCGTAGCCGGATCGCTCGAAACGACGCTGGAGCTCAACTGTTCGCGCTGTCTGGAGCCGGCGAGATGCAGCGTCTCAAAGACCTTCGATCTTTTCTTCCGTCAGCGTGACGAGTTCATGTTTGATGAAGACGACGAGATCGAGTTGGACGAGAAAGATACTCGTACGGCGTTCTTCACCGGAACGCAACTTGCGATCGGCGACCTTCTCCGTGAGCAGGTGCTTTTGGCGCTTCCGATGAAGGTGCTGTGCACGCTAGACTGCAAAGGTTTGTGTCCCCAGTGCGGGACGAACTTGAATCTGAAGAGCTGCGACTGTGCCAAAGAGCAGTTCAATCCAAATCTGGACGCGTTGCTTGAAATCAAGCGGCGGCTGGAAGACCGGAGTTCATAACTATGCCAAATCCAAAACGTCGACACTCCAAAGCGCGCCGTGATCGCCGCCGCACACACGACCATTTGACGGCGCGCTCGTTTGCCGAGTGTCCGAACTGTCACGAATTGAGAATGCCTCATCGCGCCTGTCCTCACTGCGGTTATTACAAGGAACGCGAAGTTATCGAAGTCGCCGAAGAATAGATGTGACGAAGATTGCTGTCGATGCGATGGGGAGCGATGCCGCTCCCGTTGTTGAGGTTGACGGGGCCATACAGGCCGCTGAGCAGTACGGCCTTGCGATCGTTCTCGTGGGTCAGGAAGAACGCATTCGCGAGCTTCTCGCCAAACATCCAACGAGTGGGCTTTCCATCGAAGTCGTGCATGCGAGCGAGGTCATCACCATGACCGACTCAGCGGCCACCGCCGTTCGCCGCAAA
>DASRIM010000293.1:0-14944 GCA_035649995.1 Pyrinomonadaceae bacterium | reverse complement strand
CGCCGAGAAGACCGGCGACCTGCTGCGGCACCGTCGGCATGTCGCCGCCGCGAACGTACGAGTGTCCGACGGCGATTTCAGCGCCCATCATGTCCATCAGGTAATTCAGATCGGCGCGATGCATGACGTACGGCAGCAACTGCCCGTACATCTGTTTCATCTTCGGCCAGTCCGCGCCGTGCATGTTTGGAACGTAGAGATAGTCGCGTTGATTGCGCCAGCCTTCGTTGAAGATCTGTTTGAACTCCTCCTTCGGTTCGAGATACATGCGTAACGCGAAGTTCAAACGACCGGAGCCGGCCTGCGGCGGATTGCGATCGGCGTCGACGAGGAACAACTGCGGCGCCGGAGGAGTCCCGCCAAAGCCGCCGGGACCGCCGGCTTGTCCACCGCCGCCGCCGCCCGCGCGATAGACGAGCTTGCGACGATCGGCACTGATTTCATAGGCGGCGACGCCAGTCACGAATGTAGTCGCGCGTCGATCACAAATTCGATAACGCCATAACTCATTACCCGTGTTTGGCGCTCTACCAGCCTCCATGTAATACACATACCCATCAATTCCTGTTTGTAAATCCGTGTACTGCCTTTCCGGTACGCCAGGGACAGCTATGATCCTTTGCGATAGCCCATCGAAGTCGATTTGCACGTTGACTGGACCGCGTTGACTACGAGGACCACCACCTTCACCGCCTTCGCCACCGCCGGCGCCGCCAGGCGCATCGCCCGGGCAAGCGCCTGGCGCAGGTCGACGAGTTCCCGTTCCGACGCCGCGGTCTTCGTCACTCTCCGGCAGCAACGGGCTCGGATCGGTGTTCTTCAACACGGCGAGATACAACCCGAACGTCGTTTCGCGATCGTAGGAAGTCATGTCGAGCCACTGCGAGCGCAGGCCGAAGTCTGTCGATGCGAGGAACCACAAGTATTTTCCACTCGCGTCCCACGTGGGCCAGACGGCGTCCGCGAGCCCATCGGTGATCTGCTTCGTCTCGCCCGTCTCGACGTTGCTGATGAAGATCGCGTGATACAGCGAACGCAGGCGGCTCGCATACGCGACCCACTTCGAATCGGGGCTCCACGTCGGGTTCAGCGTGCGCTGCGGCACCATCCAGGGATCGCTGCCGACGATCTTCGCCTGTTCGGTTGCGACGTCGAGCACCCAGACTTTCAGGTTCGTGTCGGTGAACAGAAGCTTCTTCGAGTCAGGCGACCACGAGGGCGTGTAATAGTGTGATGGCTTCGCGAGCGTGATCTCGCGCGGCGGCGCCAGCCCGTCCTGCGCCTCGATCACAAGCTTGTACTCGCCTGATTTGTCGCTGAAGTACGAGACAAACTTGCCGTCCGGAGACCATGCCGGATCGCGTTCCGCGGAACCGCTCGAGTTCGTCAGGTTGCGCACGTCGCCTTTGTCGGCCGGGATCGTGAAGATCTCGCCGCGTGCTTCGACGACCACGCGTTTGCCCGTCGGCGAGACTGCCATGTTCGTGAGACGATTGCTGACGTCTTCCCAGTTCGGCATCATCCATGGAAAATCGCCGGCGGCAATGATGTTGACGATTTTCGACTTGCCGCTCTTCGGATCGAGCTCGTGAACGTATCCCGCTTGTTCGAAGACGATCGTTCCCGCGCCCGAGTCCATCGCCTTCACGTCGAAGTCGGTAAACTTCGTCACCTGCGAGAGTTGCTTGCTCTTCGTGTCGTATTCCCAGATGTTGGCCATGCCGTCGCGATCGGAGATGAAGTAGACGGAGTCGCCGACCCAGACTGGCTGAATGTCCTTGGAGTCGGTCCATGGCGGCGAAACGAGATCGTAAGTTTTGAGATCGACGATCCAGATCGGGCGATTCTGTCCGCCGCGATAGTTGCGGCGCTCTTCGTCCCAAGAGTTGTTCATGCGATAAGCGACGCGAGCGCCGTCAGGCGAAATCTTGCCCTGGTACGCGCGCGGTAGTGGAAACGGTTGTTCAACGCCGCCCTCGGAGGACACGGTCCAGAAGCGCGGCGATCCGCTTGGCGCCCACGTCGCCCGCGTCGATGAAAAGAGGATCGACTTGCCGTCGGGCGTCCATCCCTCGACCAGGTCCGCGCCCGGATGCCACGTCAAACGCTTGGGCTCGCCGCCTTCTGACGCGACGATGTAGACGTCGAAATTGCCCGCATATTCACCACTGAAAGCGATCCATCTTCCGTCCGGCGAGAAGTGTGGATTCGCGGTTTGTCCCTGAAAACTCGTCAACCGGCGCGCGCTGCCGCCGCTGCGCGGGACGACCCAGATGTTGTTCGCGTAAGCGAACCCGATCTGCGTTGAACTGACGGTGGGTGTACGCAGCAGTCGCGTTTGCCCGCCGTGTCCGTTTTGGGCTTCGACTCTGGCTGTAAGAATCACCGCGGCGAAGCACGAGACGACGAGCAGCAGTATGCGGTTCGACATTTTTTTGACGGTCCTCCAGAAGGGCGATCCGTGTTTAGAACACGGATGGTTTGAATTGTCTTTGGCCGGGATTGTATCATGCGCCAAACCCGTCTCAAGGAGAAAGAAAGACAATGAGGACCCTGAAACGCAGCAGCATAGCCATCTTCGCCTCCATGTTTGTTCTTTGCTTCGCCGTTTCTGTATGCGCGCAAGTGGTCGTGCCGCGTCCCAGTCAAAAGGCGAGCGTGATGCAACGCATTGGAGCAACCGACGTCACCATCACCTACAGCCGGCCCGGCGTGAAGGGAAGAAAGATCTGGGGCGATCCGTTACCGGAACAGACCGCCGCAGTGAAGGGTGAAGCGACCCTCGACAATCAACAGGTTCGGCCGAAGAACGCCGCCATCGTTCCGTACGGACACATTTGGCGTACCGGCGCTGACGACGCGACGACGTTTACGATCACCGACGAAGTGCTGATCAACGGTCAAAAACTGAAGGGCGGCACCTACAGCCTGCACACGATTCCCGGAAAAGACGAGTGGACGATCGTGTTCAACGACCAGGCGAATCAGTGGGGTAGTTTCAACTACGATCCCGCGAAGGACACGCTACGAGTGAAAGCGAAGCCGCAGCCGGTCACCGAAAATCAGGAATGGCTCGCGTTCAATATCGATCCGGTCAGTGAAGACTCGGCGCAGGTGAACATTCGCTGGGAGAAGATCAGTGTTCCGTTCACGGTGAAAGTTCCTGACGTGCCGGCGGCGACGCTTGCGCGTTTGAAGACGACCGTAGCGGGCGCCAAACCCGACGACTGGCGCACGCCGTTGCAAGCCGGAAACTATCTCATCAACAACAACAACCCGGCCGACGATGCGCAGGGCATGCAGTGGATCGACCAGTCGATCAAGGTGAGAGAGACGTTCCAGAACCTTTCGGCCAAAGCGAACGCGTTGTACAAGGCAGGCAAGAAGGAAGAGGCGATAGCATTGGGTGAACAGGCAGTTCAAAAAGGGAAGGCCGACAAAGCCGACACCACCAACTTTGAAAAACGCCTCGCCGACATGAAGGCCGGGAAGATCTAGGATTTTAAATTTTTAAATCCGTGTTCCCATCGGCCATTAACACGGATTTTTCAGTGGTTGAATGGGTGTAGCTAAGCTAACCGATCAGAATACTGTAGTTCCCGAAAGTAAGTACGCGCGCGTTGAGCGTGAACGGCGTTATCTCTTGAGAGATCTGCCGGAAGGGCTGACGCGCGCGGACCCGCATCTGCAAATCACCGACAACTACATCACCGGCACGCGCTTGCGCATTCGCAAAGTGCGCGACCCGCGAACAAACAAGTGGACGGTCAAGTTCACGCAAAAAATCGCGCCGAATCCGCAAGACCTCTCGCGCACGATTATCACCAACACATACCTGAACGCGCTCGAAGCGGAAACGTTGTCAGTCTTCAATGCGAACGAGATCCGGAAGAACCGTTACTATTTCGACTACGAAGGCCGCAAGTTTTCAGTCGACATGTTTCTGGGCGATCTGTTCGGCCTCGTGCTGGCGGAAGTCGGCTTCGAGACCGACGAAGATCTCGACAGCTTTCCAACGCCGCCTTTCGCGCTCGCGGACGTTACGAACAATCCGTTGTTCACCGGCGGACGTTTGTGCGAACTGACGTTTTCAGAAGTGAGAGAAGAAATCCTGCGCTCGGGATTGATCACGAAATGAAGAAGCTCCTCCTCGTTATTTTATTGTTAGCGTTCGTTGCCGGCGCTGGTTGCCGTAGAACGTCGTCGCCATCCGCAACAGCGACGCCGTCCCCTGCTGCGTCGCCAGTCGAACAGTTGAACCATCTCGCCGGCGGCGCGACTCCACCGCCGCAGACGAAGTACTTCAAAGGCTCGATCGGCTCGTCGCTCGACTTGCAGATGAAGCTCGTCCGCGATGGCGACAACCTGACCGGCAGCTACTTCTACCAGAAGGTCGGCACGCGCATCACGCTGCGCGGAACGGTCGATAAAAACGGCAATCTCACGCTCGAAGAGTTTGATCCAAGCGGCAAGCAGACGGGCGTCTTCAAGGGCCTGTGGACGGTCGACTCGCAGGACAACCTCATCAGGCTTGTAGGAAACTGGTCCAAGCCGCCGGGCGAAAAAGGCGACGACAAGAAGACGGCGTTTTCAGTTCACGAAGAGCCGATCAATCTCAGCGGCGGCGTCGAGGTGATTGCGAAGCAGATGAAAGACAGCAACAAGAAGTTGAATTACGAGATCGACGCGCAGTATCCGCAGTTCACTGGCGGCGCGGCGAATCCAAACTTCGAAAAGTTTAATCAAACGGTGCGCGCCGCCGTGACGAAAGAGGTCGCCGAGTTCAAAAAATCGATGGCGCCCGAAGAAGGCGAGGAACCGCCGCCAGAAGGTTCTATGGGCAGCGACCTGGGCATCGGCTACGAGATCGCGCTGGCCCAGGACGATCTTGTCAGCGTGAGGTTCGACGTCGGCAGTTACTACCAGGGCGCCGCGCATCCGAACTCTTATACTCATGTAGTCAACTACGATCTAAAGAACGGCAAACCGATCAAGTTGGCGGACCTGTTCCAGCCCGGCGCGAAGTACTTGCAGGCGATCTCAGCGTTCTGCATCGCGGAGCTGAAGAAGCAATCGGGCGAAAAAGGACTGTTGGAGGACCAGATCAAGGAGGGCGCTGCGCCGACCGCGAAGAATTACCAGAGTTGGACCATTTCGAAGAAGGGATTGGGAATCAACTTCGACGCGTACCAGGTTGGGCCATACGCAGCGGGACCGCAGTTTGTGCTCGTGCCTTATTCGGCGCTCAAGGACCTGATCAAGCCGGATGGGCCGATTGGTCAGTTCGCGCAGTAACTAGAACAAGTCAGGAAGGGGGCAAGCGGAGCGCGCCCCCGCTGATTGATAGAGTTCTTGCTAAACTGCGGGGGCGCGCTCGGCTTGCCCCCTTCCTAACTTGTTCTCTTCTAACCGAGAGAAATAGAACGCCAGCAGGAAGGCCACGAACATGATGGCGGCGCCGGTCCAGAAGGTAGTGAAGAGCGAGAAGTCGCTCATGTAGTGTGGTTGTCCGTCGGCGCCCATGTGCGCAATCGGGCTGGCGATCAGGACGGCCGCGAGCGACGGACCGACAGCTCGCGCCAGGCTCGCCACTGATTGCGTCACGCCGAGTATCGTTCCTTGTTGTTCCGCCGCGGCACTCTTCGAAGCGAGACTCGTAAGTGCGGGCGTCGCGAGCGAGTTGCCGAGTGAAAAGACGCCGCCGCCAATCAACAACCCGGCCAGTCCGCCCGCAGCAGGCCCGACAAACGGGACCGCAAACAAACTGATCGCAAAGCAAAGCGCGCCGACGATCACCAGCGGCATCTCGCCAAATCGCTTCACCAACCGCCCGATGAGTCCACCCTGAATAATCACTGCGATCACGCCGACGTAAGCAAACAGGTAACCAGTATGCTGCGCGTCGTAGCCGAAGCGAAACATCGTGTACAACGAGAACGACGTCGTCATGATCGAGAACGCGACGACGAAGAGGAAGTAGATCGCCAACACAAACGCCAGCCGCGGCTGTTTCAACGAGTTCACTAGTTGGCGGAAGCCGCGTCCGGTGGCCGCGCGGTGTTCAACTGGACGATTCGGTTTCACGGTCTCGGGCAGTCTGAAGTAGAGCAGGATCGCGTTTGCGAAGCACAACGCGGCCGCGAACATAAACGGCACGTGAATGCCCCAACGGCTCAAGATGCCGCCGATCGCCGGTCCAAAGATGAACCCGACGCCGAAAGCGGCGCCAATCAGTCCCATGCCGCTGGCGCGGTTTTCTTTCGTCGTGATGTCGGCGATGTACGCCTGTGCGGTCGAGATGTTGCCGCCCGTGATTCCGTCGAGAATGCGTCCGGCGAAGAGCATCGGCAGCGTGTTAGCAAAGCCGATGACGAGAAACCCGATCCCGGTTCCGATGATCGAGATCAATAGAACGGGCCTGCGGCCGTATTTGTCTGACAACCTTCCGAGGATCGGCGAGAAGATCAACTGCATGATCGAGTATGAGGCGAAGAGCAGTCCGACTGTGCGAGGCGTCGCGTTGAATTTTGTTCCTTCAGCGTAGAACGGCAAGACGGGAATCACGATCCCGAATCCCACGAGGTCGATGAACACAGTGGTAAGAATGACGATGAGAGGCGATCGATTCATGACCCCGAGATCTGTGTTTTATCTGCGTCCGCCCGTCAACGCTCGATCGACCGAAGCCTGACCGCCGCCCGCGATCAGCAACGCGATCGCCATGGCCAACAACGACATCGGATACTCGTAACCACGATTACTCCCGAAGAACCCGCCCGACCAATGCACCCCGATTATCGCCGTCAGCATAGTGCATGCGATAAAGAACGCTCCGACTCGCGTCAGCAATCCGAGAAGCACGAGTATCCCGCCGACAAACTCCGAAAACGCGGCCGCGCCGAGCCAAAACCACGCCGGTCTCATGAAGCTAAAAGGCGTGTTGCCGGATACGAACGTCGAAAAACCGGGGCCGCCAAATGTGCCGAGCACCTTCTGTGCGCCGTGCGCGATCATCACGGCTCCGAGCGCCAGGCGAATGGGCAGCGTAAACCACGTCGAGGAAGTCGCGATCAGTCGACCAAACATGCGAATCTCCGATTACGTTGTTTTGCAGAACGGGGAGATAGTAACATGCCTGCTAATGTCCAGCCGCCGCCTACTGACAGCCCCAGCCCTGTTGACGTTTTTCGTTTTTTGCTTTCCAGCATTTGCCCAAACAACGTCGCCGGCGCCGCCGGCCCAAACGATATCGCCGGTCGATATCACGTTCACCGTTGGGATGTCGCGTCCGCACACGCACCTGTTCGATATCGACGTTTCGATCAAACGCGCTGCGACGGCGACTGCTCCGGCCGAAGAGCTGCTCGTCATGCCGGTTTGGACGCCTGGTTCGTATCTGATTCGCGAGTTTGAGCGCAACGTGCAGGACTTCGCGGCGAAAGACGCAGCGGGCCAGCCGTTGAAGTGGGAAAAGGTAAACAAGACCACCTGGAAAGTAACGACCAACGGTTCGCGCGACTGGCACGCGTCGTATCGCGTCTACGCGAACGAGCTTTCCGTGCGCACGAGCGAGCTCAATTCGTCTCACGCGTACTGGAACAATGCGAACCTGTTGATGTATCTCGACGGATTCTTGAAGAGCCCTTCGAATGTGCGCGTCATCGCGCCTGACGTTTGGAAGGTCGCGACCGGACTTCCCGGAGTGCCCGGTCAGCGAAATACCTTTCGCGCCGAAAACTTCGACGTGCTTTACGATTCGCCGTTCGAAGTCAGCAACTTCAAGAGCCTGTTATTCAACGTGAAGGGCGTGCCGCATCGCATCGTGATCGACGGCGAAGGCAACTACGATCCGGAACGCATGCGCCGCGACGTGCAAAAGATCGTCGAGACGCAAGTGGAGTTGATGGGCGGCGAGGTTCCGTATCGCGACTATACGTTCTTTCTTCACCTGCGTTCCAACGCCGGCGGCGGTCTCGAACACGCGAACTCTACGTCGCTCGGCTATCCGCGTTACGGTTTTACGATTCGAGGCGGCGACCGCGCCACGTCCGCATCGCCAAATCCCGTCGTACCTGCCGGCTCCGACTATCGCGGCTTTCTCTCGCTCGTGTCGCACGAGTTCTTTCACCTTTGGAACGTGAAGCGCATCCGGCCCGACGCGCTCGGCCCGTTTGATTACACGCAGGAGAACTACACGAAACTTCTCTGGGTCGCCGAAGGCATCACCGACTACTACGCCGACGTCACGCTGCGTCGCGCCGGTTTGATCAGCGAAGGCGACTTCCTTGCCGCCGCCGCGCGATCGATCCAGTCGTTGCAGAACACGCCGGGTCGCCTGGTCCAAACGGTCGAGGAATCCAGCTACGACGCGTGGGTCAAGTTCTACCGGCAGGACGAGAACTCCATCAACTCGCAGGTCTCCTACTACGACAAAGGCGCGATCCTCGGCTTGCTGCTCGACCTCGAGATTCGCAAACGAAGCAACGGCGCGAAGTCGCTCGACGACGTTTTGCGGTATCTTTACACTGAGTTTTTCAGGAAGGACCGCAACTACACGCCGTCGGATTTTCAAAAGGCGAGCGAATTGGCGGCTGGAGGAAGTCTGGAAGAGTTTTTTTCGAAGTACGTGCGCGGCACGGCTGAGCTCGATTACAACGCAGCGCTCGAAGCCGTCGGTCTTCGTCTCGACACAGGCCGCGTTACTGGTCCGAACGGCCAACCGGTAGAGCGCGCGAACTTCGGCGCCGACCTCCGGCAGGAAGGCGACCGGCTGGTCGTGACTCGCGTTTACGCCGGTTCACCGGCGTATGATCAGGGCTTGAACACCGGCGACCAGATCCTCGCGCTTGACAACGCGCGTATGACGCAAACGCTTTTCAACGCGCGGCTGGCGGAGAAACGTCCGGGCGATCTGCTGAACCTGACGATCTTCCGTTTCGACGATCTCAGCACGCTGCTCATCAAGCTCGGCGGGCGCGCCGACGGAACGTATCGCATCGTTCCGGTCGCGGCGCCGACGGAAGCGCAGAAGCGAATGTATCGAAGCTGGCTCGGAGGCCAATAACGTAGGGCAAATAAAGTAAGTGGACGAAGCTGCCAACCAACACATCAGATTTCGGGTCGATGATCGCGTCGCGCGGATCACGCTTGCGCGTCCGCCGTTGAACGTTCTCAATATCGCGATGATGCGCGAGATTGGGGCAGCGCTCGCCGAGTGTGCGCGCCGCGAGATCGTGGCGATCGTGTTTTCAGCCGACAAGGATTGCCGGGCGTTCAGCGCCGGGGTCGCTGTCGAGGAGCACGTCCAGGAAACCATCTACCAGATGCTGGATTCGTTTCATGCGATCTTTCGTCAACTGGAACAACTCGCAAAGCCGTCGATCGCCGTGGTTGACGGCGCTGCGCTCGGCGGGGGTTGTGAAGTCGTCGCTGCGTGCGACATCGTGATCGCTTCGGACCGGTCTCGTTTTGGTTTTCCGGAAGTCAAACTCGGCGTGTTTCCGCCGGTAGCTGCTATCCTGCTCCCGGTCGTGATCGGGCAAAAGCGGGCGCGTGAACTGATTCTGACCGGCGAGATTATCGACGCAGTCGAGGCTGGAAGGCTGGGCCTGTGCAACCACGTGGTCCCCGGCGCTCATCTCGAACCCAAGCTGCTGGAAATAACGGCCAAGCTGAGAGAGCTCTCCGGCGCATCGCTGGAGTACACGAGGCGCGCGCTGGACCTGGGACGCGGCCGGACGCTCGACCAGGCGTTGAAAGAACAGGAAAATATGTACCTGCACGAATTGATGAAGACAATCGACGCGAATGAAGGCGTCAAAGCGTTCATGGAGAAACGCAAACCCGTTTGGCGACATCGCTAAGAGCATGAATAAGCGTTTTTCGAAATTTGTGGTCCTGGTTTTTTTGCTCGTCTGTTTGCACGTAAGTGCGCCGGCGCAACACAAATCAGGATCACATTCGAGCCCGCGGCGGGCCACGATGGCGCCGGAAGCGCGCGCGCTGCTCGAAGAGGCGATCGCGGTGGTGTGCACACAGGCGAAGTTGGATCCGAAGAGCAGTGTCGCGATTGACGAGATGCAGGCGCGCCCGTCCTTACCGGTCCATCATCCGGATGCTATTGCCGGCGCACAGCGCGCGCAGAAACTGTTGCCGGTAGCGAAGGCGTTAGTGGTTGAGTCGCTGAGGCAGCTCGTCGTGGATTACAACCTTCAATCGTCGCGGAGATTTGAAAACCGGGTTCAGCAGGCGATCGCTCGAGTCAACGCCGTGAAGCGAGTCAGGCCCGACATGGAATCGCGCGATAACGCGTCGGTGTTTCTGAGCAAGCCGCAGGTGATAACGTTCGGTACGATCTTCCTCGCTGGTTTGCGTTCGGACGAAGGCATGATCAGCGTGTTGGCCCACGAGTTGATGCACATTGCCGACGGCGACAACGACAGTCTGCGAGTGCTCGTCTCGGCTATCGGAAAAAAAGCTTCCGAACTGACCGGGCTCGACGTTACCGGACAGCGCGGGGAAGAGATCACGTGCGACTTGATCGGCGCGATGGCCGTGCGGGCTTACGTCGGCGATACGCCGGGTTATGAGTCGGTTGCGCGGCGTTTGGCGCGGTCGGTCCAACACAATTGCGTTGAGATTGATGAAGGCGACGAGGACCATCTCTCGCCGCGCAGCACGATTCGCGCGCTGCTGTCGCTGCATCCGGTTATGGTCAAGGAGTTGATAAACGATCGCGAGGAGAGCACTCAGCCTCCGAAACAATAACGGGAAACACATGGTAGGAAATTTTAAAAGTCCTTTGCACTGACGTTGCGCTAGCGGGAAACTCATCTAGCAGCAGACTTCAAAACTCCTACTCGTGAGTCTCTCGCAAACAATAACGATACGGATGGCAAGACGAACCACGATCTCCCACGTCTTCACAATCATCGTTTCGCTGGTTTTTGCTGCGGGCTGTAAAAGTGTCATCGATCGTCAGGACGTGCGGCCGAAAGTGCTGCGCGACGTGCCTTCGCAGAACCTCGCCTACCGGCTAACACCAGATGCTAACGCGCCATCAGACGCCAACGCCGACGATCCACTCGAAAAGTTAGCCACTGTCGCAACCGACTTCACCAACAGGCGAAAAGACGAAGCGCTGATCCGGACCGTCGTATCGCCCGACGGAAAACGAGTGCTCGCTGTTTACGCGACGGCAGACGAGCCGAGCTCCGCTTTTCGTATCGACCTTTACAACGCCGAAGGTCAGTTTCTGCGAAACATCATCCCGCCGGACATCTCGTGCGTGTTTCCCGAAACCGTTCAGTGGTCGCCCGACGGCGGCTACATCAACTTCATCGCTCACAAACGTGTGATGCCAAGCCCGACGCCGACGCCGTCACCAGACGTCGCGCCCGTGCCGGAGCTGTCGCCGGTGCCTTCGCCGTCGATTGGACCATCGTTTGCGCCAGTGGCGAGTTTCAGCACGGAACAGATCTACATCTGCAATCGCGACGGGTACGATCTCAAGCCGCTCACGCAGCGCGAAGGATTGATCTACTTTTACTTTGTCTGGGCGCCGGACGGACACGCGCTGGCCGCGCTCGCGTGCAAGGAAGATGAGTGGAACGAACGCGAGCGGCAGTTTAGGTTACCTGCCGGACGTCCGCGTTTGATCATGCCGGACGGCAGCGAACGATTGCTCGACGACAATGCGACCGATGCGCTGCCGGTCTGGTCGCCTGATTCGTCGAAGGTTGCGACCGCGTTTGATACGGACATCGCGATCTACGATTCGGCGGCGAAGACGCCGACGCAGGCGCGAATCAAGTTGGGCGATCAATTACTGACCGCTTCCGCGGCTTACGATCAGTCGGTGGCGGCGAAGAAAGCGTCGCCGTCGCCACAATCAGCGGCCTCGCCAACGCCGGCAACAACGCCGTCCTCATCATCGCCACCGGCGTCATTCAATCCCATCGTGCGGCTCGCGTGGCCGTCGCCCGAGCGTCTCTACTTCCAGACCGCCTATGTGCGGCTCATGCCCAACGAAGCCATCAACACCTTCCAGCGATGGCACGTGCTGAACCTGAGCGCACAAGCGGCGGTCCTCAAGTAATTCAGTTAGCCCTAACCTGAATCGTCGCGGTTGCGTTATTGCCGGCTGCATCGAACGCCCGCGCCTGAATCTGATACGTCCGGTTCATCGGGTTCGGAACGCGCCAGCCGCAACTGTACGGCGCGGTCGTGTCGCTGCACTGCAAAGTGCCGTTGACGAAGAAATCCACTCGCGTAACGCCCACGTTGTCACTCGCCGTCGCCGTGATCGTTACATTCGACTTCCGCGCCACGATCGCATTATTCGCCGGGTTCGTGATCGCCACCGTCGGCGCCACATTGTCGCCGGCGGCCGCGAAGCCGATCCTGTTAACCGATCCCGCTCCTCGCGCGAGGTAATACAGAAACCCGTCCGCCGAGACCTGAAGATCCACTGGCAACGAGATGCCGGTCGCGAAATCTGACACGGCATTTCCCGCAGCCGGATCGAGCCGGCGAATCCAACCGCCGCAGAAATCAGCAAAAAAGTAGTTGCCGACGAAGTTCGCGGGAAACTGCGGCGCCTGCGGGTTGTAGAACGCGCCGCCGGTGATCGCGCACGTTTGCGCGTCGTTCATGTAAGCAAAGATGGGATCGCGGAAACTGGGATTCGGCGGATTACAGAATCCCTCGCAGATGGCCCAGCCATAGTTCGAACCGGCGATGCCGTCGTTGATCTCTTCCCACGTGTTCTGGCCGACGTCGTTGATGAACATGCGGCCGGTGCCGTTTTGAAACGAGAACGTGAACGGGTTGCGCAGTCCAAGCGCCCAGATCGTCTGGTTCGCGCCGGTGGTTTGATTGATGAATGGATTATCAGGCGGAACACCGCCGGTGGACGTCATGCGCAGCATCTTGCCGAGACGAGTCGACAACGATTGCGCGTTCGCGGCGTTCGCGTTCTCGCCGACCGCGACGTAGAGATTTCCGTCAGGTCCGAAGTGCATCGCACCGCCGTTGTGATTTGTCGCGGTGCTGAGATTCGGCAGTTCCATGATGATCGTTTCGCTGCCGGCCAACGCGACGTCGCCCGACGCCGTGAAGCGGCTGATGCGATTGTGAATCGCCGGTGTTGTCGCGGTGTAGTAGACGTAAATCAGTTGATTCGAAACGAAGTTCGGATCGAGCGCGACGCCGAGCAGTCCGCGTTCGCCTGACGAGTCGACAGTCACGGTCAGAAACGGTGTCGCCAGCAGCACGCCGTTCTTGATGACGCGCAGCGCGCCGCCCTGCTGACAGACGAAAATGCGTCCGTCCGGCGCCAGCGCCATCGCGGTGGGATTGTTTAACCCACTCGCCACGACGGTGTCAGTGAATCCCGTTGGAACAGTCGCGGCGTGCGCAGTCGTCGCGAGCAGTAACAAAGCGAATACAAATTTCATACAAACCTCCACATATAGAGTCCTATTCGGCTGGGCAAAGCGTCTTGTTTTGAGCGTGTCGGAGGGCCGGGAGGTGAAGACCTTGCCATGTTTCTATTTCAAAAGTTTGCTTTCGATTGAGGCATGATTTTTGTCTAACCAACACATCAATCAATCCGTTTTAGAGACTTACTGCAAGGGGGACTCATGTCGACAACTGCACAACGAAGAGCAATACATGGAGGCGGATCATCTCTCGATGATGCTTTCGGCGATGATCGCCAGGTAACGAATTACAGGACAGGACGCGGGGAACCGGGGCTGCCCTCGTCCAGTGCCAAACGATTAGCGAATGGTTTAGGTTGGTTCAGCATCGGGCTCGGTCTCGCCGAACTGCTCGCGCCGCGCGCAATTGCGAGCATCTCGGGTGTTTCAAAGGAGCGCACCGGTTTAATACGACTGTACGGTCTGCGCGAGATCGCTTCCGGCATCACCATCTTCGCCCAGGAGAAACCGACGGAAGGCGTTTGGTCACGCGTCGCCGGGGATGCGCTGGATCTTGCGAGTTTGGGAATGGCTTTCACCTCGCCCAATGCGAAAACGGGAAGACTTGCGTTTGCGACCGCTAACGTTCTTGCCGTGACCGCCCTCGACGTCATGTGCGCGAGGCAATTGAGCGCGAACGGGAGCCAGGGAATTCACGCGTCAGGAACGTGCATCGTGAACCGCTCGCCCGAGGAGGTCTACACATTCTGGCGCAGGTTCGAGAATCTGCCGCGCTTCATGCGCCATCTGGAATCGGTGGAAGACCTGGGCGGCGGGCGTTCACGTTGGCGAGCGAGAGGTCCGGCGGGCATGGAAGTGCAATGGGAGGCGACGATCGTCGCCGATGATCCGGGCCGCGTCATCACGTGGCGTTCGCTCGAAGGTTCGGACGTCGACAACGCGGGCGCTGTTCGTTTCGAGCGTGCTCCAGGCGGCAGAGGCACGATCGTCAAAGTGAATATGGAATACATGCCGATCGGCGGCGCGCTTGGCGCGGCTGTCGCGAAGCTGTTCGGCGAAGAGCCGGAACAACAGATGGACGACGATCTGCGTCGTTTCAAACAGGTGATGGAAGTCGGTGAAGTCGTCGTGTCGGAAGCGACGTTGATGGGCACGGGTTACATGGAGCAGCGGCCCGGGCGTCCGCCCGCCGCGAGTGAGCTCGAACGAGCCGACATGCTGCCGAGTCAGACCGCGACGAACTTCGAGTCAACTCGCGGATCGACCAGCTATCAATCCGAAGGGGGATCGGAAGGGAGGACGACGCAGCGATGAAAGCGAATTGTTGGTACGGCAAAACAATGCTGAGCGTCGAAGAGGTGCCGGATCCGCAGATCCTCAACCAGCAGGACGCGATTGTGAAGATCAGTTCGACCGCGATTTGCGGTTCCGATCTGCACCTCTACAACGGTTTCATTCCGACGATGCAGCGCGGCGACATACTCGGCCACGAATTCATGGGC
>DASRIM010000292.1:0-3755 GCA_035649995.1 Pyrinomonadaceae bacterium | reverse complement strand
GACGTTCGACGGAGCTGTCGTCGAAGCGGTCGGCAGTGTTGCGGCGGCTAAAGCTATCGGCGATGAGCTGGCTGCACTGTTCAAGTTTTTACGTGAAGAAACGCAGCGTGACGGACATAACAACGAGACGCTTGCATTCCTCCGCAGTCTGAGCCGCCGCGCCGGCCTGGGATCGATCGACGAAGAGGTGTTGAAGTCGCTCAAGGATCGCGCCTACTCGCAGCGTGACTGGACTTCGTATCACAACCACCTGCGAGCATTGGTCGATCTTTACGACAGCAGCGGCGCCTACAAACAGATTGTCGATCTACTTCAGGCCGAACGCGCTCGCGATGCGCAACCCGGCGGTTTCGCTTACGCTAGTTTGATAGCGGCGAATGCGCGCCTCATCGGCGATAGTTCACTCGAGCTGCAAGCGCTGCGTGAGCTCTATCAAAAACCGGCGGAACAGAATCAACTCGCGACGACTGCCGATCCGCTCGTCGAACGTTACTTCGAAGCGCTCTGGGAAAGCGGCGAAGCAGGACGAAGCGAATTGCTGTCGTGCGCGCAGCGCCCGACCTCGCACCCGTTGCAGCTCATAACGTTTCTGTTGACGAAAAACGATCGCGAGCTCGTTCACGCCGCGATCGATAACTCGCCACTCTCGTCCGCGTGGAAAGCCTCTCGCAATGCTGAGGTGAGTCTGCAACTCGCCGAGTTTGGGCCTTCGAGCGAAAACTTTTTCACCACGGCGTTGCGGTTTGAGCCGATTGGGAAGTTGATCACGCAGAAGCCCGACACAACGTCGCAACTGGTGGGCGACGATTGGTACAAGCTGGCCCAAACTTACGGCCGCTGGTTGTATTCGTCGAAAGATGCTGAACAGAGATTGAGGTCTCGAGTGCTGCTGCCGGCGCGAATGGAGAATCGGCCGCAGGACGTCGACGAACAGGCGCGGCTTGGCCGCTGGTATCTCGAAAGAAAAGATCTCGCTCCGGCAATCGAGCACCTGTCGCTTGCGCGCGAGTCACAGCCTGACAATAAGAAGTTCATTGCTGACCTCGGCTCCGCCTATTTCCTTCGCGGCGACAGGCAAAGAGCGAATGAATTGTGGGAAAAGTTGATCGCTGACGAAGCGGCGATCGATGATTATCGGCTCTATCTCGAGACGTTGATCAGTCACCGTCTGAATGAGCAGGCGCGAAAGCGATTGACGGCGTTCGTAGTTACGCGTTTGAAGGAAGATTTTGTCGAGGAGAATGACAACGGTTACTCGCAGCCGCAAAAAGAGTTGGAGGACTTCAAGAGTCTGCTCCGCTTGCTCGCCGGATCGTTCCCGTCGACCGCCGAAGGGGCGAAGGCGAGGTTCTTTGCACAGTTGTGTGCCGCGGCCCCTGAGAACACTTTGCTGCCGGCGCTTCTGATTCGCGAGTCGCTGCTTCCGAAAAATGAACTCGGACCGTTCTATGAGGTTTTGATCGAACGTAATTCGGATTTGAGCAGTTACGGCAGCGACTACAGCTACACGGCTTTACGCGACGTAAGCTTCAACGATTCCGACGCAGAGTCGAACCTGGACCAGGAGACAGGCTACAAAACTGAAGAACCTCAAGCGTCGAGAATCACCTGGCAAAGAGAATATCTCGATTACTTGATCGAGCAGCGCCGGACGGCGGACGCGCGCCGCTTGATTGCGTCGATCGAGCGAGACGTGCAGCGCCGGTTCGCGCGTCCTGCGTGGCTGCGCCTCGCCTCAATACGATTGGACGTTCGATCAGGTCAGGTAGCACGGGCCATCGATCGACTCCAGTCGTTCGTCGGGATCAAAACTCCTGTCGATATGGACAACCCGAAATCGCCCAGCATCGAACGATTGAACGATGCGGTCGCTTTGTTGAATGACGAAGGCCGTGAAGCGGAAGCGCAGAAATTACTCGAAGCCGCCTACGCGAGAGGGATCGCGTTGGGTCAGTTTGAAACTACTTACTTCACCGGACTCGCGCGTGTCGCATTCGAGCGCGGTGATTCGAAACTGGCGCTTACGTGGCTGCAAACGATGATCGATTTAACGGCGCCTGAGAGTAAGGAACAGACCACGGCGTCGCTGATGACGATGGATGCAATCGCCGCGCACGCCATGGGTAATCCGGCGAGCGAGGACGTTCAGTTCGACCGGAACACGGCGTTACAACTTGCCGCGGAAACGGCGGGAGAATTTGCCGCCTACGATGCGGCGATAAACTTCCGTCAGCAACTCCTCGCGGCCTCGCCCGCTGATGAAGAGAACCGCATCGAGCTTGTTCGACTGCTTGCGGCGAGCGGGAAAAACGATGAAGCGATTCAACACCTTGCCGCTACGATTGCCGACCGTAACGCGTCGCGAACCTTGCGTTGGCAAGCGATTTGGCTCGCGCCGGAGATCGCCGGAAACGACGCATCACTCTGGACCTACGTGCGCGACCGTGTCCGTTCCCTTAACGCGAGCGACGGTGAAATGAATACTGCGTTGGAGGCGCTCTCGCTGAATGCGTCAGGCCGCGCCGGCGAGGCACTCAAGCTAATCAAAGCGGCAGACGCGAGCATGCCGAATGAATACCTGGGCAGTCTTCGTGCAGTCGTTGAAAAGAACGCGTCTGCGGCTGATGCTTTGAATAGTTTGACGAGCGCATTGATAGCGGCGCGTGAATCGACGGTCGCGAAGTCGTTTGGCTTTGTCGAGGACGAGCCGCTCGAACAGATCATCGCGCTGTACCTGAAGCAGAACCAGGCTCGGGCGGCGTTGAAGGTTGCGGAACGAGTCTCCGCTTTCCGGACGAACCAGAATTCAGAAGAGCAAGCAGCTACAGAAACGCGAGGTCCATTGAAAACCGTGGCGCGCTATCAAACGTTGCGCCAGCGGGCGGAACAGCGGAAACGAGCGACATCTGCGAACTTACTGTCGCTGCTCTCAGCCGCAGCCGAACAGATCGGAGATCTCAACCGGGCCGTCGAACTGGCACGGCTGAGACTCGCGTTCGTCGATACTTTGGCTGAGAGAAACGCCACGCAGGCGCGCCTGGACCACTTGCAGGAACTACAGAGTGCCGCAGGCCGCGCGACCAAAGTGTCGCTCGTGGTCGATCAACGACTTGTTGCGAGTGAGTAGGAGTCGAGTAATGCGCTGGAAATCACGCTTTGTTGCTTTCACCATTTGCTTCGCAATCGGATTTTTAGTGGCGGCGATCGTCGCTGCGATTCTCGGTCGCGCCAGTCGTAAGAGGCAGGCAGAAATCTCGCCGTGCGCGACGGCTGATTATTTCAACTCGCCCGAAGAAGTTTTGGCTGCCCTCAAACACTCTGAAGTAGAAGTGCGAAAAGCGATGCACAAGCGGCTGCTGCTGCGGCCTGATATCGCCACCGTCTATTACGACTACGAGCGTGACCTCAACTATCCGGAGCGCGCGGATCGAGCGCAAATCCGTTACGTACGACTCGACGACTCCCCGGAACCAGAAGCGCTGCTGACGTTCGTCAGGTTCGAGCATCCGGTCGCGTTTGTTTTCAAAAAGAAATCGTGTGGTTGGCACTTGATAACAGCCCTCAGCAGTTGGTTACGTTTCGAAGATTACCCATATGAGAATTGGCTTGGTCTCGTCGAAACGATAGAGCCTTCGATTTGGCAGTTATTGGTTCGCGACAGCTATGGCGATTCCTCCTCTTACGTTCGCAAAGCACGTGTGCTGAGATTGACTGGCGACGCATTAACACAGGTTGCAGAGATTGAAGAAGAATCG
>DASRIM010000291.1:0-20136 GCA_035649995.1 Pyrinomonadaceae bacterium | reverse complement strand
ATTAACTAACATCTGAGTCACCAAAGAATGAGGTGACGGAGATGTAGCAATGACGAAATACCGTGTGAGCGAGCTTGCGCGACTGTGCGGAGTCAATCCACGCACCGTGGACTTCTACACCGGCCAGGGATTGCTAGCGCCGGTGGAGCGTTCTGAAGGCGGACATCGGTTTTACGGCGAAGATGCGCCGGAACGAGTCCGAGTCATCAAGGCGCTGCAAGCGGAAGGATTGTCACTACAGCAGGTGCAGGCCCAGTTGGCGTCACCCGACGCGGCCTTGTCCGTGTTGGCGCACGCCGAAAAGCTACGCGAGGAGTTGGTTCGTATCGAAAAAGAAGTAAGCGCGCTCGGCCAGGAGGTGGCTAACCTGCCGCCACAATCGGAAGCGAGAGGAGCTGCGGAGCACGCAATGCAAGCGTCAATGCTTTGCGCTCTCGGACTCGCGCAGAAGGTGGCTTCCCTGCTCTCCGACGCGCACATTCCATTTGTTTGAAGTTTTGAAAGTTGAAAGAGATGTTGAGCTTTAACACCTTAAAGACAGGAATCTTACTTGCGGCCCTGACCGGGTTGCTGGTCGTACTCGGCGGCTTCCTCGGCGGAAGCAACGGTGCTGTGCTGGGATTTGTTATCGCGTTGGCGATGAACTTCGGCAGTTACTGGTTCTCGGACCGGATCGCACTGAAGATGGCCGGCGCGAGAGAAGTGTCTTACGCAGAAGCGCCGCAACTGCACGACATGGTCGCGCAACTGGCGCAGGAATCAGGTCTGCCCAAACCGCGGGTCGCTATCGTCGAGTCTGCTGCTCCGAATGCTTTCGCAACGGGCAGAAACGCGAAACATGGTCTGGTTGCTGTTACCACCGGCATTTTGAAAATACTCGATCGGCGTGAACTCGCGGCCGTGCTGTCCCACGAGTTGGGCCACATACGCAACCGCGACATTCTGGTCAGCACGATCGCGGCCACGATCGCGGGCGCGATCACGATGGTCGCTCAGATCGCGCAGTTCGGAATGATCTTTGGCGGAGGCAGCAGCGACGATGACGACGACGGCGCCATCGGTTTGCTCGGCGGTCTGGTGATGATCATTCTTGCGCCGATTGCAGCGACGATCATCCAGCTCGCGATCTCGCGTTCGCGTGAGTTTGGGGCGGACAAAACAGGCGCTGACGTCGGCGGCGATCCGGAAGCTCTCGCCTCGGCGCTGGAGAAACTCGAAGCGTACAGCAGGCAAGTTCCACTCAACGTGAACCCCGCCGTCTCGCACCTTTTCATTGTCCAGCCGCTGACCGGCTTCTCGGCACAGAAACTATTCAGCAGCCACCCACCGACCGAAGAACGCGTCGCACGCCTTCGCGAGATGGCGCAGCAGCGCAGGCTGCACCCCGATCTTCGCTCTCCGGCGGCGGCCGGAGCTCGGCAAATGCATTATTGATCCGCAAGACCGATCGTGATCGCGATCGGTTTTTGATAATGCCCGTGAGGGCGGCTTCTACTGTTGGGTGGTGTAGCGGTTAGGAAACGGCAGTTTCGTCGAGACGCATTGCACGCCTGCCGCTATCAGGCCGATGATTACCGTAATCACGAAGGCCAGCAGCACAACTCGCCATTGCATTTCGGGTTGTTTTATCGTTTCTGATTTGTGATAAGACAACGTCTGCTCCCTCCTTCCACATTTAGAGTAATTGGAAGCGCGGATCGGAGATAGCGTGTTTACACCTGTTCCGAACACGAGTTGTCACGCTAACGACCAATCCGTGTTTCCACTTACACTTCATGATTCGATCTAAGAGAGCGAGGTGTCCGCAATGTCAACAATCAGCGAGGTGTTCCTTCCCGGCGTAGGCCGCAAATTCCAGGTTGAAACGCTTGACGGCGACCGGTTGGTGATCGTTATCCACGACGACGGCACGCGGGAGCTATATCACTTCACGCGTAAGAAGCTCGATCGCCCTGCATCGGTCTTGAGACTGACGGACGGCGAAGCGCGGCAAATCGCCGGCATTATCGGAGGACTCACCTACGTTCCGCGAAGCCTTCCGATGGCTGAAGTTATTCTCGGAGACCTCGTTCTCGAGTGGTTCAGGATCGACCCAGGCGCGGCGTGCATCGGCAGAACGATCCGCGACATGCACGTCCGCACTGAAACGGGCGCCTCCATCGTCTCAATCGTCGAACCAGATCAAACGAAACGCACGAATCCCGAAGCTGACACCGTGCTCAACGAAGGCGCGACGCTGATCGTGGCGGGCGATCGCGGAACGATCAATTCGCTCAAGCGTCTGCTGGTTGAAGGAAGAGCGGAGTAGCGGATGAACCATGTGATTCTGGAAATCGGCCTGGCGCTCGCGCTGATTGGGTTTGCAGTTGGCCTCGCGGCAAAGCTGCGTCTCTCGAACGTGCCTTTTTTGATCGTTATCGGCATGATCGTGGGCCCGCACGCGCCGCAAATTGGCGTCTTCGATTTTCGCTTCATCGAAACCGCCCCGCTGCTCACGTTCATGGGCCAACTCGGCGTTCTCTTTTTACTCTTCTATCTCGGTCTGGAAGCGAACGTAACTCGTCTCATCGAAGCCGGTCCTTCGATCCTGGCCGGCGGCTCGATTTACATCGGCATCAACTTTGCTCTCGGTCTGCTCTACGCCTACCTCGTCGGATTACCGCTGCGAGAGACGTTGATAGCCGCCGGCGTCGTGACGATCTCTTCGAGCGCCATCGTCGCGAAGATCCTCTTCGATTACCAGCGCACAGCGAATCCGGAAACGGAGTTGATACTCGGCATAACGATGTTCGAAGACATCTTTCTCGCCGTGTACCTGTCGTTGATCTCCGGCATTGTGTTGAGCGGCGCCACTTCGATCACGGGCGTGCTTTCGTCAGGCGGCATCGCGCTGGCTTTCATCGTCGGTCTCATGACAATCGGCCGGCTCGCAGTTCCGCTTTTAAATCGCATTCTCCGGATTTCGTCGAACGAAGTCTTTGTAATCGTCGTCTTCGGTTCATTGTTTCTGCTGGCCGGACTGGGACAGACGATTCACGTCGCGGAATCGATCGGCGCGTTGCTGATGGGATTGATTCTCGGAGAGACAAGACACTCCGAGCGGATGGAACGTCTGGTCGTGCCGTTCCGTGACTTTTTCGGGGCGATCTTCTTTTTCAGCTTCGGGCTTTCGATCGATCCGTTCAGTCTCGGCGGCGCTGTGTGGCTGGCGGTTGGGGCGGCGGTGTTGTCGTTCGTTTCGGTCATTGCAGCGGGCACGATCGTCGGCCGCAGAGCAAAGCTTTCGGCGGTGGGCTCGTTGAACTTGAGTTTCACGCTGCTCGCGCGAGGTGAGTTTTCGATCATCATCGCAGCACTCGCGCAGGCCGGAGGTTTATTGGGGATATTGCAGCCGTTTGCGGCGCTTTACGTTTTGATTTTGGCAAGCGCTTCGCCGTTGTTGGCGAAGGAGTCAGAACGAATTTACGACATCGTAATGAGAGTCGTTCGGTGGCGGCCGAAAAGAAAGCGAAAGACCGAAGAGGAGGTTGAAGAAGCGCCGGAACAAGTGCAGCAATGATCAATCACCAGGTGGTTCCTTCCATTGACACCGCATCGGGGGTCTTAACGTACGCAAGCGCACCGATTTACCGGGCGTAGCCTGCTAGGCTTCCTCCTTCCCCTAACTCTTACGATCCCCCACGCATTCGCGGAACGCCAGGATAATTGCGGAATGGATTCCGCCTTCAAGGAGGGTATGTATGACCAACAGGCAGTTAATTAAATCTGCTCACATTGTAGCTTTAGCGATACTTGTTGCGTGCGGGCTCGCGGTCGTGGCCGCCAAGGCTAGAATGACGCTGCGGAATCAGAATTCCAACCAGAATCAAAATTCCAACCAGAACACGAACACGAACACGAACACCAACACCGCCAACGCAAACAGAAGCCAGAACCAGAACGCAAACAGATCCAATCGCAACTCGCGAGACACGGCCGCCACGGGCAGTCAGGCCGGCATGCGCAACCTCAGCTCGCAGGATCAAAAGTTTTTGATCGATGCGGCCATGGGCGGCATGAAGGAAGTCGAGCTCGGCCGCGTCGCCGCTCAACAAGGCGCCAGCGATGCCGTCAAACAATTCGGCCAGCGGATGGTCGACGATCACACGGCAGCTAATGCCGAACTGATGTCTTTAGCGTCCAGTAAAGGGATAACGCTGCCTACGGCCCTTGACGAGAAGACGCAGGCTCACGTGACGAAGATGTCGGCGATGACTGGAGCAGACTTCGATCGCGCCTACATAAAGATGATGGTGAGTGATCACAAGAAAAAGGCCTCGGACTTCGAGAGACAGAGCACGCGGGGCACTGATCCGGATCTGAAAGCATTTGCCAGCAAAACACTCCCGACGGTACAGCAACATCTCCAGATGGCCCAGGCCCTCGACGGCCAGGGCGGCGGCAACACCAACCGCAGCAATCGCAACAGCAATACCAACAGCAACAGCAACAGTAACCGTAACAACAACGGGAACAGCAACTCGAATCGCCCGTAGTTTATTCGTCCAAAGCTGGATCGTTGGCGGCACGCGCCACACCAGACGCGTGCCGCTTTTTTTGCGCCGTATTGACAGCACTTACAAGTTGGTGTTAACAACGCGCATCAATATGCATAGATTAATCCTACTTGCAGTTGCACTATTGCAGATGCAGCTCGCAGCCGATTCCCTGCCGGCCCAAACCGAACCGATCACTCGTCAGGAAACACTTCGAGGCTCAGTCACGCCCGAACGCGAATGGTGGGACTTACTGCATTACCACCTGAAAGTCGAGTTCCTGCCTAACAGCCGGCGCCTTCAGGGCTCGAACACGATAACTTTCAAGACGCTAAAACCCGGAAACAAAATGCAGATCGATCTCCAACCGCCGTTGGCTGTCACAAAGATCGTGCACGGCGGCACGGAGCTGAAGTTTGAGCGCGAAGGAAATGTTTACTGGGTGATGTTTGGAAAGGACCTTGCGAAAGGCGCGGAAGACAAGATCGAGGTGTTTTACGAAGGAATTCCCGTTGTGAGCAAGAACCCGCCGTGGGTCGGCGGCATCACCTGGGGCCGAGACGATCTGGGTGAGCACTTCATCGTCACCACCTGTCAGGGTATCGGAGCGAGTATCTGGTGGCCCAACAAAGACCACGGAGCCGATGAGCCCGATCGCGGAATGCAGACCAGCGTCACGGTGCCGGAGCAATTAGTCGCCGTTTCAAACGGCCGCCTGAAAAAGACGGACCATGACGCCGCCGGTAAGAAGAAGACCTACCACTGGGAAATCGTGAACCCGATCAACAACTACGGCGTCAACGTCAACATCGGCAACTATGTAAGCGTCTCTGAAAAATACAAGGGCCAAAGCGGAACTTTGGACGTCGAGTACTGGGTCCTGGCCCATCAAAAAGACGTCGCCGTCAAATGGTTCAAGGAAGTCGCGCGCACGCTCGAGGCGTTCGAATACTGGTTTGGGAAGTATCCGTTTTACGAAGACAGCTACAAGCTCGTCTCAGTTTCGTACCCAGGCATGGAGCACCAGAGCTCGGTAACTTACGGCAACTGGTTCCGCAACGGCTATCTGCAACGCGACCCGTGCGGCTGCGGCGTCGGTTTCAAATTCGACTTCATTATCGTTCACGAATCCGCGCACGAATGGTTCGGCAACAACATCTCGATGAAAGACGCTGCCGATATGTGGATTCATGAAGGCTTCGCAAACTACTCGGAAAACCTGTTCGTCGAGTATCACTTCGGGAAGAAAGACGCGGAAGACTACGTGATCGGCACTCGCCGCGGCATACGAAACGACCGTCCGATTATTGGCGTCTATGGAAGCAACCGGCAAGGGTCGGGAGATATGTATCCCAAAGGCGGAAACATGTTGCACACCATTCGCCACATCATCAACGACGACGCGAAGTGGCGCTCGCTCCTGCACGGTCTCAACACTGACTTCTGGCATCAGACGGTTACTACGGAACAAGTCGAGTCGTACATCACGAAGAAAGCCGGCGTTGATCTCAGCAAAGTGTTTGACCAGTACCTGCGAAGCACGCAGATTCCGTTATTGAGGTACCAGGTAAACGGAAAGACCGTGACGTTCAACTATGAACGAGTCGTGAAAGGGTTTGCGATGCCCATTCGCGTCAGTGTGAACGGCAAAGAGATCGTCATTACGCCGAATGAAACGAAACAGACGCTCGATTTTCCTGACGAGGTCAAGACGTTTGAAGTGAATCGCAACTTCTACGTCGAGTCAGCGAAGAACCAGTAACACAGAACAGAAAGGTGACTCTACTTTATGGATTGGCTCGCTGATCCGCAGGCATGGATAGCGTTCCTGACGCTAGTCGCGCTCGAGATTGTTCTCGGCATTGACAACATCATCTTCATCACGATCCTGGCGGGCAAACTGCCGCCGGAACAACAGGCACGCGCCCGATATATCGGTCTCAGCCTCGCGCTCGTGCTCAGGGTGATTCTGCTGTTCTCTCTTTCGTGGGTGATCGGATTGACGGCGCCGATTTTCACCGTGCTCGAACAAGAGATTTCAGGACGCGATCTGATACTGCTGTTCGGCGGCTTGTTCCTGCTTGGTAAAGCTACGTTTGAAATACATGAGAACCTCGAAGGCGAAGAGGGCCATGCTTCAGCGCGAGTCAAAGCTCAGTTCACGAGCGTCCTTATCCAGATCATTCTGCTGGACGCTGTTTTCTCGCTCGACTCGGTGATCACCGCGGTCGGCATGGTCAACAACATTGGAATAATGATTGGCGCGGTCGTCATCGCGATAATTTTTATGATGCTGTTCGCCGCGCCTGTCGGCGCCTTTGTGCACAGACATCCGACGATCAAAATGCTCGCGCTGAGTTTCCTGCTGCTGATCGGGTTGACGCTGATCGTCGAAGCCTTCGACGTTCATATACCGAAGGGGTACATCTATTTCGCAATGGGCTTTTCGGTCTTCGTCGAGTTTCTCAACCTGCGTTTACGCAAGAAGTCATCCCCCGTCGACTTCCACGAGCGCTATGCACCCGATCCGCGCAAGTAGTACTAAGCGCGTGCGCGTTATCTTAGGTGCTTGTTGAAGAACTCGAGCGTGCGAGTCCAGGCTAGTTTCGCGGCTTCTTCGTCGTAACGCGGCGTCGTGTCGTTATGGAAGCCGTGCTGCTTCCCTTCGTATATGTGAGTCTGGAAGACCTTATTGTTGGCCTTGAGCGCCGCCTCGTAAGCGGCAATGCCCGCGTTGACGCCCGGGTCGTTGCCGGCGTATTGGAGTAAGAGTGGCGCGGAAATCTTCGGTACGTCCTCGGCCGCCGCCTGGCGTCCGTAGAATGCGACGCCCGCGTTCAGATCAGGACCGAGCTGCACGGCGAGTTGATTCACCATTCTTCCACCAAAACAAAAACCGACCGCTCCGAGTTTGCGTGTGGAATCGGGCCGCGCTTTCAACCACTTCGCCGCCGCGACGAAATCTTCAGTCATCTTCTTCGCGTCAACCTTGCGGAATAGTTCGCCGCCTTTCTCATCGCTTCCCGGATAACCGCCGACGGAAGTCAAACCGTCAGGCGCGAACGCTATGAAGTTCGCCAGTGCGAGGCGGCGCGCGACGTCCTCGATGTAAGGATTGAGCCCGCGATTCTCGTGAATGACGAGCACAACCGGCAGCTTCCCGCTCTTCGACGGCCGCGCCAGGTAACCTTTGATCGATCCGTTCCCTTGCGGTGACTGCACGGTTTCGTAGCCAACCTTGATGCGTTTGTCATCCGGCGGGACCTGCTGCGCCCACGCGTAGTTGGGCCTGAGGCTTTCGAATATCGTCCCGACAGTCAGGCCGCCGACGGCGAACTTCGCGGCGCGATCGAGGAAAGTGCGCCGGCCGATGTCGCCGTGCTGGTATTCGTGAAACAGATCCAACAGTTCCTGCGGGTAATCACTCGCTGCTTTGCGTTCCATTGTCGCTCCTTGATGTGGTGATGAATGCTCAACTGATACCACGTCGAGAGTCATCTTGACCACCACTCACGGACGCTATGGCAACGGCGGAATCTTCCACGGATTCGCGGCGCCGCCGTTTTCGGCCATCCACTTGATCGCGGTAATGCTCGGCAGGAAAAGATACAAACCGCCTCTCGTCGTCACGAACCGCGAGAGGCCTTTTACATGAACTGCCTGACTGTTTTGCCAGTAGATGAACTCGTCCTCATTCGGCACGTTCGGAATCTGGCCAACGTTTCCGAGCAGCGGGTCGATGCCTGGAAGAGCTTTCCCGCCGGCGAAGGTGGCGTTGTTGACCCACTGAGACATAAGGAACTCAAACTGATCGGACAGCACCGAGCAAATGAAATGGCCCGCGAGCCCGCGCTCCTGCCCGTCATCAACGCCGGTGTATGGTGGACCATACGCATCGGCTCGACGCATGATGCGATGGTCTACCTTGTCGCCAACCGGCACGACAAGCGGCCCGCCTCGCGAGTTGGTCCGTCTGGTGTGGGAAGAAAAAGGACAGGGCTGACCGACAGCATCAGTGCCATAATCGAAGTCCTTCATCTCATCATCTGAAAGCCGCTCGCCTGGAGAATCGGGGCGCACGACGACGGGATTCCCATTGCGCCATCTTCCGCACAACTTGCTTGCCAGCACTTCCTGCGAGTTCTTGTCCCTGCCGTCAGCCGCGAGGAAAGTCTCAAACGCCTGCACGTCCTGTTCAAGGATGCGGAAGGCACTGAAGCTGCCGTTCTGGCCCAACGCGTTGGGCTGCGGCAGATTGTAGGACGTCATCTCACCGTCTCGGAGAACAAACTGCCACGCGGCGACATACGGAAGCTGTTGCGGACGGAGCGGAGGTAAATCGACTTCGTCGATCACGGGCTCCGAGATTCCGTCGGTATAGCCGAAGTGGATGATGCGATACTTCTCGAGCGTGACCGGATCCACCTCAATGATCGGATCGACGTTCCACTCGAGCACGTCGTGACCCGGCGCTCCACGCGGCGGCCTCACTGGCTCGAACATTCTTTGCAGTTTGATCGAGAACTCCTTGCGGGCTTCAGGCGTGAATGTATAAAGCGAGAGCACCATGTGGGCCAGGTCGGCATTGGATGTATTCAGCTTCGGCAGCCAGTTCGAAGGATCGTTTGGCCCAACGTCCCAAACTGTTTTAGCCTGCGCAACGGCGCCGCGGAGGAATGGTCCGAAATTGCCCGTATTGAAATTGACACTCGACGGCAGCTTGAGCGCTTCGAGACCCTTCGCCGTGAGTCCGATGTTGAGTGCGTACTCCGGCTTCATGCCATTGGGCCACCGCGCCGCGCTGGTCACAGACATCAGCCCCGAGCCCGAGGTTATGTCGCGGAGAAAAGATAACGCCGCGCTTACGTCGCCGATCGTCAGAACGAAATGACGGCTCTTCGGCATGTTGTACCCGTGTACGATAAATCCCTGTATGTCGGGAAGATCCTCCGGATGAATCTTGAGGGGATCGGCGAGAGTTAGATCTGCGTTTGAGCTAGACGTGGGCATGACACTCCTTTTTTCACTTTGCTGTGAATCTGCAAACGGGCAAACCTCTCCGCGCTGCGGGCGCACGCGCGTTAATCGCGTTAACCCGCAGCGAAGGTTCGAGGGTTAGCAGGTTGAGTTTTACGGATGCAGGATGTTCTGCACGCTCAGCGTGGGATAGGCGCTGTACCACTGTCCCCACTGGCTGGCCGGATTGCTCGCATCGTATTTCTGAACAAAGGCCGCGAACGCGGCTGCGTTCTTAGTGACGGGAATCAAACCTGCCGCGGCCGGATCGTCTACAGCCGCGAGGAACTGGTTGAAAAACTGCGCAACGGCGTCTTGGTTCACGAAGTCCTGGATGTACGCCGCGAAAGATCCGTCGTAGGTCGTGATCACGGCGGCGATGTTTGCTGGAATACCGGCGGGATTGTTGGGTTGAAACACAAAGATACGCGCGAAGTGGACCGTGCCGACAGCGTCGAGGCCCGCTGGGTTGAGGGGATCGCTAATCAACTGTTGCCGCAGAGCATCAACGAAAGCAGCCTTTATCGGGAACAGTGCAGTCAACGCACTCTGAGAGGGCGTAGTCATAGTTTAGTCTCCTTTTGAGATCAGGCAGTGGGATTCAAATTGCAGGTAGAGGTAAACTGACCTTAGCATAGGCGTCGCATTTCCTACAAGAAAAATCAGGGACCAGGATGAGAAAAACATTTTGCCTCTTCGTCATCGTGCTTTTAACTGTCAACGCTCACGCGCAGAAAGCTGCGCCCGACAAAGCCGCGTTACAAAAAGCGCTTCAACTCAAACTCGATGAATGGCACAAAGCGGGAAGCTTTCCTGGCGCGACGCTTGGTGTCGTGCTTGCCAATGGCGAATCGTTCGCGCTTGCCGTCGGGTTTTCAGAACGCGAAACCAAAACGCCGATGAGACCGACCGATCGTTTGCTGGCCGGAAGCGTCGGTAAAACGTTTGCCGCCGCAACGGCTTTGCAGTTGATCAAAGAAGGCAAGATCGGACTCGACGACAAGATTGAAAAATACCTTGGTACTGAACCATGGTTTTCGCGTCTGCCGAACGCGAAAGAGATCACAGTGCGGCAGTTGATGAACCATACGAGTGGGCTTGTACGCTACGAATTCAAAGAGCAGTTCACCAAAGACCTGACCGCAAACGCTGAGAAGGTTTGGAAGCCCGCGGAACTGGTGGCCTATCTGCTCGATGAAAAACCGCCTTTCGAGGCCGGCAAAGGCTGGGACTACTCCGATACGAACTACATAGTCCTCGGAATGATCATCGAAAAGGTTACGGGCAGAAAGTTCTACGACGAAGCAAACAGACGCCTGCTGAAGCCTCTGAAGTTAACTGACACGATTCCGCAGGATGGACCGAGACTGAAGGGAGTGGTCCAGGGTTATGCCGGCCCGAACAATCCGTTTGGCGGCACGGACGCGATGATCGTCAAGGGAAAGTTTGCGATCAATCCTCAGTTTGAATGGACCGGCGGCGGCTACGCGTCGACGGCGCTCGATCTCGCACGTTGGGCCAAAATGATGTACGAGGGTAAAGCCTTCTCGCCGGAACTGCTGCCACAGGTGCTCGACGGCGTCTCCGCTCCCATGCTCGGGCGCGAAACGAAATACGGGCTCGGCGTGATCATCCGCAAAACGCAGCTCGGAACGTCATACGGCCACAGCGGCTTCTTCCCCGGATACATGACGGACATGATGTACTTCCCGGAGTACAAAACCGCCGTCGCCGTTCAAGTGAACACCAGCGCCGGTCGCAGCCTCGGAAAGCCGCTGGGCAGGGTATTAGTCGAAGCGATGGAGATCATCAAGGATAGAACTCCAGCAAAAACTGCTCGTACGAATCAGCATTCTCCCGCAGCGTTGGTGTCTCGAATAGCAAGTTCCACGGCAGGTTACTGAGATCGTTGGGATAGTAACAATAGTCGTCCGTGTCGGCGTAAGCATGCGTAAGTTCATGGACCAGAATGGCGGCTTTCTTACTGTTAGAGAACCCGGAGTTGAAGAAATTGGAGCAAAGATTAACGTCATAGCCGCCCCAGTTAACATACGCATTCTCGTTTGAAGCGCACCCGGTCTCGCAATCGATATCGACGTCGTTCTCATCAAGCGCGTCGAATGCAGCGTCAAAATGGTCCATGATTATCGATTTTGAGCTTGTGGACGTAGCGTTATCCGGGCCACCGAACCACTTCACGACCCGAGCGCGCGTCGTTTCTGCACCCGTGCCCGCGGGACTGGGGATAGTCGATCCCGTAAAATCCTTCACCCAAAGAGTCAACAGGTCCGCAGACGCTCTGCCGGCGCCGCGAAACGCTCGACAGACCGGACTATCCAAACCCGCGCGGCGCGTACTACTACATCCCTCATACTCCACGGTGACCTGCGCAGGCCCGGGCCACGGTCCATTACACGGAATCGTACGAAGAATTGAGGCGCCGGTTGGATCAGTAAAACTATGTGGATTGTTGCGGACGTAGGTATAGCCATTACCGAGGTTGCCCGCGTCTTCCCAGATGCCGATCGTATCGCGGGAAGTAAAACGTCCGGCTAACGGATCGAGATAACGCGTTCGGTAATAGTAAAGGCCGGTTTCCTGATCGTAGCGCTGACCAGTGAAAAGATATGGATTGCGCAGCCGTGACTCACGCAGCAAGTTTCCCCCGGAATCGAAAATGGATGGTTCGCCGAAATCTTCATAACGGTAACGTTCTACTACTTTCCCGGCGTCATCCGTCACGGCAGTTACGCTGCCTTGATCGTCCACATGAAAGTAGAAATCGTGATTCGCGCGCTGCATGTTGAGGATACCGTCGAGTCGAGTTCCATAGACAAACGTCGTCACGTCGCCGTCAGGGTCCTCCTCTTCAACAACCTGCCAACCATCATGGAAATACCGCGTAACGTTTTCCGGTCCAACGCTCTTGCTGATTCGCCGGCCGAGAGCGTCATACTGATAGCTGACGGCAATTCGGCCCGCGGGAACGGAGTAGTTCGTGATCCGATTGCGGTGGTCGTAAGTGATCTCGCGGCGCTTTCCATCCTTACTCGCGACGAGGATCAGGTTACCGTTTCTATCGTAACGTCGCTCGTCGAATGGAGTGGCCGTGTATTGATTAACAAAACTGTCAGCAGGTTCAGGCTTATCACAGCTCAAGACGTAAGCGCCGGGCGTAGTACCGCCGTTGACGTTAACGCGATTTCCGGCTGGGTCGAGCTCGTATTGGACCAGGCTCGGTTGCCGGCCGCGTTCCGAAACCGCGGACTGCCGGAGGCGATAGATCGAGTCGTAGGTGTAATCACGGGTAAGTACCTGGGTTCCATTCTGTGACTCACTTCGCCGTGTCTTGTTGTGCATTAGATCCCAGGCATACTCATGATTGGCGAGTGGTGGTTCACCGGCGCCGTTATCGTGCTTCGTTCGAATCAGATGTTTGTTTTCATCGTAGTCGTAGCTGGTCACGATCGCCGGTTGCGATCCCTGGACCTCTCTGACAGCCAATCTCGAAGCGCCCATATAACGGTAAGCAGCGATCGGGCCGCGAGCGTCAGCAACCTTTGTCTTGCGGTTCAGTTCGTCGTAGTCGAACGTAATCTCGCGTCCACACGGATAAGTACAGCGCAGCTTGTTTCCCACGCCGTCGAAGGCGCGGGCGACTTTTCGTTCGTTTAACTCTTCGCGAACGACGTGCGATAGCGAGTCGTAGCTGCGTGTGACAACGGAGTGGTCGTTTTGCGCACGCGTAAGCCGCGAGAGCGCGTCGTATTCGTAACTCTCTCGAGTCACCAGCTTTGACACGCCCTCACCGGCAGCGATTGACGTTTCGATCGGGCGATCGAGGAGATCGTAGCTCGTTTTGATCACGGTACCATTCGGATCGATCGAGGCAATGCGGTTACCGTGCACGTCGTACGTATAAGAATGGGCCGTGCCGTCAGCATACGTTTCGGAGATCTCACGATTCAAAGGGTCGTAGCTGTACGTAGTGACGTTCCCGTTTGGGTCGCGCCGGCTTGTCAGCCGCGAGCTATCGTCCCACGTTTGCGTGGTCACGATGGCGTCGTTTGGTTTTCCATTATCGGTAAGCACACGCGAAGCGGAAGTCAGGCGCCTCAATCCATCGTATTTGAAGCGAGTTTCGTTGCCGAGAGTGTCCACGAACGATCTAAGGTTGCGGTGACAGTCGTAAGTAAACCGTTGAGTGTTGCCACTGCTGTCACTTACGGCGACGAGCCGCGCCACGTCGTCATACTCCAGCGTGGTGACAGAACGCTGGTCAGACCTTCCGCCATCGGACTTCTCCACTTCAGTTACGCGAACGACATTTGAACTGCGGTCATACTCGTGCGTTACGGTGTTGCCGAGGTGGTCGATTTCATCTCGTTTGCGATTGGCGGTGTCGTATACGATGCGCGTCTCGTGGCCGTTGTCGTCGATCTTGCGTATCACGGCTGAGTTGGCCGCGTATTCCGTCCGAAACACGCTCTTGCCTCTTCCGATGTCCGACTGTGTTTCCGTATCGAAATAATCGACTTCGACTGCCGTCAACCGATCCATGTCGTCAAAGACACTGCGCGACTCGAACACGCGCAGCTCTGCGGCTGCGCCGTAGCGTGTAGCGCCCCTGATCTGTTGAGACAGCACATTGCCGTTGGAATCGTGGCTATACTCGATCTGAGTGCCGGCGGGATCAGTGAGGCGCATGACACGGCCGTAACCATCGTAAGCGCGCAGGTACTCTCGCGGCTGATCTTCGAGCCCGATTCGCGTGCGGGTGCGATTGCGACCCGGGTCGTAATCATATTGAGTGGTCGATTGGAGTTTGTCACCGGCAGCGCGAATCTTCCGAAACAGCAAATCGCGCTCGTCATAGATCATCTGCACACCATTCGCAGGTTGATTGCCGTTCGTCGCCTCGCCATATCGAATGTGGGCCAGGTTACCGTTCTGGTCGTACGCGTATTCGGTAACTACCCGATGATCGGGAGTAACTTGACGCGAGACGCGAATACACTGGTTGAAGACGTCGTAATCTCGAGTCGTGTTGAGCGTCTGGACTGCTCGTTCGTCGTTCCAGTTGTGCGTGCTCTTGCGGATCTTGTTGTCATTAGCGTCGTAAAAGAAATCCACCACGCAACGTTCGCCGCGATCGTTATTCTCGGCGGATAGACGGCGGACGTTTTGGTCCAACGCGTTCCACACGTAGAGCGAATCATGGCCGTCGGGATCTATGACGTGAGTCGCATTTCCGGCCGGATCGTATTCATAGCTCGTCGCGAGTGCTAAGTTGTCTGCATCGATGACCTGTTCTTTGACGTAGCCGTTCTGATGTCCGTCCGCTTCTGTGTAATACACGACGCGATCGACCCGGCGATGGCCGCTCCCGTTATCCGGGTGAACATGACGCGTGAGCTGCCCCCATTTGTCGTATTCGAAATCCTCTACGATGGAATCGATGCGGTGCTGAATGCTCACCACATTTCCGCGGTCATCAAAACGCTGAACGGTAACGTTTCCTCGTGCATCAGTAGCCTTCGACACGAAGCTGTCCGCGCACGAACAACCGAAGCCGGGTTCGTATTCAAACGTTTGAACGAGCGACGATTGTTCGCCGCCGAGCGGACCTGGCAGAAAACGCAACTCGCGAAGATTTCCGCGAAAGCGCCGGTCAACGTTCGGATTCAACTCTGCTTCGAACTGTCTTTCAGTGATCTTTCCGTTGGGATCGATGAGTCGAGTCAGCAGTGAGTCGGAATTCCACTCGTAGCGGGTTTCAAAAAATGGTGGATCGTCTTCGCGCAGTTGTCCGGTCGGACGATTGTCGCTGACTGTGGTATGCGCAACCTGAGGAGCCCGGCCAGTGTATTCTCGTTTCGAAATACAACGGTTTTTCGAGTCGAAGAGAAACTCTTTCACGTTGCGATTGCGATCGTTGACGATGGCCATAACCACGGGGCCATTTGGATCTCTGGAATGCATCACCTCATAGACAATATCGATCACGTCTCGCTCGTCGCCGCCCCAAATCTGCCGGCGCAGACGGCAGAAGTCGAAGTCCTCGGGCTCCTCGGTTTCGGTATAAACGTTCTTGAGATAGGTCTGACCGTTAGGATCCGTGATGGTCAGGAGGTTGTGGTTCAGGCGCTCGTCGGCGAAATCTTTTGAGTAGGTATAGGTACTAGTTTTCCCTTTGGGGAAATCATTTCCATTCGGCGTGTCGATGACGGCGGGCCTGGTTACAGTCGCGAGATCCCCGAAAGAGCCATTGGGATCACTCTCGCCGTAATAAGTGTAGACGACCTGACGTCCGATGAAGTCAGTAACCGATTGGATGAAACCCCCGCGATCGTACTCGACGCGGATTGGACGGTTCAGGGTGTCGACGATCTCTATCAAGCGACCGTCGTAGTCGTAATTGAACGCTAAACGATTCCCGTTCCGATCGACGATCTCGCTGATTTTACCGCCGGCACTGTCGTCGAATGCCCGCAACTTCCAGGTTCCGCGATCGGGGAACGTGAAACTAAACGTGCCGTCGTCATTCTTACGACCAACAACGAAGAACTCATCACGGCCAAACGTTCCATCCGGTTGTCGCGCGAAAACATCCTCGCGGCCGTCGCCGTTGAAGAGCTTCACCGTGTCGTCCGGACCAGGTTCGACGCGTATGTTGTAGGAAAAATCCCATCGATTACCATGGGCAGTGTTGGGCCCGCTGCGGGATCTATACTTTCGTGCCCACACAAAGTCGAGCCCTCGTCCTCGGATTCGAAGATCTTCGGCGGTCTCAAAAAACTCACCCGAGAACAGATGTACTCGCGGTAACAACTGAGGCCGATCTGCACATGTCGTGCAGCCGCACGTCTCGCCGGGCGCCGGTACTGGCGGTTCAAGTATTTTATTCATGACAGAACCTCTGGGAAGCGGGGGTTGAGGACAAATACTCGTGACGGCTGTCCTCCAATGCGGGGGCGGGCGATTGCGGATCACAGGAGAATTCAGGACGACTTGACGCCTGATTACCTACCCTGGCTCGAACAAACGCTGGTCGTTTGGTTTAAGGTTGCACGAGGAAGGCGCAAGCATACGCCGTTTCTTGCCGAGCGATCATGGAGATTATGTTGCGAGTTTCGGTTGGAGGCCTCATGACCGTCTGTGTCTGTGCAGGTTTCCGCCAGGCCGGGTAAAAAACCGCTATCGAGAGACGCGGAGAATCCAAAACCCTCGAAATTTCGAAGAATTCACCCAGGCATATACGTTGCAGGGAAACAGCGGGGCTCTGTCTGAAAGACGATTGAGCACACAACTCGTGGCCCCCACTAAAGGAGAAACAAAATGGAGACTAACACAATAGAAAACTTCACCGACAAGGCGAAGGTGCTCTGCAACGAAGTTATGGAAGATGGGAAACACACGGTCGAGCGTACGTTCAAGCGAGGCATAGTCGCCACCGAGGACTGTATCGAAGACACCACGCATTTCATCAAACGCCATCCCTGGCAATCCATTGGAACGGCTGTTGGCATCGGCGTCGCCGTCGGATTGTGCGCAGGTTGGCAGGCAGGCCGATGTTGTGCGCCTAACGTGACGCGATAATCGTTAAGAGCCACAACAAGCACTTCGATACTTGCGGCGATCGTCTGCCTTGCGCGGAACGCAGATCATGAATAGAGTACGAGCGCATTTCACGAGCGTTCGTGTCAGCGTATTTTTTTGAGGAACACACAAGCCGTTCAAACGTGATCTGAACATGGCGTCCGGAGTCCGCTTCAACTTACTCGTCGCACTCGTGCTGACGTGCATCGGCGTCGTCTCAGCACAAGAGAACGCGAAGAGTAAAGGCGGATCGATCACGGGCCGCGTGACGTACGCTAACAAAGGCGTCGAGGGAGTGACGGTCACCGTCACGATGAGCGGCGAGGCCTTGTCAAACTCGGGACTGCAATTCAAGGCCGTAACGGATGACGACGGACGCTTTCGAATCTCCAATCTTCCGCCCAGAAGCTACTACGTTTGGCCGTTCGTTCCAGCATTCGCGGTAGCAGAAGCGACCGGAAGGTATCCTCAGGGAAAGAACATTACAGTCGTCGAAGGCGAAACTGTCGACGAGATCAACTTCACTCTAACGCGCGGCGCAGTAATCACAGGCAAGGTGACGGATTCTACTGGACGGCCCGTCGCCGATGAGCAGGTTCAGATTATTCCCGTCAAGCGGGAATTGCAGAGACTTCTCAGCTCAATCTATCCCAGCATCAACGACATTCGCACCGACGATCGTGGAGTCTATCGCGCGTATGGTCTACCGGGCGGCACATACAAAGTGGCGATCGGGAACCCAGACTTTACAGCTTTTATCGCCACCAGCGGAAAACGGTTCTACCCGCAAACATTCCATCCCGACATCACGGACGAAGCAAAGGCAGACACTGTCGAGGTCACCGAAGGCAGCGAAGCTACCGGCATCGACATAACCGTTACCCGCGCAGCGACTGGTTTTTCGGCGAGCGGCCGTTTTATCGACGGTAGGAGCGGACAGGCTGTTCCGAACGTCAGCTTCGGTGTGACAGTTCTCTCCGACACAAACCAAACGCGCGGCTATATAAGCGTTCGCAATGTTTCCACAAACAGTGGATCGTTCCAGATAGACAATCTCCCGCCAGGGACGTATGCGGTCAGCGTCCTGGGCAGCAACAGCGATAGTAATTACGGCGCGTCAGAGTCGTTTACGATTCGTGATGGTGACGTCAGCGATATTGAGGTGAAAGTTCGTCGTGCATCGACGATCTCCGGCAAGGTGATCGTCGAAGGCGTAGACGACCGATCCATTCTGGCGAGACTATCGCGTGTGCAGCTTCAGGCATACTCCTTCGGGGGCGGAGGTAACTCGATCGGCACTGTGAGCTATAGCGACATCGCTGCTGACGGGAGTTTTCAGCTCGGTCCGTTGCAACCCGGCACGGCTCAGATTGAGCTGCGTGCTAATGACAGGAACACAACACCAGAATTTGCGCTGCTGGCGATCGATCATAACGGCGTCGACAAGAGCCGTGGCTTCCAGGTCAAAGAAGGTGAAAACATTTCCGGCGTGCGACTGATCGCCGGCTACGGCACCGGAGTAATTCGCGGAACTGTTCGGATCGAGGGCGGCACGCTTCCTGCCGGCACGCACATTGATGCGGCGTTCATTCGTCCGGGTAGCTCGTTGACGATTCGGCACACGCGCCTGGATGCTCGAGGCCAATTCATTTTCGAACGCGTGCCGCCGGGAAATTATGAAGTCGGCGTCAACGCTTACCTGCGAACTGGCCCGGTGTCCGCACGGCAGGCCGTCGTCACCAGCAATGGTGTAACGACTGAGGTAACGATAACTCTGAATCTGAGCGCGAGCCCAAAACCTTGAATCACCAATCCTGAGTCAATAGCCACGATGCTCGGCACACCTCGCCTGGTCCTACTCCTAACGGCCGCTTTGCTGGCGCCGTATAGCTACACGCTTTCGACGCAGGCACTGGCCCAGGGTTCCGACAACAACACCAAACTCAGCTCGATCAAAGGACGAGTACTTGCCGACGGTCAAGCAGTGACGGACGCGACCGTAACCGTGTCCAGCGTCAACTCATCGCGCCAGTCTCGCACGGTTCCCACTAACGACAACGGCGACTTCGAATTCAAGGGCCTCGAGCCCGGCATGTATCGCGTTGAGGTGAGCGCGCCTGCTTACGTCAGCATGCCCGCTGATCCGGATGAGTCGATCTACCGAGCGGGCGATTCGATCACACTGAACATGATCAAGGCCGGAGTGATTACGGGGAAAGTCGTGACCGCCGGAAACGATCCGGTTGTCGCTGTCCGCGTGCGTGCGTTGATGATTCGCGACGCCAACGGACGGCCCACACGCACTGAGCCTTCCAGGGATCGACTCACCGACGATCGTGGCGTTTATCGGATCTTTGGATTGGTTCCCGGGACTTATGTCATCTCTGCGGGCGGCCGCGGGTTCTCCGGCACGGGCGCAAACGCATACGACAACGATGCTCCCACCTTTGCGCCATCGTCGACGAGAGATACTGCCGAGGAAATATCGCTCGGCAGCGGCGAAGAACGCACCGTCGACATTCGCTATCGCGGAACTGGCGGTCACGCAGTCAGCGGAAACGTCAACGCGCTCAGTACACCGGAAAATCCGTGGATGCGAGTCAACCTTGCTCGGGTAGTCAACTCGACGCTTGACGTCAGCGTGTTCACTTATCAAAACGCGCGCGTGAAAGGTTTCGAGTTTCAGGGTGTAGCAGATGGAGATTATTTTATCTGGACGTCGTTCGCTGCCCGCGGCGGCGAGCTGCTCGTTTCGGAACCAAAGCGAATCACGGTGAAAGGCGCGGACGTTACGGGCATTGAGTTGATCGCACGGCCGCTTGCGTCAGTCGCGGGCACCGTCGTTTTAGAGCCATCGACGGTTGCCGAGTGCAAAGACAAGCGGCGTCCTTTGTTTGAAGAGACACTCGTTTCGCTTCAGCGCAATCAGAAGAACCTGCCCAAACAGGAAACAGCGACTCAAACAGTTGACGTTCCACTCTACGGT
>DASRIM010000290.1:0-21699 GCA_035649995.1 Pyrinomonadaceae bacterium | reverse complement strand
CTCGCTGGTCCATCGTTCCGGTTTGAACGCGGCGGGATCTTCGAAGAAGCGCGCGTCCCGATGCGTCACCCACTGAAACGCGAAGAGCTGCGTCCCCTTCGGCACGCGGAAACCGCCTATCTCGGTCTCTTCAATCGCCTCGCGCCCGACCGCATATGCCGGCGGATACAGTCGCATCGCCTCTTTCGCGATCATCTCCGTGTATTTGAGGCTCGCCATGTCCGCAACGGTCGGCGTTCTTCCGCCGAGTACTTCGTCGAGCTCGGCGTGAAACTTCTTTTCCGCTTCGGGGTGCGACGCCAGCAGGTACCAACTCCACGACAACGCCAGCGCTGTCGTCTCGTGTCCGGCGAGAAACAGCGTCATCACTTCATCGCGCAACTGCGCGTCGTTCATTCGCGTGCCGTCGTCGTCCTGCGCCTGAAGCAGCATCGACAACAGATCGCCTTCGTCGTAACCGCTGGCGCGGCGTTCCGCGATGATGCGAAACACGATGCGATCGATCTCGCTGACGGCGTTGAAATAGCGCCGGTGACCGGGCGTCGGCAGCCGGTTGTCGAGGATCCACTTCAAGGTCGCCTGCGAGGCGAACGGTTTGACGAGACTGGTGAGTATCTGGCCCACGTGGTCCGCGTCTTTTGAAACATCGGAATTGAAGAGCGTCTTGACGACGATCTCGAGCGTGAGCCGCGTCATGTCGCGCGACAGGTCGCGCTGTTCGCCGTCCTGCCAGTTGGCGATCGTTCGCTGCGCGTACTGGACCATGATGTCGCCGTACGAGCTGATTCTTTGGCGGTGAAACGCCGGTTGGGCCAAACGTCGCTGCCGCCGCCAGAATTCGCCCTCGCTTGTTACGAGGCCGTTTCCGACGAGCCGGTGGAAGAATGGCGAACGCAACGACTGCGCCTTTCGATAGCTGCGCGCGTTGGTCGTTAACATCGTTTCGATGTCGGCCGGGTTGTAAAGAAAGAATGCGTTGACCCAAAGAAATCTCGTGCGAACGACGTCGCCGTAATCGCGGCAACGTTCAATAAAACCGAGCGTATCGCGATTGAACTCGCGCATCACGCCCATAATCAGTTGTCCTTTGGGTCCCGGCGGCTTGTTATTCATTACGCGGCGATTATTCTATCCGCGTTTTGGCTTCGCGAGGAACTTGCCGTAGCGGACGCCTTTTGCGGAACTTTCGATGAGTAGTTCGAGCCGGTGTAGTTGTGTCTCTTCTTTCTTCGCGCCCATGATCCAGAAGATGTAAGTGTTTCGCAGGGATGGTGGGATCGTTTGGAAGAATTCCCATGCGGCTTTGTTCGCTCGGAACTTCTTTTCGTACTCGGGTGAAAATTCTTTCGGCCTGTTTTCGAAAGCGTAGATGCCGGTGCGTTTCGGATCACGCTGAGCGTAGACCTTGAGGCCGGGCTCCGCCATTCGCCCTTCCTTCTTCAACCGCTCGACGTGCTTGACGTTGACGTTGCTCCAGATGCTCTTCGGCTTTCGCGGCGTGAAACGAATCGTGTAGCTCGTTTCGTCGAGTCTCTTGCGTACGCCGTCGATCCAGCCAAAGCAAAGCGCCTCGTCGAGCGCTTCCGCGTAAGTGATGCTCTTCTTACCCGAGTCTTTCTTGTGAAAGCCGACCAGCAGTTCGTTGGCGCTGTCGTGGTTCTTCTGGAGCCACTGGCGAAACTTCTCCGGCGAAGTGAAAAATTTTGGTTCCATTTAACGAGTGGGTGCTTTCCCCGGCAGCCAGCTCGGGCGGAAGTTGGAATCGGCGAGCCAGCGAATCGGCGCTACCAGCGAGTTGAGCGAACGCGTCATGAAAGGGAAGTCGATCTTGCTGATGTCGTCGCTGGGCCGGTGGTAGTCCGCGTGCAGACCGAAACTCGAGATTGTATGGGCCACGACGCCGCGCAGGGCCAGCGTATAGTTGTCCGAGCGCTGAAAGAAGTTCTGATCGGGATGCGGATCGGCGACTAGCGCCGCGCCTTGTTTGGCGAGAGTTGGGCCAAGCGTCGAGCGCTCGTAACCGGTCAACCAGAGTGTCCCGGCCGCGACTTTCGGATCCGGCCTGCCGAGCATTTCGAAGTTGAGATCGGCGACGATCTGCGTGAGCGGCACCGGTGAATTGGCGATAAAGTAACGAGCGCCATGGCCGCCTGATTCTTCACTGCCGAAACAAATGAAGTAGATCGTCCGGCGCGGGCGCCGTCCCGAAGCGAACACACGCGCCAGCTCGAGCACGGCGATGCAACCCGAAGCATCGTCGTCGGCGCCGTTGAAGATCTTGTCGCCGGTGAGCGACTCGTTGACGCCGACGTGGTCCAGGTGGGCGCTGAGCATGATCGCTTCACTCGCCGCTTTTGGATCGGAACCGCGCAGAACGCCGACTGCGTTCCAGGTCGTGCGAGTATCTGCGGCTGAGGTTGGTCCACTGAATTCGACCTTCGCGCCGTCTCCCATCGCCGCCAACGCATCCAGCGCCTCTTTGCGTAACCCTATCACGACGAAAGCAGGTTCAGGTGCATCACCAGGGATCGATCCCCGCAGAGACGGCAACCTGGCGTTACCTGCTTCGCGCGTTCGGCGATTGTTTTCCGACTCAATCAAGGCGACAGCCGCCGCGCCTGCGTTGCGTGCTTTGGTGATGGCCTCCTGTCGCTCCCTGTCGCCGCCTTCCATCGTTTTAAAGACGACGACGGCGCCTTTCGCGGGTGTTCCCGATGGCGCGATCACTTGCAGATCGCCCGTGATCTTCGTCGCCCGCACAAAGGAGACGAGAAAGTCTTGTCCGAATTGCCACGTCTTAGTATTCGCGCCGGCAGTGGCTGTGAGCGACGGCGGCCCGCTGAATCGCGTCGATTCGATCACGACGCGCTGCACGAAGTCTTTGTTACCTGAACTATCGGCATCGCCGGCCGGCTCCAACCCGAACTGTCGAAACTGCGAACCGATGTATTCCGCGGCGATACGTTCGTAGTTGGTGCCGCTTCCGCGCCCTTGCAGCGCGTCGCTCGCGAGGAAACCCAGTTGCGCGCGAATGTCTCTTTCGCGAATCGGCTGCGGCGGCGCGGCCCGCCTGACCTGAGCGGAAACAGGTAACGGAGCGGCTACGAGCAGGAATGAAACGGACAGTGTGATAGCGAGACGTTGAAGATTCATCTGTGTGTGTTCCTCGACGCCTGCGTTAGCGCGCGGTTGAAGTACTCGACGGACCAGCGGCCCGCTTGATGTACTTGTCGTACCACGCCAGATATCTCTCCATCCGGTCGCGTTGATAGCTCGGCCGCTGAATGCCGTGGTTCTCGTTTGGATAGATGATCAGTTGTGTGTCGATCCCGAGCGTCCTCAGCGCCTGGTACATTTGCTGGCTGCCTTGAATCGGCACGTTGAAATCGCGTTCGCCGCCGAGAAACAGCGTCGGAGTTTGAATGCGATCGGCATGAAGGAACGGGTAGGAGATCTTCTGGTACGTCTCCCACGCTTTCGGGTTCCACGGTGGTCCAATCTCGTGATCGTACTGAATGATGTACTGGTCGGTGCCGTAGAAGGCGACGGTGAACGCCACGCCCGCGCCGCTCGTCGCGGCTTTGAAACGGTTATCGGTGGCGATCACGTAGTCAGTGAGGATGCCGCCGTAACTCCAGCCGCCGATGCCGAGCCGATCGGGATCGGCGACACCCATCTTGATCACGTGGTCCACGCCGGCGAGCAGGTCCTGGACTTCGTAGTTGCCCCAGTCGGCAAAGATCGATCGCGAGAACTTCTCGCCGCGGCCGGCGCTGCCGCGATAGTTCACCGCCAACACCGCGTAACCATGCGCGGCGAACATCTGTCGCTCGAGACTGAACGAGTGCTGATCCTGGCTGTTCGGACCGCCATGAATCCTGAGCAGCAGCGGCACTCGGGTGCCTTTCACGTAGCCGACCGGATACGTCAACAGTGCATTGACCTGAGTGCCGTCTTTGCTTTGAAATCCGACTTCTTCCGTGACGCCGAGATTGAGCTCCGCGAGCAGCGCGTCGTTCTGCGTCGTTAGCTGGCGCAGCTTGTCGCCTTCCCAAACGTAGATCTCAGTAGCTTTCGAATCGCCGCCAGAGAGGACGACGGAACGTCCGCCGGCGGTGTTCCAACTGGAAACGACGACCGGCGGCGAGAGAAGGCGTTCGACTCTGCCGCCTGAGAGGTTCGCACGCGCTGGATAGACCGAACGATCGTCCACGACGAGAAAACGGATCGACTTGCCGTCCGGGCTGAAGCGAACTGTGCCAATTCCACGGTCCAACTCTTCGGTCGGCTTGAAACGAGCCGGCGGCTTGCTGCCGTCGGACGCTACGAGCGCGAGATGGTCCATGCTGTATGCGCCGTACTTCATCTCCTCGCCTTCGAGAAACGCGATCCAGTTTCCGTCAGGGCTCCATTCGGGACGCGAACGTCCGGCGCGCGTCGTCATCGGCGTCAATGCTTTCTCAGTCGAGCCCGGTTTTGCCTCGACGACGTAGAGCTGCGCCGCGGGATCGCGATCCGGATCCTCGGCGTGGTTGCTCATGAAAGCGATGCGAGTGCCGTCGGGAGACCATGCAGGCGAGCTTTCGTCCCACTTGCTCTTTGTTAACCGCTCGAGCTTTTTGGCCGCGATGTCGAAGAGATAGATGTAGGTGTGGCGGCCGGACAGCAGGTAACCCTGCCCGTCCTGTTTGTATCTGTAACGATCGATGACGATCGGTTTGGGGACGCGCGGTGTCGCTGTCGCGCCGGGCTGCGGCGATGGACCAGGATCCGCTTCGGGATCAGGATCGCCGATGACGAGCGCCAGTCGTTTCGAATCGGGCGACCATTCGTGTCCCTGGAGCCGGCCCTTGATTTCGGTGAGCTGCATCGCTTCGCCGCCGTTCCGATCCAGGAGCCACACCTGGTTCCCGCGCGCTTTGCCGGGCCGTGAAGAAGTAAAAGAAATGTACTTCCCGTCAGGGCTCCAACGCGGCGAGCTCTCGCTCTCGTTGCTGAACGTGATCTGCCGATTGTTGCTGCCGTCGATGTTCACCATCCAGATGTGCGAGCTCGATTTGTCGTCCTTGACGTCCGTGGTGCTCACAACGTAAGCGACCCAGTTGCCGTCCGGCGAGACTTGCGGATCACTCACACCGCGAAAGCGGCTCATGTCTTCGACTTTAAGGGGACGTCGCGCGGTTTGCGTTTGCGCAGCGATGGCGGACGCGAGCGCGAGGAGCAGAACAAGGACGATGGAAGACTGGCGTCGTCGGAGCATTGGGGTTGGCCTCCTGAAGGTAACTGCTGTCGATTGAGACGGGGCAGTTTACCAAAACAGGAGGCCATAAATCACGGATTGTGCGCGCGCGTCTAATCGGTGATCGTTCGCGGTTTCGCCTGGCCGGGGGCGTAGCTGATGCGGCGAAGTTCTTTCATGCGTCCGTCGTCGATCGTACCCTCGACGATCTCGTAACCGAGCAGCGCAAACAGTCGCCCGCGCAGGAACAACGGACGCGCGTTGCCGTACCAGTCGACGCACGATGCGCGGCACTGATCGTTGACCGCTTTCTCAGCCTGTGCGCCAAGCTCGCCGACTTCGCGAAATTGCAGCGAGTCGTTTCGCAGGAAGAGGATCGCCGCCGATGATTCGAAGAGATGTTGATAACCCGGGCGTCCGGGAACACTGATCGGCAGACCGAGTGTGCCCGTGTTGTCGCCGTCAGGTTTGTAGAAGAAACCGTGACTTCGCAGCTCGCCTTGTGAAGCAGCTTTCCGCGTGTAGCGAGACACGATCTCGGGCCACTGTCCGAGCCGCAGCGAACTGAAGTGCAGGTCTTTTCCGTCCGTGCCGACAATCACCGCGTCCGGGCCCATCTGTTCGATGCGATCGACGCCGTGCGGGAGAGTCAAGTGGTGCGAATTGCCTTGCGACCAGTTGACGATGAAAAGGTTCGACTTGTCGTCTTTCTTTTGTTCCGGATAGCCCCAGCCGCTACCGGTGCCGTAGATCAAGTAGTCCTGCACGAAGCGGTTTTGGAACGTGTAGCCTTCCGGTTTAGGCAGCCGGCGATAACTCGACGCCGGGACGGCTTCGCTGCCGTCGGAAAAACTCATCACCGGAACGCGCATGAGCGCCACGTCGCCTTCCGCGACTTCCGCGGCCCACATGCCGTCGCCGGCGGACTCCGATCGTACCAGCACGTTCAGGTGCTGATCGTCGCTCTGTAAGAAAGAGAACTGATCGACCGGGCTGCCGGAGACGCGCAACGCGCTTGGACCGGAACCGTCGAGCGGCATGCGAAACACAGTTGACGGCGATCTGTCTTTCGCGCGCCCGTACCACGAACTGGCCCAAACGTAAACGGCATCAGGCGACACGTAGAAAACGCGTCCCGCTGGTCCAAGCACCGACGTGGCCTGGCAGGCGAAACCGCCGTTGGCGAGATCGCACACGGTTACAGTGTGAAGCGCCGCGCCGTAGTCGACGTCGATCTGCGTTTCCGGTCGATAGACGCGAGTGGCGGACACGATACGTTGAAACTCCTCCGGCTTCGCGTTCTTGTGCCACTTACGCACGGCGGGAAAGGATGAAAACGGATCTTCGGCGCCCGGATAGAGATACAAAGGCGCGTAGAAGATCAGTTTGTTGCCGATGAGACGGCTCGCGTAGTTGCGCGATGAATAGTAATCGTTGGAGCGCAGGTGATAAGTCGAGCGATAGCTGAGCTGTCCGCTGTCGGTGATGTTGAAGAGACCGACTTCGGTCCCGCCGCGTTCATAGCTGTAGCCGATGACGACGACCGTATCGCCGGAGACGAGCATTTCGTCGTACCACGTGCCGTTTGGATTGAGGTCCGGAGCGAAGGCGTCGACATGTGAAATCGGCGTTAACGCGCCGTCGCCGATGGCGACAGTGAAAAGGCGTCCGCGACGCAGCACGACGAGGTGATCGCCATGGATCTTGACGATGCCGCCTTCATCGACGCCGGCGTGTTGGGTGTTGGTTACGGACTCGTCTGCGGCGCCGTCCTTGTTGGCAGCTTTCGCGAGCGGTTGGGGCGCGGCAACGGGCCCATCGGCAACGGCAACGCCCGGCGCCGCCACGGACTGCTCGTCGCGCCTCACTCGCTTCTGTTTCTCCGCCAACTGCCGGAGATAACGCGCAAGCTCCTGCTCGGAGCCAAACGCGCGCATCGTTTTCTTCGTAGGCAGGACGGTGGCGGCTGATACAGGAGGAATGGTGTCGGTTGGCCCGGTGGCGCACGCCAGCAAACCGGCGGTGATTATCGCTAGTGTCAGGATTAGGAAAGGTTTCATGACTTAAGAACGGCTGTCATGAAAAGACTTGCACCACGGATTAACAAATCATCCCTGGTTCCACTCGCGTTTCAAAAGCCCGTAAAACAGTGCGTCCTGGATTTCGCCGCCGACGTGCCAGCGTTCGCGCAGGTAGCCCTCGCGCTGGAAGCCAAGGCGTTCGAGGGTGCGGATGGAGGCGGTGTTGCGGGGATCGACGTCCGCTTCCAGACGGCGCAGTTGCACCACGTCGAAGGCGTGTTTGACTAACGCTTTCAGCGCTTCGTTCATGTAACCGTTGCCCCAGTAGGGACGGCCCATGGCGTAGCCGATCTCGGCGCGTCCGTTACTGAGATTCAGGTTGAAGAGCGTGCAAGTGCCGATGAGTTTGTTGCTGTCGTTCAAGGCAAGGCCCCATTTCCACGCCGAGTCTTTCAGATTGCCTTCCGCGATCTCGCGCTGCATCTGGGCAGCAGCTTCCCTGTTCATGAGCGGCGTGACGCTCCAGTAACGCATCACTTGCGGATCGGAAAAGATCTCGTAGATGGAGTCAATGTCGTCTTCGGAGGTCCAACGAAGGACCAGGCGGGATGTTTTGATGACGGGCAGCGTGTCCTGGTTCATGCGCGCGATTGTAACGAGGGGTGACCGCGCAGGGCCACCCCCCAGCACCGCGCGTTAGTTGCCGTCGTCGGGAGGAATCGTGAGTTTCTGGCCCACCTGGATCTTGTCCGGATCGTTCAACTTGTCGCGGTTGGCGTAGAAGATCCGCATGTACTCATTCGCGTCTCCGTAAAACTGTTTGCTGATCTTCGATAGATTGTCGCCGCTCTTGACCTCGTACGTCTGACCGCCCGCGCCCTGGCCGCCGCCGGCCGCGGCGCCCATCGCGCGGCTCGCGTCGACACTGATGTCCGCGGTGATGTCGTCAGCGTTTGGATTGACGAGTTTAACCTGGTCCCAGAACTTGTTCTTCGCTTCTTCCGAAGGAGCGATGGCGCGAATGAAAAGCTTATTGTCCTGCACGTGAAGGTTCAGGAATTGAATTTTTTCGGTGTCTGAGACCGTGAGCACCGTCTGATATTTCTGCTTGAGCTCGTTAAACCGCTGTTGGGCGCCTTGCTGCTGTTCCGCCTGCGACGCGCCGCGTCCAAACATTTTGTCAAAGAGTCCCATGATGATTTCCTTTCGTTAACACGAAGTAAGCGGGGGTACGTAGGGGGAACCCAGTCGTTCTAACTGAAGAGGGATGTGAGGATGATACTACGTTTGGACGCGCACGTGAGCGCGAGATCTTATTAATTAGGTTAACGCAACATTTCCGCGACTAATTTATCGACGTGTATGCGCGTGGTGTCCAGCAGCGGCAGACCGTTGTGTTCCTGATCGCGCAGCAACAACGGAAGTTCTGTGCCGCCGAGTATCAATCCTTCGATGTTGTCGCGGCGTTTCATTTCATCCGCGATTTCCAGTAGCTGGAGGCGAGTTTCGGGAAGAAAGACGTCCTTCAGGAGCTGGCCTAAATATATTTCGTGAATGTAGTACTGCTCCTGGGCGTTTGGCGTAACGAGTTTGACTCCGTTGCGTGAGAACACTTCCGGATAAAACGACGCTTCCATCGTAAAACTCGTGCCGAACAATCCAACCGTACTCATCCCGCGCGCTCGCACCTCGTCACACGCGGCTTCGACGATGCTGATCAACGGCAGCGGCGATCGACGTTGTAACTCGTCGAAAACGATGTGGGGCGTGTTGGCCGTGAGGGCGGCGAGATCCGCGCCTGCTTTGTGCAGCCGTTCGATCTCGGCGCTGAGCTCGTTTGCCACAGTTTCGAGCTCGCCGGCCGTCATCAGTTCGACCATTCGTTTCAGATCGATGCTGGTGATGACGAGCGGCGGCGAATGACCGTCTGCTTGTTTGCGATACTTTGCAACAAGCAGACGGTAGTAATCGATTGTAGATTCGGGGCCGGTGCCGCCGATTAGACCGAGAACTTTCATTGTTGCGTCGTAGTGCTACGCGTCGTTTCGCCGATGTCGTACTCAGGTTTCGACGCGCCCATCAGCCACTTGTCGAACCAACCGACAATGTGTTGCAGCCTTTCGATGCGATGCCACGGCTGTCCCGAGCGCGAGAGGTCGTGCGACTCATTCGGGAAGCGCACCATCACCGTCGGTATACGGCGATACTTCAACGCGCGAAACATCGCTTCGCCGCCCGGCCCGGTGGGTGTGCGGTAGTCGGTTTCGCCGAGAATCAGCATCAACGGCGTTTGGATCTTGTTCACGTAAGTGATCGGCGAACGTCTGCGATAGTCTTCCGGATCTTCGAACGGCGGCGCCTTGAACCATGACGGTTGGAACAACGTGAAGTCGGCCGTGTACCACCAGTCGGTCCAGCTCGCGATGTCGCGCTGCGACACTGCCGCGGCGAATCGCGTGGTTTGTCCGATGGTCCAGTTCGTAAGCAGACCGCCTCCGCTGCCGCCGGTGACGCCGAGTTTCTTCTCGTCGATGTAACCGCGGCGCAGTAACTCGTCGACGCCCGCCATCAAGTCCTTGTAATCGTCGCCGGGATAGTTGTGCTGGATGATGTTCCCAAACTCCTGACCGTAGCTCGTGCTGCCGCGCGGGTTTGGATAAAGCACGACGTAACCCTTCGCCGCCATCCACTGAAACTCGTGATCGAAGATGAAACCGTACGCCGCGTGTGGTCCACCGTGGATGTTCAGTATCAATGGATACTTCTTGTTCGGATCGAAGTCGGGCGGCTTTTGCACCCAGACTTGAATTTTTCTGCCGTCGAAACTGTTGTGCCAGATCTCTTCGGGTTCAGTGAGATTCAACTTCGCGAACAGTTCGTCGTTGATGCGCGTGAGTTGCCGCGGCTGGGCGCCGGGTTTGTCGAGCCAGAAGAGATCGCCGATGCGCGTCGGAGTCGAGATCAGCAACACAAACTTCGACGCATCGGGCAACGGTCGATAATTGACTACAGCGTGATTTCCGGTGGTGACGTCGGACACTTTGCCGCTCGCAACGTCAAACGAACCGAGGTTTGTTTTGCCGTGCTTCGCGTAGACAACCGTGATGCTGCGCGCGTCGGACGACCAGACAGGAAGACTGCCGCCGCCTGCTCGCGGTGCAACGTTGTCGCCGGTCAGACCGCTGCCGATGTCGAAGTCGAAATCGGCGGTGAGATTACGCGGCTTCGCGCCTTCCTTCATCTCCATCACCCACAGATCGGGTTGTGAGTACGAACGAATCGGCTGGCTTACGGCGCCGATGAAAGCGAGTTGTTTGCCGTCGGGGCTGAGTGTGAACGAGCCCGCGCCCATGTCGAACGACGTGAGCTTCGAAGGTGTGCCGCCGGTTACGGCGACGGAATAAATGTCAGTCTTCGGAAGTTCGTAATAGGGTTCGTCCAGTTGGTCCGACTCGAAATAGATACGCGAACTGTCCCTGGCCCAGAACGCGCCGCCTTCGTCGTAACGTCCGCTGGTGAGTTGTTTTGGTGTTACTTTTTCATCGCCGGTTCTGGGTGCGGTGACGACCCAGATGTGTTGCGGATGTTTGAAGTCGAGATAGCCGCCGCCGTTCAGGCGGTAGACGGCGCGATTGATCACGCGCACGTCGCTTTCGCGCTCAGGCGGCGTTGGGCTTGGCGTTGGTTGACCCGGTGTTGATTGGCCGGGCGGCGGATTCTTCGCAGCCGCTGCTTTGGCGAGCTCTTCCGGCGTCGCCGAGTTATAGAAGGCGATCATCTTTCCGTCGGGCGACCATTGTGGACCACCGGCGCCGCGCGGCAACGAGGTGAATTGAAACGGCTCGCCGCCGGCCATCGCCAGCATGAACAACTGCGGCGGTTCGGTTCGTCCGCTCACCTCGGGCGCGCGCACGAACAGGAGATACTTGCCGTCAGGCGACCAGCGCGGCGTCGAGTCGCGCGGCCCGTTCGTCAACTGCCGCGTTTCGCCGCTGGCGGTTACGACGGTCCAGATAGCGGTGTTGTAGCCGTCTTTTTTGTCGTTCACGGTCACGCGCACGAATGCGACGCGCGAGCCGTCAGGAGAAACTTGCGGGTCGCCGATCCATACGAAATTGAACAGATCCTTCTCGGTGATGTTGCGTTTCTGGGCAAACGCCGGGGCGGCCACTGATACGACGATGATCAGGAGCAGCGAGATACGAAGACGCATAGCTGGTTTCCTTTCGGCGAACGGGTTGGGCAACTGGTGCGCGTATTCTACTCTTTTCCTCTTTCGATCCTGAAGGTCTTGGAGGTGTGGGGATCGGCGATTTCGAAGCGGTAATGCTCGCCGAATTTGAGACTGCTCATTGGGACGTCGATTGAGATGGCTCTTCTTGCAATTCCGCGATAGCGAAGCGACGTGGGTTTGACGTCGATCGTTCCAGGCGAGGGGAAGATGGGATAGTCTCGCCGGTCTTTGATCGTGATGCGAAGGACGTCCTTCGAGCCGGCGTCGTCCAGCAATTCGTATCGGAACCTGAGAACTTCGGTGTCCGGCGAGACAGTCACAGGAAGTTCTTCTCCCGGTCCCATGACGCCGCTGCGAGCTTCTCGTAAGTAAAGCCACTGCTCCTTGATGCGCGTTCGCTTACCTGGAGAGAGTGAAGGTTCTTCGTGAGGGAGCACGGTCGGCGCCGGCGTCGCGCCCGGCCCCACTTTTGTGCTCATGCTGCTGATGTTTTTATCCGGCAACCGGCTTTCCCGCGATCGTACCACTATCAACACAACGATCACCGTGAGCACGATCAAAACCACCGCCGCGGCCGTGATTTGCTGAACCCGCACCGACTCGAAGACACGCTGGAAGACAACAGGGAACTGGACGACGTTCTGACCCGGCCCTTTCTTTCGCCGCAGCGCCAGACTCTCACGAAAGACACGAGCCTCCTTCAGCTTCCACGCGTTGTCCGGTTCGCTCAGAAACCCAGACTCGAAACTCTGTTTTTCCGTATCAGTCATCTCGTTTTCGAGATAACGATCGATGAGGTTCATCTCGGCAGTTTCCAGCCGCTGAAACAACTCCTCGTCCCGCAGCAGTTGTTCCTCGAGCGCGGCAATCGCGTCGTCCGGCAACTCGTGCCTCAGGTACGCTTCGAGTACGTCATCGCTGTAACTGGCTGGTTCCATTAAGCACCGTGAGAGGAGAGTATTCCATGTAGTGATTCGGACGCGCCGAAACTTACCAAAGTATTTTTCTATTCTCCGGTCCGTTGCGCTTCGAGAAACGCCAACTTACTGTTACGAGACGTCTTCGCGTTCCAGCATTTTTCAAAACACTCGCTCAGTTTTGACCTCAGCTTGCTGACCTTAACGTGCAGATTGTTTATCTGCCGTGCGGATGTCGTCGTCTCCGGCGCACCGCCCGCCTCGCGAATCGCGAGCCGCTCGCGGATCGCCTTCTTTTCCTGCGGCTTGACGGACTCATCCGGATAGTACTCGAGCAGCAAAGCCTGCTTGTCCGCCGGCAGCGTATCGAAACAGGCTTTCATGCAGTCCACTTCAATCTCTTTTTCAATGCCGCGAATGTCGGGATCGGGTCGGTAGCGAAGCTCCTTCGGCGGCGACGTCGCTTCAGTATCTGCGCGCGTATCCGGATCGATCGGCATCGCTCTCTTCTTCGCCCGCTCGAACTCGTGGACGATGAGCGAAGCCATTCGCAACGCGAATGCTCTGAGGTCGAGGATGCGTTCGCCTCTGCGTTCGTATTCGGCGACTTTTCTGATCAGGCGGGAGATCGTGACGTCTACCATCTCGTCGGCGTTCGAAAAACGTGAGAATCGGTTCTGAAGGTGCTGCCGCAGTCGGACGAAGCTGTCGTCCACGCTCATCTTAAAAAACGCTTCGAGACGCTCTTCGAAAAGGCTGAGGTCTTCGTGAGACAGGTTTTTGAGTTCGTCGTAGCCCATCAACACTCGCGGTGAACGAGCACACGATTTTTAATTCGCGTTTTCGCTTTCGTCGAACTCATCGGCAGAGCTCAGGGTTACATACCGAATCGGTTCGATCCCTTCGATACGAAGCGACGGAATATCTTTGAGGAACTGGTCAAACGTTTGGTACCCGAGCCGAGCCGCCAGACTACCTTCACCGGGCAACTTTCTCGCAAGCGAGCTGGCGAGTGACAACGCTCGGAGTTTGCGATCGCCGGCCTGCGCCTTGCGCACGAGAGCGATTGCGAGATCCCTCGCTTGCGTTACGAGCGCCGGTGCTTCTTTTTGATCCTTAACAGACTCTTGAGGTTCACGTCCATTGGTTTGTTTGAATCGTACGTAGCGTAACGGCTCCGAACCTTCGACTTCGATTTCGGGTATATCGCTGAGAAACTCAATAAAGTTCCTGTAACCACATCGCTGACTGACACCCGGTTGACCCGGGAACTTATTTCCGAGTTTCGCTCCGGCGACAATAACTCTCAAATCCTCATTTTGGCTTGCCGCGCTTTTCAGCAGCTCGAGAACAAATGCACGAGCAGCTTCGAGGAGCGCCTTCGGTTCGAGCTCCGGCGCTGGCGGTTTTCCATTTATCTTTGGAGCGGGCGCTTTCTCGATGCTTGCGGTCTTCGCTTCTCGAGTACGTAAGTACTTGCCTCCATACATGTTCTTGTAGACTTCGATTTCAGGAATGTCTGCGTAGAACCTTAGCAGGGACGGATAACCAAGCCGCACACCAACGTTGATGGGGAGCTGAAAAAGCCGTTGCGCTACCTGCTTGCCGACAACAACGATTTGTGCCGGTTTGCCGCGTGCTTCAGTTTCGGCGACGAGTTTAACCACGAGGGACTTTGCTTTGGCGATCAGCGCCTTGTCGCCGGCAATCGGGACTGTGGCGGCAGGAGCTTTCGCCGGCGGCTTCGGTGCTGCCGCAGGCTTCAGTGCGGGTTTTACCGGCGGCGGAGCCAGTTGTTTTCGACGTATGCGGATGTCCGGATCTTTCTTGACGTCACCGTGAACCTCGAGCTGCGGAATCTGGCTGATAAAATCCAGGACCTTAGCGACGCCCAGTCTCTTTGCCAACTTTTCGGTGCCGGGAAGCTGCTCGTGAAGCTTCGTCGAGACGCCGGAAAGCGTCAGTCTTTTCCCCTGCTTTTCTGCTTCTTCAACAATCCTGACCGCCAAAGTCCGAGCGTCCACCTGAGGCTGATCTTTCGCAACAAGAGGTTTCGCCGGCGCCGATGTGGCCTTGCGTCCAAACGCGCGCGTTTGTCTGAATCTAACGAAGCGCTTGCCGTAATCGCCAGTGATCTCAACGTCAGCGATCTTCGCAATGAATTCCGTCAGCGTGGATACGTCCAAGCGCTCCTCCAAAGGAATCGCTCCTTTGAATTCCTTGTTCAACAGTTGTTTCAATTCATCGAGAGACAGGGGCTTTTCACCCACCATCGCTTCGTTCAGGTAACGCTCGACGGATGCTTTTACGGCGGCGGGTAGTTCAGCAGGCGTAATCAGTTGTCCGTTAGCGAGGGTGAACGTGTCGTCCAAAATGCGTATGCCAACGGCGATGGGGCCGCGATCGTTCTTGTCGGGTGTGTATTCGACGATTTGCCCTTTCCCTGTCACTTTCGGGCGATCCCCAGGCAGGATGAAATCTCTGCTGAACCATCTGTCGTCCACGAATCCGAAATTTTTGACGTCATGAAACATCTGGATTTGGCCGTAGACCGTTTCGCGCTTCGCCATGCGCGGTTTTCTTTCCGGAACCAGACTCGCAGCGTCAGGACAAGTTATGAGCATGTCGCCGTCAGAGCGGACCACCTGGTATTTGCCCTGGCCCTGGACCAACTGGTGTAGATTGAGGAACCCGAGTTCGGCCACCAGCCCATCAATGCCGAACACAGCCTCAAGTCGCTCTTCCAGCTCCGTTAACGTCAGATCGGCGCCCAACATAGTCTTGACCTGGACCAGATCGTTGATGAAGCTCAAAACGCGGGAAAGCTTGAGCGACTGTGCTCTTTCGTACTTGACCTGGTCGGATATCGAGGGGCTCGGCAGCGTTACAGGGACCAACTTCGGCTCGACTTGTCCAAACGGTACGCGATGCCCGTCCTCGGTCCAGCCTCGCTCTACGGACCACGCACGCAGTCCTTCCGGACTGAAACCGACAAAAAAGTTTACCGGAGTATTCTCGTCCTTCTCCTGGTAGAAGGTGCTCTTACCTTCAGTGTCTTTCCGCCTCGCGGGCACAAAGAAGACTTTGATCTTACCGTCGATCTTGATGCTGCCCGCCTGCCGGCCGCTAACGTCTTCGATAATGCCATTGATCCTTCGCAACGAACTGGTGTTTTCCCAGAAGGCGCTCTTCTTGTCCCATTCTCCGAGGTCCGCATCGGCAATCAACGGGCAGTGCGAAGGCTCATAACCAAGCCACTGAGGAGAAATGTTTCGCCGGCCGAAATGGAGTTTCTTGCATTTGTCGAGGGCATCGTCCATCTCGTTGAGGGAGTTGGAGCGGCCGGCAAACCATAAATGAAAGTGCAGGACATACAAATAGTAATAAGCTCGCCATGAAGGAAAGTGCGAGGCCCACAGTCCGAGTTTTCCTATCGCTTCATCGATATCGAACTCGGGGAGCAGCTTGTAGGATTCGAACCATAAACGATAATCATCCTCGCGGCGTCCCGGCGACCGCAGATTCAGCTCGGTCAGCTCGACGATGCGCTGAAGCTCGGACAGTTGCATGCTGCTCCAGCGACGGTTGTTTCGTGCAAAGTATGCGTTGGCGAGTGCCCGCCGGCCGACCGCAGTTCCAGGCCCTCTGTCGTTTGCAATCTCCCAGAGGCGGATTACCTCGTCGATGTCTCCGTACAGCTTTTCCAGCGCCGCATAACACGACGTGAGATATGAATCTTCCTGATCGAGAGTGCCGTACAGTTGCTGCGTATCGCTAAGCAGCCGTTCGGCTATGGCGATGTTGTTTTCAATCCACTCGATGGTCACGCGTTCGCGATCGTCGATCTCGGCGATGTTTTCGACGCCTGAAGATCGCTTCAGCCGCTCTGCGACTTCGAGGATCATCTGCACGTGCGTGATGTGCGCGTAGATGTTCTCCGCGTTTATCTCTCTGGATTTTTCGAATGCGGTGACTGCGCTTTGGAAGTGACTGGCGACGGCGGTCAGGATCTCGCTGGCGGTTCGGCCCTTGAAGTCTCTCAACACCTCGCGAACACGATAGCGCTCGACGAGCCCGAGTGTATGGTAGTGGATGTAATCGTCAGGACTGAGCGCAATCGCGCGTCTGAGATACTCCTCTGCCTTTTCCGGATCACTGGCCAGACGATAAATCTGGTGTCTGCCGAGGTGACTCCAAAAGTGGTCGCCCTTCGGGCAATACTCAGTCAACGACGTGAGCACTCCATGGCCCAGCCGTTTTGACACTGCGTCAATCTCTTCAATCAACGGCGAGAAGTTTTTTCGATCCTCGATACCGTCGATGCTGCTGCCAAAACGATCGATGAAGAGCTGACGGAAAAGCTCCAGAGTGATTTGTGAGTGGGGATTGATCGAAGTGGCTACATCGCGGATGAATTCGGTCGCGATCTGGTGGAGCTCGCCTCTCCAATCGTCCTTGCCGCCGCCGATCGTGTGTTTCAGCACCTGTTCGGCAATCACCTGGTGCATCAGGCGCAAAGTTCCCTGGCGGTTTGTTATCAGCCGGGCCGGGCCGTCGCCGAGCACTTCAGCCAGGCTGAATTTGTTGTCGCCTTTGATTCCGATCAACCGTCGCAGCAGTATTTCGTGAATGCCAGTGTCGGAATAGATCGTCACGAACGCGAGATATTCCATGATTTCCCGCACTTTCCCGCGAACGCCGAGGATGTGTGACGCGACGTACGTGTCGATTGGCAGGAATTCGTCTTCGTAGGTGATTAGTCCATAGAAAAATGGCGAGCGATATTGGATGAGCTCTTTGTCGTCGGTAATCCTGCGTAGTTCTTTGCGCCGGCGTTCATCTGTTGTCAGCAGCGAGTAAGCGCGATAAAAATCCCGTGCTTCCTCTTCCTGGTCCATCGGATCAGATACTTTCAACCCCTGGCTGTGGTCGGCCCTGAACACGCGACGGACGTAAAGCAGGATCGTGCGGACGTTGCTCTGGGCCAGCTCGCGGTAGAGATCTTCTCGCGCGCTCTCTTTCAGCTCCGACGCCTCCGCGACCAGCAGTACGGGCTTTTGCGCGATGCGATAGAGGTTTTCGACTCTTATCGGCAGGGCGGTGGACCACTTTGTCAGTATGGCAACGGGATACTCGTTGTGCAGTTCCCATGCGGCGCGGCGCGCCGCCGTCGTGCCGCCCGAGCCGGGCGTGTGATTCAGTAGTACGGTATGGTTGCGATAGCCTTCCAGCTCTTCACGCAGCGTATTGACCAAATCGGAGTTGATTTGCCTGTCAATGTCGTACCGTAAGTTGAAGTCTACCCATGTAGGCGGATGGCCGCGCCAGAAGGTGTTGGGCCGATCGGCCGTTTCGTCATTCGCCACTTCTTCCAGAATGCCGGAGTGCAGGACGAGAAAGTTCTCTTGCATCGTCCGCAACGAGTCGATCGGAATAGAACGCCACTCGCCGTCGGCGGCGGGAATCTGGGCCGTGCTCCGGTGAGCACTGGCGCCGAACGTTTGTTCAACGCGCGCGATGAACGTTTCGGCGTCCATCGGTATGTGATGGTAAGAAACTGTCTCCGGTAATTGATTGCGGCCGAGCAGCACGGTCGTGGCGCGGCCGCGCATCGTTTCGTAAATGGCACTGACGATCTTGCCGACTCTTGCCAAAGGCGCCGTGGTATCCAAACTGGCGCCGGGCAGTATGATCACGTAGACAGGGTTTGGATTGACTTGCTCTTCGAGTCGCTTTACGAAGTCGCGTATCAAAGGAAGCTTGTCCCACAACCAGTTTTCGTAAGCCGTTGGGTCTTCCCGCTTCACGTCCCATCCGGCTGCCATCATCCAGGCTGTGCCTCGACTAAAATCCGTGACTGGGAACGAATCGCTGAAGGTGTGCAGACCTCGATAGGTTTGCAGTATTGGCGAGGCGTTGCGATGTAATCCGGACGTGTCGGAGTACGGATCGAGATCGATAACCGCCGACCATGGAAGTTGGCCCAGGGTTTTGAGACTGGGGTGATCTCCCTGCGCTTCGCTTACGAGTATGAACTTGCCTGCCTTTTGCGAAAACCCTCCGACGAGCGTCCATAGTTCCTGCCACAGGCTGTCGTCGGCCGAAGGCGTAACAGTAACGGCGGTTTCTTTCGCGGCACCGACGGGCATTGACGAAGAGATAGCCTGCCAGTCTTCCGGTTCGAAGTTTCTGACGTATTCTCTGGCCGCCCAGCCCGCGTAACACAGCGCGATAAAGCGTTCGTGAATCGAGAGCGTTTGTTCGCTTCGGTCGATGGCTTTGTTGGCCCAGTTGACGCCCGCGGCGACACGCGCGAGCAGGAACTGGCGAATGATGTCGTCGTTTCGTCTTTGATGAACTTTCTGCCGCCACGTTGCGAACGCGTTGCGCATAGTTCGAAGACAATCCTTCAGCCAGTAAATCCCGGGCGGGAGAAACTGTTTTGAACCAGGTGCATCGAGATCTTTCAAGAGGCCAATCAGGTGAGCGGGATCGGCGTTTCCGAGCCAATAGATGATTTGAGAGACCTCGAGATAGGCTTGATCGTAGCCGGCGAAGCCGGCGTTCGATAAACCAAAATCGATCACCCAATAGGGTTGTTTCTCATGATTCGTTCGCGGGATCAGTATGTTGCCGCCGTGTAGATCGCCATGAAGCAACGCGCCTAAACAACTTCGTTCCGGCCACTGCTTTTCCTTTGCAAGCTGGTAAAAGGAAAGCGGGTTGAGCAGAACCTCGCCTGCGGCAACAAACACCATGTCGTCGCGCATGCGAGCCGCGACGAAAGTATGAAGCGCGGGAGCTTCCGCGGGGTTCAAGCGATAGCCGCACCAACTCTCGATCAGCTCATGCGGCCGGCGGTCTTCGCTCGGCTCGCCCTCCGTCCACGCGTACAAGAGGTCTTTGCTGAGCTTTTCACTGATATCGAGAAAGCCCGGAATATCGCGTCCTTCGGCGGCCATGTAAGCGTCCATGCTGGCCCCGGCGATCTCGAACAGAATCGCGTAGCCGCCACTCTCGACATCTTCCGCCGCCAGATCGAAAGCTTTAACCAGGTTCGGTATGTGTTGAGTCGCAAAGGTGGTGTTGCGATCGGTCGCACGTCGATGTGCAACAATCTCGCTATCCTGATCGAGCCATTTTGAATGACGGCTGAGCTTGAGAATGTATTGGCCGTTGTCCAGGTCTCCGTCGTGCTCGCCGCGTATGTCGACTTTCAGGACCACTGCACCCGAGCGGCCGCCTCGCAATCGTTTGTAACTGACTTTTGCGCCCGGCGCCCATTCCGCAAATGCCGCATCCAGCAGCGTTTTGAAATCCTCAGTTTCTGGTAGGAACATTTCCCGCTCTCCCCAACGTCAACTTAGGCAAGCCACAGATTTGAGAATGCCGGTCCATAACACGGTCCAGCGACTTGATTGACGAGATTGCTTGCAGGCAGTGACCCGATCCGGATTGTTAACGCGGCTACTAGTGGGAGCGCGCGCCATCCACGTTCGGAACCTGGAGTACAGTTTAGAATGAGACTGCGACGGGCATAATCGTCAGAAACGGGTGGTTTGTCAATACTGAGTGAGCTACTTCCGATAGACGTAATAAACCACCCCTGAATGGTCGTCCGTGAGGAGAAAAGCATTCTTGCCGAAGCTGAAAATGTCAGCAGGACGGCCGTTGATCTTCGTGCCGTCGAAGAAGCCGGTGATGAAGTCCTGCACGGCACCGCCAGTCGATTCTTCAATTCGGACGACGCTGTAGCCTCTACGGAGGCTCCGTTTTGTCGATCCGTGCAGAGCGACGAGAAAAGAACCTGCTAATGAAGGGTGGTGCGTCGAGTCGAAGTATTCCAGTCCGAGCGGTGAACTGTGTGCGGGAAACGGCGTGTGCGCCGCAGGCACTTTGCGGCAGTCGAACTTCTTGTTTCCCGGGTTGAATTTCACGTCGGCCAGAACGCGCGCGCCGGCTTGAAAGCAGTACGGCCAACCATAGTTCTCGCCGTCTTCGAGCGAGTAGAAAGTGTCCGCCGGACGATTGTTGCCGAGATGGTCCGAGCCCATGTTGGTGGCAAACAGCCGTCCGTTCACCCAACGAACTCCAACCGCGTTGCGCAGCCCGCGCGCGTAGTAACGCTGGTTCTTTCCGTCCGGGTCCATCTCGAGAACACTGGCCCGCACCTCTTCCTTCTCTTCGCACGCGTTGCAACTGCTGCCGACCGCGACGTAGATCTTTCCGTTGCCGCCGGCTACAACCGTTCGCGTCAGGTGCCAGCCGCCGTACTTGTAACCCAGACCGTAATCCGGAAACGTCGCCAACACCTGCGGCTCGCCGGAAGGCGCGTCCGCGCCGGCTTCGTAATGGTAACGAACGAGACGATCCGTTAGCGCGAGGTAGAACCAGTTCGTTCCGCTCTCGTCCGTGTAGAACGCGACGCTATTTGGATTGCGTAAGCCGGTCAGATACTTCGTCACCTTCTTGAACTGCATCGACTCGGGATCAAATTCGTCGAGTATGTAAACCGTGCCGCGCTTGTTGTCGGTCAGGTTGTACATGTCCGTGACGAAGATGCGATCGTCCGGACTGCGGGCCATGAAACGCACGCGCTTCAGTCCCTGAGCGGCGACACTGATGCCGAAGCCTGCGGGAAGATTAAGATCGAACGACTTTCCGTTGGCGAGTGTGATGTGATGGGGAACGAGTTTGGGGACAACGGCCGCGAACGTTACCGAAGTTTGTAGAAGCCAGACGGCAACGACGAAAACACGGATTGTTTTGTTCACGCGCGAAAACTTAACACAGATTTCAAAGCACGCGCATGAAGGCGACGAGATCTTTTTTCTCCTGGGACGTCAGTTTCAGTTCCAGCACGAGATTGAAAAACTCCACCGTGTCTTCCAACGTCAACAAACGCCCGTCGTGCAGGTACGGCGGCGATTCTTTGATGCCGCGCAACGGGAACGTCTTGATCGCGCCCTGGGCCGTGATCATCATGCCGCCTTCCATTCGGGGTTTGAAAAACCTCTCGACCGCGAGGTCGTGCATCTGGTTGTCAGTGTAGAACGGCGGCGTGTGACAGGAGCTGCACTGCGCCTTGCCGAAGAAGAGATCTTCACCACGCGCCTCGCTCTGCGTCGCTTTCGCGCGGTCCAAACGGCCGAGCACGCTCAGTTTCGGCGCCGGCGGAAAGTCGAGCAGCGCCTGAAACTCTCCCATGAAATGTACTTGCGAGCCGCGGTCCAAAACGTTGACGCCTTTCTTCGTCGCAAGCACCGGATCGCCGTCGAAGTACGCGGC